>NZ_JBOCEG010000016.1:0-551 GCF_050586465.1 Rhodovulum sp. YNF3179 | reverse complement strand
TGCATCGCGGCAATCCGCGCGTATTTCTTGTTGTTGGCCGGCAGGACACACCAAGGCGCGTGTGCGGTGGAGGTGCGCGCGAGCATCTCCTCGATGGCCTGCTCGTAATCGGCCCAGTGCTTGCGGTTGCGAAAATCCTCGTAGCTCAGCTTCCAGCGCTTCAGCGGATCCCGCAATCGACGCTCGAAACGCTGGAGCTGCTCCTCCGGCGTGATGTGCATGAAGATCTTGACGACGCGCGTGTCGTCCTCAACCAGCATCTTCTCGAAGGCGTTGATCTCGTCATAGGCTGCGCGCCAGCGCTCTTCCGGGGTAAGCTCTTCGACCCGTTCCACCAGCACCCTGCCGTACCAGGACCGGTCGAAGACGGTTATCGCCCCTTCCGGCGGCAGCCGTTCCATGAACCGGGCCAGGTAGTGGCGCGCGAGGTAGTAGTTCCGGGGTGCCCCTATCGGCCAGACCTTGAAGCTTCTGGGGTCGAGGGCCGCGGAAATCCGACGGATCGTGCCGCCCTTTCCGGACGCGTCCCAGCCCTCGAACACGATCACGGC
>NZ_JBOCEG010000015.1:0-816 GCF_050586465.1 Rhodovulum sp. YNF3179 | reverse complement strand
GGCCTCGAAGAGGGGTTCCTGGCGGTCAAGGACGACCTGCAGGTGGTGCTCGACCCGGTCACGCAGCCGCTCAGCTGGGCGCTGGACGGTGCGCTCTACACCATGCTGACCGTGCCCTGGTGGATCGTCATCCCGGCGATCCTGGCGGTGGTCTACGCCGTCACCCGCTCGGTGAAGCTGGTGGGCTTCGTCGCCATCTGCGTCATGCTGCTGGCCTTCATCGACCATTACGACTACGCGATCCAGACGCTCTCGATCATCTTCGTCTGCGCCTTCCTCTGCGTGCTCATCGGCGTGCCCATCGGCATCGCCATGTCACGCAGCGACACCATGCAGCGCATGACGATCCCGGTGCTGGACATGCTTCAGACCCTGCCGCCCTTCGTCTACCTGATCCCGCTGATCTTCCTGTTCAGCGTGACCGAGTCCAAGCTCTACGGCATCGCCATCATCCTCTATGCCATCGTGCCGGTGATCCGGCTGACCGATCTCGGCATCCGGCTGGTGGACAAGGACGTGATCGAGGCCGCCGACGCCTTCGGCATGACCGACCGCCAGAAGCTCTTCGGCGTGCAGATCCCGCTGGCGCTGCCCAACATCATGGCGGGCGTGAACCAGACGATCATGATGAGCCTCGCCATGGTGGTGATCGCCAGCCTCGTCTCGGCGCCGGGTCTCGGCGTGCTGGTGCTGCGCGGCATCCGCAACCTGGAGCTTGGCGTCGGCCTCGTCGCCGGCCTCGGCATCGTGCTGCTCGCCGTCATCCTCGACCGCGTCACCAAGGCCGCGCTCGCCCGCATCAACGCGGCACAGAAA
>NZ_JBOCEG010000014.1:0-841 GCF_050586465.1 Rhodovulum sp. YNF3179 | reverse complement strand
AGGGTCAGGACCCGTAAACCCGTTTGAGGCTGCACTGTCTGCATGATTCAAGCTCCCAAGCGAATGGGGGAATGATGAGCGAGCATTTCTGGCTGACCGACGAGCAGATGGAGCGGCTGCGGCCGTTCTTTCCGAAGTCCCGGGGCAAGCCTCGGGTTGATGACCGGCGGGTACTGAGCGGCATAATCTACATCAAGAAGGCCGGGTTGCGGTGGAAGGACGCGCCTGCCGTGTATGGGCGGCCGAAGACCCTCTACAACCGGTTTGTCCGCTGGTCCCGAATGGGCGTGTTCGCCAGGATCTTCGTCGAGCTTGCCCAGCCGGGACCAGACGGCGACGTGATCATGATCGACAGCACCCACATCAAAGCCCACCGCACGGCGGCAAGCCTCTCAAACGGGGGACGCGCCCGCGGGCCATCGCGCGGACCAAAGGCGGTCTAAACTCGAAGCTGCACATGCTCTGCGACGCACTGGGTCGGCCACTAACCTTCTTCCTGTCCCCAGGCCAGATGAGTGATGCGAAGGGCGCGCTGGTCCTAATGGACGCCCTGCCGCCTGCCAGGACGCTCTTGGGTGATAAGGGCTACGACGCCGATTGGTTCCGTGATGGCCTCGCAGACAAGGGGACTATTGCCTGCATCCCGGCTCGGCACGGACGCAAGAACCCCGCCCGCCATGACCGGAAACTCTACAAGCAGCGCCACCGGATCGAGAACCTGTTCGCTCGCCTCGAGGACTGGCGCCGCATCGCCACTCGCTACGACAGATGCGGTGAACTCTTCCTCTCCGCCATCTGCATCACGGCGACCGTCATGTTCTGGTTGTGAGTCCTGACCCTA
>NZ_JBOCEG010000013.1:0-1205 GCF_050586465.1 Rhodovulum sp. YNF3179 | reverse complement strand
CCGGCCAGCCGCGCCAGGTCCAGCGCGCGGAACTCGTTCCATTCCGTCAGCAGCACGATCAGGTCCGCGTCCTCGGCCGCGGCATAGGGATCCGCGCACCATGCCACCCCCGGCAGCAGCCCAGCCCCCTCGCGCTGGCCCTGCGGGTCGCTGACGCGCACCGTCGCGCCGCCACCCACCAGCGCCGGCACGATGGTCAGCGCGGGCGCCTCGCGCATGTCGTCGGTGTTCGGCTTGAAGGTCACGCCCAGCACCGCCACCGTCCGGCCGTTGAAGCTGTCGTCGCAGAGATCGCGCAGTTTCTCGATCATCCGCCGCTTCACCGCCTCGTTCACCTCGATCACCGTCTCGGTGATGTGCTGGGGCGCGGCGTGTTCCTGGCCGATGCGGGCCAGCGCCCGCGTGTCCTTGGGAAAGCACGAGCCGCCATAACCCGGCCCCGCATGCAGGAACTTGTTGCCGATCCGGTTGTCGAGCCCCATGCCCTTGGCGACCGATTTGACGTCCGCACCCACCTTCTCGCAGAGCGCGGCGATCTCGTTGATGAAGGTGATCTTCGCGGCCAGGAAGGCGTTCGCGGCGTATTTCGTCATCTCCGCGGACTCGAGATCCGTGGTGATGATCGGGAAGTCCCGCAGGTAGAGCGGGCGGTAGATATCCGCCATGATGTCCGCCGCGCGATCGGTCTCGACGCCGACGACGACGCGGTCGGGACGCATGAAATCGTCGATGGCCGCGCCCTCGCGCAGAAACTCCGGGTTCGACGCCACGTCGAGATCCAGCGCCGGCCGGGCCAAGTCGAGGATCTCCTTGACCTTGCGGTTGGTGCCCACCGGCACCGTCGATTTCGTCACCACAACCGCGTAGTGGTCGAGCGTCCTGGCGATCTCTTCGGCGGCGGCGAAGACATGGGTGAGATCGGCATGCCCGTCGCCCCGGCGCGTCGGCGTGCCCACGGCGATGAAGACCGCGTCGACACCGTCCAGCGCCTCGGCCAGATCGCCAGTGAAGGCCAGCCGCCCCGCGGCGACGTTCTTTTCCAGCAGGACGTCCAGCCCCGGCTCGAAGATCGGCACCTCGCCCGCGGTCAGTCGCGCGATCTTGCCGGGATCCTTATCCACGCAGACCACGTCATGGCCGAAATCCGAGAAACACACCCCCGAGACGAGCCCCACATAGCCCGTGCCGATCATCGCGATACGCAT
>NZ_JBOCEG010000012.1:0-6758 GCF_050586465.1 Rhodovulum sp. YNF3179 | reverse complement strand
GACATTCGCTCAAACAAATAAGTTGATCGCTCGACAGCTAGTATCAAAGATAAATTGATCCAAATATATGGCTTCGCAATCGCTCCATCGACAAAGCATACACATACAACAAAGATACAAAATACAATATTCGATCGTGCTGGATATTTAATCTTTTCTTGGATCAATACTCCTGCAAACAGAAACAGACCCACAAAACCGTACCGGACCAAAATTTCGACGATAGCGTTCAGCGCTACATTTCGTTCCAGATCTTTCTCAGTGTAACCAGGGCCAAACCCAAAAGCTGGCGCCTTTTCGATTGTGTAAATACTGACGTTAATTTCATTGATCAAACGGATTGCCCCTGAGCCCGTTTCGAATATGTTTATTTTTCCTCCGATTAAGTGGAAATTCGAGAAAACTTCGTTTTCCAATCTCGAGAAAACATAAAAAATTGTGTCAGCATTAACTATCACAAAAAACATAAAAACCGCAATGACTAAAAGCATTCTGAGACCAGAACCACCACGTTTATATGAGAGCAAACGCAACGAGTATATCAAAAGAACAAAAACCAAAGCGCCTAAAGATTTTGACAAAAAAGCCGCAGCAAAAATCAAAATATCAATTAAAAATCTCTGAGAGCTTCGGCAAAAAAGATTGTAATAACTAAAAGATAACAAAAAAATCGATAGAAACGCCGGCTCGGAAAAAACGCTAGACACCTGCCTTGCCCAGCCGTCACCACGTCCCCTTTGCTCAAAAAAATCGGATGAGAAGGGAAGTCCGGTACCATTCGCGACCCATTGGTAAATACTGAAGGCACAGATGACAATAATTACATTATCATAAAGCCTTTCAAGTTTCTTTTTATCAAGAAATGAATGAATTTTCTCGGATTTTATAAATAAAAGAGGGCTAAACGAGCATAGTAGCAAAACGGTTCGTGAAAGTGATTCAACGCCCGAATATACAACACCCACCATTCCCCAGGTAGATATATACGCTAGAAGCGCCAGTTTCAAAGCAGATAGATGAATACGGGCAAAGGAAAGCGAAACAAAGAAGAATAATAAAAATGCGCTAAGAACAGGATAATAGAAGGCCGCATTAATGCCGGCTGCGTTAGCAATTAATGGGACTACCAAAATAATAGTGGCGCCACCCCCAATTCCGACTAAGAAAGAGTTTTCTTTCTTTATTTTCATTTATTATCAGACATCTTGACTGCTCCGCGACAAAAGTATCTCTTTCGAACCGAGAATTCCAAAAATCTACCAAATTTATAGCTTTGTGTCACCACTCCAGACGTACTAAACCCTATCGCTGACAGCCATCCGGAGCACACTCCCTTCCGCCAAGCCGACCGTAAACTCATCATAGCAACATCAGTTGGATCCGATAATCTCCGATCATCCGTTTTCTGAAACCGGAAGTCATTCGTGGCGCAAACGAAGAACAGGGTAGGCGCACAGTCCCTCCAATCCAACCTTACATGAAAGAAAAAAACATTGCCATACATTTCTAACTTCGTGATATTGCCAGCTACCCGGTAAAACAATCTTTAAAGAAAACTCGGCTTTTAATCAGTTTTCCACATCTTGCCACTTAGAAGCCGAAATTGTCACAGCCAGTTCGAAAACACTTCCAATCACAATTGCAATACAAGCTCCTATCAAACCAATGCTGTTGACCAAAATTATACAGAAAATAATTTGAACGAGCGCGCTAGATATGACCACCAGCGTAATTTTGGCCGAGGCTAGATTTACAAGAAACTTAAGCATAACGAGTTTCGATGCCAAGGCAAACGGAAGTGCCGCTACAATTATTGTAAAAAGGGGAAGTACCTGGGAAAAGGCTTCTGGCAGCAGCCATTTTACATAATTAAAAGCAAGCCCAATCGTAAAGAACGCCAAAATAGAGCCGATCCCTAGCATCAAAAAAACACTCTTTGGTGAATCTATTTTTTGTCCGCTTGGCAAACCCCGGGCAACCTTAGCGTAGAAAACGTTGACAAGCGTCAATACATGGTTTGCTACACGGCGGTACATACTCGAAAATGCAACTTGGATAACTGCAACTCCTTCAGCACCAACAAAAAAAGCGACAATCCACAATGTACTTTGCAAACGCAAGGTTGAGGTCGCATCTGAAACGACCATTTTAATTCCAAAATTTCGTACCGATTTTCTGTATGTTTTCCGCCGAAACGGTGATATTAAATTTCTTTTAAAGCTTAAAATCAGAAATGCGAAGAAAATAATTGAAAAATCCAAAGCGCCTTTAACTAGCGCATATACTTCCAAATCATTTGTTTTATGCGCAGCGAGTGCTGAAAATCCACCGGCAATAAGCGCGCGGAATAACTCTAAAGCTGAACTCCACAGGAACTCTTCTTTTGCGATAAAATAGCTGCTAACGGCCTGAAACAAAATGTTTGGGAAAAGGGTTCCATAAAACACAGCGGCGAAGAGTAAAATATTAAGTTCTGCGGTGAGACCTTCGCCTAATAAAACAACGGGCACTGGCAATATCAGAATTGGCAGAGAAAGCAAAAAGCGGTCGCTAAGACAGGCCAGAAACGCTTCGTCGTCTCCGCGCGCAAGATCCACCTTTGATTCGAAAGAAATCCTTGGGAAGGTAAATATCATTGATGCGAGCGCAACCGACAAATATAGTGCATAGATACCGTAATCGGCAACTTCAAACGAAGCTAGTACAATAGGTATAAGTAAAAGGTTAACAAGCGTAGCGAGAATACGCGGGCCAGCGTGATAAAATATGCTTTTTGCCGTTTCTTTATCGAGCTTTATCATCGAATTTTTTTGAAATCGCTTGCTTTTCTTATTCTGCCAAAATCTTAATTTTTAATTTTCTCTGTGTTTCTGCTTGAAAAAGAGATACTTTTTATCTCTTATTTGCTTCAAATATAATCTGGTAAGCGGATTTCATCCATTCTACGTCCGCATGACGCTCGCGGTTATTTAGAGTTGGGACAGATGAATCACCAAAACTCCGCCACTGTAGATTTTCGTAGCCTGTTAGTTTAACCAGTTCTTTGATTGTATTTCGATCATAAATGAATTGATGCCCCCAAAGGCGAAAATTATCATTTAATACACGCGCAACTGTTTGGATTCCAACTTGATCGGACCCTCTATGAAGCCGCATGTGCCGCTCAATTACAGAATTTTCATCAATTATAGGATTATTGCCCTGATAAATCGAAATCAATCCTTCTAAATCCGGGGTTGCGAATCGGATAGTTCCGTTTGGTTTAAGGCAGCGGTGAATTTCTTTTAAAAGAAATGCAGCGGATTCGAGGGATATATGTTCTAAAAATTGTTCAGCAAAAACCGCGTCAAGGCTTTCGTTTTCGAATGGCAATTTTTTTGTAGCATTAAGAAAAATATCTCCGGCAATGATGTCTCCATTTATCCAACCTTCCTCTTTTACAAGGTGATAGCCCCCTCCAATTTGCAAAATATGTGGACCCTTCTTTCCTAAAAAGCTGCGAATGATTGCGCCACGTACCACGTGCCCTCGAGTTGTTTTATGATAAGCTATTCGAACTTTTCCTTTGGTTAGGGAAAAATGTAGAGAAAGAATGAAGTTAAATATTTTAGGATGCTTTTTGATTTTTTTCTTGAGATTTTTTGATATGGTTTCTTTTGCCATTTTTGTTTCACCTTATTCCGGCCAGTACTGGGTTTTTCGGCGCATTTGATATATTTTAATATCTATACTTAATGCTTATTTTAAAAAAAGGGTTGCACTTTTTGGCGCACGATTTTGCTCTATTCCAAAATTTCGAAAATGCGACTTATTTTTATTGCCTTAAATCAAGGGCCTTTAAAGGTTGGGCGCCAAGTTTTGCTGTGCCTAACCCCCGCGAAATGCCGAGTAAGGTTTATGCAGTAGAGAATAATATAAATGGCTATTACGTGATACCAAAACATGGTTTGAAAGATTTCTAGCTGCAATTTTCTTAAAAAAGTCGACCTGAAAAAGAGATCTTAAATTACCTGCGCCCCAATTTATCCTTTCGTTTTAGGGGTGTGTTAACAAGTGCAAAAACATTATGAGAAAATGTTGATGCCTGTACGGTGCCTAGGGTCGGGATTCATAGCCAGTAGATGATGGTTACGGCGAGTGCGATTACTGATAGGAGGACGATTGGACAGCGGTCAGAACACGTTGTGACGCGACGCCACTCCCTGAGCCTGCCAAACATAACCTCGATGCGGTTGCCGCGCTTGTATCCGCGCTTGTCGTATTTGACCGGCGTGTTGCGTTGCTTTGGCCCGCGGGCGCAGGCACGTATGCCTTTGTCTTGTAGCGCTTCCAGGAACCAATCGGCATCGTAGCCACGGTCGCCGAGCAGCCAGTCGACTTCTGGGAGGCTGCTGAGCAAAGCCCATGCGCCGATGCAATCACTGCCTTCTCCAGAGGTGACGAACAGATCAAGCGAGCGCCCCTGGCCGTCACGGATGGCGTGAATTTTCGTGTTCATGCCGCCTTTGGTTCGACCGATCAGGCATCCACGCCTTCCTTTTTCGCGGCCAGACTGGCCGCTGTTCGATGGGCCTTGAAATAGGTCACGTCGATCATCACAGTCTTCTCTTCGCCGTGCTCGGCGGCCAGACCCATCATCTTCCGAGCGAAGATACCCTTCTCAATCTAGCCCCTCCATCAGCCGTAGAACTTCTCGTGCGGGCCATAGCCGGCCGGAGCTTCACGCCAACGCAAGCCATTGCGATTGGTTAAAATTATTCCGCTCGGAACACGCTTGTCATCAACCCGCGGCTTTCCGTGGAACGTCAGAAAAAGGGGGCGAGACGCGCCGTCTGCGCATCGTTCAGCCATAAAACATTGTTTATGTCACCGCTCCGTTTTCGAAGCCTTGAATCCCGCGGGGCAAGCGAAATTAATGCATCTTGATCCAAACCACCTGCACCATCCCGCAAAAAGCGTCACGTAGGCAGGACTGTCAAGAATTAACAATTAGGAATTAGGACACATCTTCCACGGCTCTGTTATTAATCTTCACCGGAACACTCACGTCATGCTCACGGGACGTATTTTTTAAAATTATCCTTAACTCCTGCTACTCGATATCGGATCCGCGGAAGTAAACCAAAAGGGTGTAAGCGTTTCGCCAATGTGAAGTATTCACTCGCTTCCTTCTCCCTGCCAATTTTGCGGTAAAGCTTTGCAATGTTAAGATGAATCATTGCTTCAATTTTGGGGGAAGTATCCAAAAAAGAGCGGAACTTTCTTAACTTAGTTAAATTGCCGACTATTGCTAACTCAATATCTTCGACGTTAGATCCCGTAATCCTTGGAGATCCGCCATGATCAACGTGGTAATGCACAAGAACCTCTTCGACCACTCCAACAGGATAGTGCCTTGCAACCCTACGTATAAAATCTCCATCATTCCCACGTCGTAGCTCCTCATCAAATTTGAAATTTTTAGCGACCTTCTTAGGGACAACTATTGTTGAAGCATTTCCAAGGGGTTGGCTCACAAGTAATTTATCGAAAATATTGCCCTGAAGGCGTGAGTGCCGCTGACCGATCTTTTTGGCGCCACGCATCACATCGAACCAGCAATAGACTAGTCCAAGATTTTTTTCTTTTTCTAAAAGCTGTATTTGCTTCTCTAACTTATTTGGAAGAAATTCATCATCATCATCTAAAAATGATATGTATTTCCCAAATGAAGCATCGATCCCCGTGTTTCGAGCTCTCGAAACATGTTGATTTGTCGGATGTCGAAAATATCTTATTCGGCTGTCTTCATTTGCCAGAGATAGCACCATCTGCTTCGTTTCATCAGTGGAGGCATCATCAACGACTATGCACTCAATGTCTTCAAGGCTCTGTGCTAAAACGCTTTTTATTGCGCGGTTTAGGAGTCTTTGCCTATTGTACGTTGGCAAGACTACTGAAATAACTGGGTTTGAATGATTGGAATTCATTTCATTAAGCTCAAAAATTTTCTTAGTAGATTTTTTAATTGCTTCGGCAGTGTGACAAGGATTAAGTGTGGATATATTCCACTTTTGCCCTTGCTTGCGACCTTCTCAAAAATCACTAAAGTATTTGAAGAGAAGACTTGCTTCAGCTCATCCTTATGGCGGGTTTGCCACCGCTTAACCGCTAATTTTGCTGTTTGACGGTGGAAATCATCTAATGCAATTATTGCGCCTACCTTACATTGAGGAAATAAAAAATAAAGGACCGCCTCGCGTGCCCCAGGGTATCGCCTCTCGGTTGGTCCATCAATTAAAAGGGCATCTATTTCGGTTCGTTTTAATTCGTCTGGTACTTTGTAAGTCCTTGCCCAAACGCCGTTTAATAATTGCACTGAAATCGGACAGTAATAAATATTTGCGTTTTTTACTTCGCTTTTTGTGAGTAAATTTCTATTCTTGTTTGTGTACTCGAGACTTTCCTCAAGTGAAGTTATTTGACAATTCGGAAAGTCGGCGGCTAGATTTATGGTACTATATCCACTTCCTGCCTCAAAAATATTTTTTACTTTATTACTGAGGTGCATCGTAAATATACTATAATTTTCTTTTCCGATCGCCCATGGAGCATCAAGATTTTGGGTCATTTCTTGCTTTGTGATTTCTTGGTCAGTCATTTTTCTTAGCTCTTGCGTTGGATTTGGTAAGTGTTTGATTTCGAAAAAAAAATAAGTGACTTTATTTTAAATTTTATAATGTTTTAAAATTTAGAAATAATTTCGCATTTTAAGACTT
>NZ_JBOCEG010000011.1:0-28243 GCF_050586465.1 Rhodovulum sp. YNF3179 | reverse complement strand
CGCACCTCCACCGCACACGCGCCTTGGTGTGTCCTGCCGGCCAACAACAAGAAATACGCGCGGATTGCCGCGATGCACGAGATCGTCGAGCGGCTGTCGGCCGATGTCGACCTGTCACCGCCGTCTCTTGGCGCGGCGGTGCTCGAAGAGGCCAAGAAGCACTTCGATTTGCCCGAGCCATTTGCACGCCACCTCTCGCGGTCACCGCAGTGAGGCAGCCCGCCCGCGCATGCCCGGGGCTTCACCCGTGTCCACCGCGGTCACGTATCTTGCGCATCGATGCCGCGCCGGAAGATCGTTTTCTCGGTGCGGGCGATGCGACGGATCGTTCTGAAGATATCGTCGAGTGCCTCGGTCAGCTCAATTTCGCGGGTATAGGCTGGCAGCCTCTGCGGTTCAGAGGTCTGCAGGCGGGCCACCTGATGCGCGGCGATTTCCTTGAGGATCCTGGCGACCCTTGATTTCATTGCCCGGACCTCGGCGGCACGATTGCGGTCACGGGTCTCGAGGGCGGCAATGGCGCCGGACATGGCCGTCACCACCTCGCCGTGAAGCCGGGTGATGATCCGCGCCGTGGCGTTACTGATCGTCACGTTCTCGTCGATGCGCTTGCGGGCCGAGGTCACCATGCCGGTCGCGATCTGGTCGCCGATATGCTCGAGGTCGTTTGCGATCTTGATATAGGCCATCAGCAATTCTGACTGGTCGTCGCTCAGGTCGCCGAGGCTGATCTGGCGCAGGTAGCCGACGATCTCCCGGTGCAGCAGGTCCACCGGGCGGTCCATGACCCGGAGCTGGCCGATCTGCACCGGGCTTCCGGAAACCACGGCGGGAAATGCCGCTTGCAGCATTTCCTCGACCAGCCGGGCCAGCCGCAGGGTCTCGAGCCGGGCCGCGTCGAGGGCAAAGGCAGGCAGTTCGAGCAGTTGCGGATCCAAATGCTGCGGCGCGTATCGCGGCTCGACCCTGGCCGGACGGACGGGGATGAGCCATTCGACCAGGGTCGTGATCTGCCGTGTGAAGCCGATGAAAAGCGCGGCGTTCACGACGTTGAAAAAGGTATGGACGTTCGCGATCTGCCGCGGCGCCTCCGCGTTGATGCGTGCGACGCCGTTCAGCGCTGGGTAGCTGGGTGAAATATGCCGGGCGACATCGGCGAGCTGCGCGATGAGGCCGATCCAGATCAGTACGCCGGCGATGTTGAATAACGTATGGACGACCGCCGCGCGGACCGCCTCGCGCGGCTTGCCGATCGACGCCAGAAGCGCCGTTACGCAGGTCCCGATATTGGCCCCGAGCGCCACGGCGATCGCGGCCTCGAGCCCGATCAGGCCCTGGCCAGCCATGACGATGACGATGCCCGTCGTGGCCGCGGAGGACTGGATCACGGCCGTGAACCCGGCGCCCGCCAGGGCGGCCACCAGCGGGTTGTCCAGGGAGGCAATGAAACGAAGGAACGGGGGATAGTCCCTGAGCGGCGCCATGGCTTCGCTCATGATGGTCATGCCGAAAAACACCAGCCCCAGGCCGAGCACGATGCGCCCGTATTCCCGTACATCCTCGCGCTTGGTCGCGAAGGAGACGAAAAACCCGAGGGTCAGCAGCGGCATGCCGAGCGCCGTGACGTTGAAGGCCAGGATCTGCGCCGTGAAGGTAGAGCCGATATTGGCGCCGATGATCATCGACACGCTTTGCGACGTGGTCATCATCCCGGCCGAGATGAACCCCACCAGGAGAACGGTCGTGACGGATGAAGACTGGATCAGCGCGGTGACCGTCGCGCCGGCGAACAGGCCCGTGAACCGGTTGCGGACCATCCGCGCCAGGATCGCCTTCATGTAGTCGCCCGCGACCTGCTTGAGCGACTGCGACAGGATATCGAGCCCGAAGAGGAACAGCGCCAGCCCGCCAAGTAGGGCGGTGGCAACGGCGATCTGGCTGATGTCAGTCACGCGGCCTCCAGGGGGCGCCCGGGCAACGCCGCGCTCATGGCAGCATCATGCCGCGGATCATGAAGAAGAACATCGCGGCCAAGACCCCGGCGAGCGGCACGGTGATCACCCAGGCCGCGGCGATCCGCACGAGCAGGCCACGCTTGACGAGCTCGATGCGCTGGACCCGCCCCAGGGCGCGGCGCTCGCGCTTGGCAAGGATGCGGTCCTCGGAGGACTGGCGCTTGATCTCGCGCAGCATTTCCCCCTTGGTCATCACGTCGGCGGCCTCGAACCGGGCGATGAAGGCCTCCACCTCCTCGGGATCGCTGTCCTTGTGATGGTCGCGGATCTCGGCGAGCTTCTGGGAATAGTTCGCCTTGATGTACTCGCGCAGGAACCCGACGCCGAACACGCCACCCACGGCGATATGCGTCGAGCTGACGGGCAGGCCGAGTTGCGAGGCGATGATCACCGTGATCGCGGCCGCCATGGCGATGCAATAGGCGCGCATCTTGTCGAGCTCGGTGATCTCGCTGCCGACGGTGCGGATCAGCTTGGGGCCGTACAGGGCAAGCCCGAGCGAAATTCCGATGGCCCCCACGGCCATGACCCAGAGCGGGATGGACGCCTTCTCGGTAACGCCGCCGGCGAGGATCGCGTCGTTGATGCCCGCCAGCGGGCCGACCGCGTTGGCGACGTCATTGGCGCCGTGGGCGAAACTCAGAAGTGCCGCCGCAAAGATCAGAGGCACGGTAAAGAGATCGTTCACGCTGCTCTTCTCGTTGGCAAGCCCGGCGGTCGAACGCCGGATGAGCGGGCGCATTACCGCGAAAACGGCCACGGCGATTCCAAGCCCGATCAGCACCGCTACAGGGAAGGGCACCTTCCAGAGCTTCGTCATCCCCTTGAGCATCAGGTAGGTGCCGAAGGCCCAGGCCATGAGAGCGACCAGGATCGGGACCATCCTGTTTGCCGCGGAGAGGATATCCTTCTGATAGGTGATCGACCGCTTGATCAGGTAGAGAAAACCCGCCGCGATCAGCCCGCCCAGAACCGGCGAGATGACCCAACTTGCGGCGATCATGCCGACCTGCGTCCAGTCCGCGATCCCCCAGCCGCTGGCAGCGATGCCTGCGCCGAGCACTCCGCCCACGATCGAGTGGGTGGTGGAAACCGGCGCCCCGATAGCCGTCGCGAAGTTCAGCCAGACGGCGGCCGCCAGAAGTGCCGCGATCATGAGCCAGATAAATGTATCCCGATCACCGATCAGAACCGGATCGATAATGCCTTTCTTGATCGTCCCCACGACGTCGCCGCCTGCGATCAGCGCGCCGCCGGCCTCGAAGAAGGCGGCGATGAAGATTGCCCCGGTCAGGGTAATGGCCTGGGATCCCACCGCGGGCCCGACGTTGTTCGCAACGTCGTTTGCCCCGATGTTCATGGCCATGTACCCGCCGATCATGGCCGCCACCACCAGCAGCGTTCCGTCCACCCCGCCATCGGTACGCCCCATGGTGAAGATCATGATGCCGACGATGAACAGAAGAGCCGTTCCGAAACGGAACAGCTCCTCCCTGTTCAGCCGGGCGGCGGATTCCACCTCTTCCGTTCTGAGCATGCCCGTTTCCCCCGTTGCCGCTGGAACGCCGAACGCGCTGTCGCGATTCTGGCGATGGCTCTCCTGAAGACGACTGTCATAAAACTGTTACAAAGCCTGTCGACCGTTACAAAACTGTCATCCAACTGTCATGATCTGAATCAATCTTCTGAAGATCCTTGGCCGCGTGCGGACATGTTTAGGCGACTGCACGGACGGCCGGCGGAACTTCCGGCCACGCCTCCCGCGAAGCCGGGCGCTGTTCCGACCCCGGGCCGGTGCACCGATAGGGGACCTGCAAGAGGGCCGGAACGCCGCGTTCTCGCACCCCGGTGCCGAGCGGAAAATCTTGGGTGCTCAGGTCATGGCCAGGTAGATGACAAGGGCCGCGAAAACGACAATGAGGGTCAGCCGCCCAAGATGAGCGGTGCGGCTACGGATGGTCGGCCATCGTTTTCCATATCGCTTGAGTCGTCTCATGCTGCGGACCGTCGGTCCTCGCGATCCGCGCAGACCGCACGCCCGCAACCATGCCGCGCCCGGATGACAGCCATGTGACAGGCAATAAGGCCGGCAATGCAGACAAGAGCGCGCTCTCTGCATTGCGTAGACGGCCTTTAGCGGACCTTCGGTTAATGTGCGGCGAATGACCGGAAACCGCCCATTAGCTCCGGATTCTGCACGGTCGAGAATGTAGTGATTGGCTCGAATTGGTGCTCAGGGAAATTGATAGTATGGTATGCGAAAGGGCCTTTCCCGAAAAGGAAGCCATCGCAAGATTGCTCGCGGTGGCCATCTCTCGAGTTCTTAAAATGAGATAGCCCCGGCCCATGATGGGCCGGGGCTTGTGGTTTCATTGACGGTGGGTGTTCGGGTCACGGGGCGCTTATCGCCTATTTTCGTCCACGACCGCCGCGGTTCATGGCCTCCAGAACGGACGCTTGGTGATCCGGATGGTGATGACCGTAGACCTGCTCGAGCGTATCCATCGTCAGGCCGAAATAGCCGCATGCTTCCCATTTCGGAGCGCCAGATTGCAGGGCCCATGTAATCGCCGTGTGCCTAAGTGTATGAGGCGTGACGGCCGGGAGTTTTGCATTCTCACGTAGTGTGGACCAGGAGGTTTTTATTGACTTCACGCCTTTACCGCGGAATTCGATAACCCATCCACTCTGATTATTCTTTTCCCAGATGCGAAGATGAACAAGGAGTTTTGGTGGAATTCTTACAGTGGGTGCCCTTTTCTTCGTTCTTCTTGATCCCGACTTCTTTCTGTAGATTAGATTGTTTTCGATGTCTATCCAGCCACCATGAGAATGAGGATGGAATTTTAATTGTAGAATATTTGTCTTTCGCGTTCCGGTATATACCCCAATTAAAATGAACTTCGCCAAATGTCTTGTCTTTTTATCTCTTCTGGCAATCCTGATCAGCCGAGCTGCCTGCGATCGGGTGATAAAATTTCCACATGACTCCTCCAGTTCCGGAAGCCATAGCTCAGGTTTGGCCGCCGATTTTGGCAGAACATAGTTTATTGCTGCTCGCAGGCAGCTGAGTTCGCGGCGAACTGTGCTTGATTTCACGTTTCTATTTTCTGCGTATTTAATGCACTTCTTTATATTGATTTCCGAAACAAGCATGTTCCCGAACCAATCATCGAGCGCATCGATTGCATAAGCGATCCGTTCCGGGTCTGCTGCTCGAATAGCATGTTCATCGCCGTACACGGCGAGTAGTTCGCTTACCCTCATGTTCGCGCGATCTCCCCGATGAAATTCTCGAGGAGTTTCAACCTGAATCAGGTAGCTGCGCAGTGCTGCTTCAGCTTCTTTGCGATCGCTCGTGCCGGTCGAGAATTCGGATTGCCCGTCGCGAATGACGTACGATGCATTCCGGGAGCCTTTTCTTTTCCGGAAATAGAGGCGGGGGCCTTTGGAGGGACGCGACATAGCTCGATCAGCTCCTCGATTTCGTTTTCTTTTAGGAAATACCGAGAGCCACAGAGAAACGTGTAGCCGTATCGATCTGCGACTTTTCTCAGGGATGAGGCTGGAACATTGGTCCTTCGTTCAGCCTCTTGAAACGTTACAAGTTTCAAGCGCTGGTCTCCGTTTCTATTTTTTGGGAGGACAAACGTCACCCATGCACCAAAAACCGAAACAAGGTGCTACCAGTAGACTGACGGGTGATGATTGTTCGATCACCCGCGAAGGTTTCGGGTGATCGGAAAAAGCGCAAATTGTGTGCGCTCTTCAGGCTTTGTAGCCCGATCAAAATTGAACGGCTACATTCCATGATCCGAGGGATATCAGGATTGGGCGAAGAGTATCGCCTTATTCCCTATACAGCGTTTTCGCGGGGGGAGTTTTCCTGATTGCACCCTCGAGATATGGAGGCCCATGAGGGTTGCAAGAGCCTCCAAGAAAAATTTTCAGGATCTTTGAAGCCTCTTTGGCGCTCGGGCGTTGATCCGAGAAAGGTTCTCCGCATGCCTGCACGCCGCATCGACCCGCGGATCATCTGGGCACACCGTCGCTACGGCGTGCGCGGAGGGATGCGCCGGATCATCGGCGTACTCGAGCGTAAGCAGCCGGTGCAGCCGGGTGAGCCGTTCCGTGAAGCGGGGGCGCCAGCTCTCAGCCTCGGCGATCTCGGAGATGAGCGCGAGAGTGGCCTGGCCGGCTTTCGGCCCGCCGAGCCAGCGCGCGGTCGCGATGAGGCCGTCGCCGTGGTCGGCGAGGTAGTCTTGCGCCTGCGCCAGGGTATGATCCCGGGTTGCGGTACGCGGGTCTGCGATCGGGTGGGCGATCTGGGTCGTATCGAACATGAGAGCACTCCTCTCTTGCCCGTGCCTGACGCGCGGGCTTCAAGACGGGCGGCGGAACCGCCCGTGCAGCCGGTCCTCCAGGCCGGCCAGCGTTGTCGTGGGTTCTTAGTCTCCGGTCGCGGTGGCATTTGCCCTGAGGCGCTCCACCTCGGCCTCAGCGGCGATCGTCGCGTGTACGCGCTCGATCTGGGCGAGGACCTGCGCGACCGGGTGCCAGGTGCGCTGCAGCGCGCTCCCTGTGCACGTGAGGCGGACCACGGTGCGCGTATCGAGCACGGGCTCCCCGCCGTAAGACGCGACTTCGACGCTCTCCTGGCCCTCGACGCTTTCCTGCCGGATCAGCGCCTCGACGTGGCCGCGGAGCGTCTCGAGATCATGGCGCGCCCGCTCGGTGAAGAGCCGTCCACCGATGAAGTGCCGCCGGCAGTCGCGGAGGAGGCTCTCGAGCGTGCCGGGCAGGAGCGGGCGGAGTGCCTCGAGGTCCTGGACAGCGTGGCGCGCGGCCACAAGGGCATGCGCGGCTTCGATCTCGGGCGTGGACTCGTTTGCGCCGTGATGGGTGAACGGGTTCATTGCGAAATCCTGTGTTTCGAGCGGCATCAGTGCCGGTCAATCACTCTCCACCTCCTCTTCTTCAGGGTGCCCGGTTCGGGCGGGATCGGGACGCGTCACCGGGCGCGTGTCCCGATCCCGCCCGGGCGGGGCGCCCTTGCCCATCCTCTCCCGAGAGAAAGACAGACAACCCGTCGCGATGGCTCAGGCCGCTTTCACCATATCGGCCAGCGCCGCGTGGTACTTCCCGATCGCGGCGGTCTCGGCAAACTCGGTCCGGTAAGTCTCCTGCATGTAACGCGACGAATGACCCAGGAGCTTCTGCACGGCCCAGGCCGCGTCGGGGCGTTCCTGGCGCAGGAGGTTGGTGATGAGCGTGCGCAGGAGATGACCGGAGATCCCGAACTCCTCTTTGAGAAGCGCCGACGGGTAATAGGTGCTCATCGGCTCGAGCGTGAGACTGATGAGATTACAGCCGTCGAGCGCGCGGAGCCGTTCGCCGAGGCACCAGGCCGGGCGGCCTTCGAGGATATGCGCATCGATGAGCAGGCTCGTCAGATGCAGGAGCGGGCCGTTCTCCTTCCAGAGACCCGTCTTGGCCTGGCGGAAGGCCGGCTCCCAGAGCCCGTCGGGATGGCGCTTGATCTCGTGGCCAATCCGGAAGCCCGAGAGATCGCCCTGGCGGTCGGCGCCGTTGACCAGCATTGCGAAGATCACGGCCTTCCGGCGCAGCCGCAAAGCCGCCGCGCTATGGGCAGGCAGCTTGTCCGCTTCTTCCTTTGCCGCCAGCGCGGCCCCCAGAATGCTGTCGAGCCCGTGCTTGGCCATGAAGGCCCGGACCTTCCCGTGTTTCGCCGGTGTCTCCAGCGCTTGCTCCTCGCGACAGGCCGCGGTGATCTCGCTGAAGGTCTCCGCGCCATCGGTCGTCATGAGACCGCCCCGGATGGCGAAGCTGGCGATCCGCTCCATGTAATCGGCGATGGTGCGATAGGAGACCGGTCCGCCGGTCTTCGGGTTTTCCCGCTCGAGCATGAAGGCGAGGAAGGCCTCGGCGAGCTCGGGCGAGAACGAATCCCCGAGCGCCGTACCGGTTTCCATCGCTGCCCGCCGGGCGGTGGCGCACATGCCCACGGCTTGGATGACGGAATCCCGCGACGTCGGCGCAAGCGGCCGATACCGCTCTTCGCCGCGACGAACCCGCTGCTCAAGCCGGGGCAGGGCGGCCTGCCAGCGCTCCGGCCAGTCCTCGGGCGCAAGAGCGACCCGGCGCGACCGCGGCGGTTTCCTTGGCTTGGCGTTGTAGCGACTGTTGAGCCAGCGGTCCCATTCCTCCTTGACCGGGCGGGCTGCGGCCGTCGGTACATCCGGGGCGAAGCGCGCGAGCGCCGTCATCAGGGTCCGGAAGGCGGTGCGGCTCGCCGAGACGGCAGCGAAGTCCTCGGCCCGGACTTGCTCCGGGGCCCGCCCCTCCGCCGCCAGCCGGGCGTAGAAGCGCTCCAGGGCCGCCGGCATGCCGCGGGGCTTCAGTTCCGCCCCACGGGCAGCTTCATAAACGGCCCGGCGGATATCGGCGGAGACGCTCGGCATTTTCTTTGCGATCGCGTGGGCACGGTCTTCGAGGGGCTTAGGCTGGGTCGACATCAGGCGGCTCCTTTCAGGTTGAGGGTGGGGTTCAGGTCAGCCAGAACCTGGGCGAAGAGCTCGGCGGCGGCGCGGCCCTCGCCACGCGCGTAGAATCTTTCCACGGTGCGGTAGCTGTCGCAGAGCAGCGCGGCGATGACCGGGTAGTCGCCAGGGTGCCTGGCAAGGTAGAGGGTTGCCGCCACGTGGCGCATCATGTGCGGCGTGAGCCCCGTGAGACCGAGGCGTGCCATGGCGCGGTTCCAGGCCTTGTTGAAGCCGGCGCGCGAGAGAGAGCCGCCCCTGGTTCCGGGAAAGAGTGCGCCGTTATCATGGCACCCGGTCGTCTTGTGACGCTCGATCCATTTCGGACGTCCATGCTCGATCCAGCTCGCGATGACCTGCCAGAGCCAGCCCGGCACCGGACCCTCGATCGGCTTGCGGTTCTTCACGTTCTGCCGGGCGATGTCGATCCAGGCGCCGGCGTCGGCCTGGCGCGGCGCGAGGAGATCCGCGCCCTCGCCATCGGCGACCATCTCGTTGACGTTGCGGGTCCGGAGCGGGCGCGCGAGCTGGATTGCGATCATCGCTGCGGCCATCGAGAGATGGAGTGCCTCCGTGCGCTTGCGGTCGGGAAGCTCCTCCCAGCGATTGAACGCCCTCTTTGCCTCCCGCGCCAGGGTTTGCGGCCCGGTGACGATGGCGCGCACGATGGCCGGATCGCGGTCGATGAGCTTGACGAAGGCCTCCCGGGTGGCTGCCATCTCGCCGTCGCGGTCATTCGCGAACTCCGGATCATCGGCGATGTCTTCGATATCGAAGATCAACTCCTCGTCGAATCCATTCGCCCGCGCAATCTTGAGGAGGCTGCTGAAGTAGGTCGTCATCGAACTGGTCTGCAACGGGTCCTGGATCGTGCTGTCCTCTTCCGCTGCCCGCGCGATGTATCGTATGGCGGCGGCCTCTATCTTGTCCGGTGCGAGAAGATCCTGGAGCCGTGGGGTTTCATAGACGGTCTCCCTGTCTTTCTCCGCGTGCCGCGCGAGCCAGGAGAGGGCACCGAGATATGTCTTGCGGGCGTTTTCCTTGTTGCGGACCTGCCGTGCACCCTTCCGGCGGTTCTGGCGGGTTGCTGCAAGGCGGGCCGCGCGGCTCGCGCGCCGGTCGCGGCGGGACTGGTCCCCGATGGCACGCTTGATGGCTTTGTCACGAGACTCGAGGAAGCTTTCGGGAAAGCAGGACCAGTCGATCGGCGCGTCCCGAAGCATCGGCAGCGGGCCGATCGGGGTGTCGGGCAGGAGCCCCGCGATCGGGGCGTGCATGTTTTGTTCTCGTACCAACCGGTCGAAGAACCGGATGGAACCTCGGAAGGTCTCTACCTTGTCGGAAGGGATGGCTCGCAGGCGCGCGGCCGCGGCCGCGTTGTCGATATCGCCGGGGTGCAGGTCGCCGATACGGGCGCGCAGGTTCTCGATCGAGAGGCTGGACATGTTGGGCAGGATCCGTGTCCCCTCGGCATCGAAGGTATTCTCGACCTCTGCGACATAGCCCGCGATCCGGTCCCAGGCGGCAGCGACGCCGGCCTCTTCGGGCGTCGGTTCGGTCTCGGCCGCACGTGCTTTGCGGATCGCGGCGCCGATCTTCTTCCGCCACGTGTCGAAGGCCCGCTGGCGGGCTTCCGGGCTGGACGCCTTGAAGGCGCCGGCCCAGACGATACCGGCGGCGATCTCCGACCAGGCGCGCTCATCGGCGGGCATCTGGACGAGCTTCTTGCCGGTCAGCTTCTCGGCGCGCTTGAAGGCGGCCTTGTAGGCTGCGCAGGAGCTCTCGGTGTAGAGCTGGGGAAGGCGGAGATAGACGTCTTGCAGGGTGTCGATAGGCATGTAAGGCCTCCATTCATGGTTGTGAAATCGTTCATCAGTTGGGTGGACCGTTCATCCGGGGGGCGGGCCGTTCATTCACCGGGTGATGAACGGAACGCCCCCCGAGGTTTGGGCCGTAAACTTGAGGGGGCGTTTCGTTCGCGGCGCCGAAAACCCAGTCATTTGCCGGGTTTTCCGTTCAGAACGGCCGCCGGCGCGGTGCGCCTCGAGACCTGGGGCAGGGGCGCTCATGACCAGCCCTCGAGCCAGCGCGCGACCTCTGCCGACACGAAGCGATAATCCCGGCCGATCCGGCGACATGGGAGCTCGCCCGCGCGGGCTTTCGCGATGATGGTGTCGGACTGATATGGACAGAGGGCGGCCACATCTTCGGGCCGCATCAGGGCCGCGCGGTAGGCCTCCTCCAGCCCCTCGGGTGGCGGGCCGCCCTCGAAGGCGAAGACGTCCTGCTCGGCGTAGCCGACCGTACGGCCGCGTCGGCGCGCGGGCAGGCGCCCGTCAAGCTGGGCGCGGTAGAAGAAGCTGTCTCTGACGTCCTTCTTCCAGCGCGCCCGAAGCTCTGCCCGGCTCCAGAGCCGGGAAAAGACCGGATCCTGTTCCCGGACGCATGCATGGGGTTTGTCGTCGTGGTGTTCTTGCATCGGGGTCTCCTTTCCCGAAAGAAAGGGGTTCGATGGCGGCTGACCCAAAACGGATTATAAAGATTCATAGGTCATCGAGTTTTCCGCGGCGGTCTTCAAAGAGCGGCGACGCTCGGTCGGTGACCCGTTTCTATGCTTCGCTGAACGATATTCATGCTCGGCGGGTATCCAAGGCGAGCGTCACACACGGCCCCTACCGGCCCTTCATACTACTCAAAGCGAATGGCAGCTTCGGGGATGCAGTCAGAAAGACCCTGTCCACGGCGGCCGCCGCAGTATTGGGCGTGGCCCAATGGGGCATCGGCCGGTCGATTTTGACTTCGCCTTGGCTGACCCCGTGCAGTGTAACCCGTCATCGCCCATGCCTCGGGGCAAGCGCCAGCGCGCCAAGCCCGGCGCCGGCGAGTCCCGACGCCGCACCGAGCCAGGGCCAGAGACCCGGAAGGATCGAGAACAGGAACAGGTAGTCTTGCGCCGCGGCCCAGATCGGCCAAGCGATCAGCGCCGTCGCCGCCCCGCCCGCCATCAGGCGTGGGATAGCGGGCCGCCGGGTGCGGCGGACGGCGGTCCAGCCCCCCAACGCTGCAACCACGAGACAGAGCGTGATGGCGCCCCGCGCCAACCACTCCGCCCAGAGAACGCGTGCCATGCCGACCGGCGCCACTCCCAGGCTTTCCGACCAGTCCCGCAGGATCATGGCGAAAAGCGGCCAGGCGCGCTGGCTGTTCGACAGGATCACGATGCCGTCGCCGGTATCGGGCACGAGATGCATGTGGCTCATCCAGCCGTAGCCCTGTCCGCCATGCCAGACGGCCGCGCGCCCGTCCGACAGCGTTTCGGTGAAATGCCCCAGTCCGTAGCCTTGGGCGGCGAAACCGAACAGGCCGCCGACCTCGACCTCGGCCCGGTGCAGGGCTGCGACGCCCCCGGGTGACAACACCTCCTGGTTTGCATCGGCCATGCCCGCCGCGGTGAAGCGGGCGATGTCGGCGGCCGTCGCGAAAAGCCCGCCCGAGGCGCGCCCGGGATAGACGTAAGGCGCGACTGGCCGCCCACGCAGGTCATGGCCGATGGGCATTTCCGCGCCGGGCCAGTCGAAGCTCGACCGTGTCATGCCGAGGGGCGACAGTACCTCCCGGTACATCAGCTTGCCAAAATCCTCGCCCGTGCAGTCCTCGATTACCAGTTCAGCCAGGTTGAAGCCGGTGTCGGAATAGGAAAAGCCCGATCCTGGCGCCGCGATCAGGTTGAAGTCCTGCGCGATATGCTCGGGCAGCGCGGGCAACGCGCTGGCCGGCGGAAAGCGCGCGGCATAGTCGCCCAGGCCGAGCCCCGCGCTGTGGCTGAGAAGCGCGCGCGGCGTGATCCGGCCGGCCGCCTCGGGCAAAGTCCAGCGGGTCAGACACGCGGCGATCGGGGCATCGAGATCCAGCCGGCCGGCTTCGGCCAACGTCATCGCCCCCCAGGCCGTGACCGGCTTGGATATGGATTCGACGCGGAACAGCGCATCGGCGGTCATCGGACGCCCCTGCCCTGCGTCAGCCATGCCGAAGGCCCCGGTCCAGGCAGCCGCACCGCCCTCGATCAGGACAACGACCGCGCCCGTCACGCCGTCGGCCGCCATGCGGTCCGGAACGACGTCTGCCAGCCGGTCGGAAAGTGCCGAGGACGTGCCGCCCACGGGGCTGGCCTGGGCGGCAAGCGCGGCAACCAGTGCCAGCGGCAAGATCAAGGAAGCGATGGAACACGAACGCATCGTTTTACTGGATCACAGGGATCGCCGGAGCGGAAAGAATTTCTGGCCGCACTCTACACGACCGCAGAGCGACCTTGAGCCAACTTTCCTGCGTTTCGCGGCAATGGTGCGCTTCAGCACTTTGCTCGCAAGTGGAATAGTACCTTAACGAATGCCTGATAGCAGGTTGGCACACATTGCGTTTCAGTTGAGAGTTCGCCGGCCACGCCGGCCACGCCGGCCACGCCGGCCGTAGGTCCCAGACCGATCATGCACTAAGACTGAAACCGGACCGCTCGATCGGGGCAGGTCACCGGTTCTTGTAGTCGCTCGTGCCCGGAGAGCGCATCAGCCTTGCAGAGTTAGTCTTTTCCGGCGTCTCATAGATCGTGGCCTTTAGGCTCGCCGTTTGCATCCACTTTCTTGTTCGTCCTGTGCCCGCGCTGCATGGCGAGCAGCAAGAGCGGTAGTCCCGTCGCCAGGCCGAGACCGACGGCAATCCATTCTGCACCCCCGAGCTGGTTTTCCATGGCGGCACGTCCAAAATGCGCGAGCAAGAAGCTGGCGGGCAGGATGCCTGCAAGTGTCGCCACCGCGAAACGCCAGAAGTGAAGGCAGCTGAGGCCGGCCGCATAGCTCATGGCGTCAAAGGACACGAAGGGCAGCAGGCGGCTTACGAAAACGGTGAGCGTCAGCGCATTCTGCGAGCCGAGCAGGCCATGATCGACCTTGTCGCCCAGCAGCTGCGTGATCGGGCCGCGCCCAAGCCGTCGCGCAATCGTAAACGCGCCAAGAGCGCCTGCTTCTGCCCCCACCGCAACGTAGGCCGTGCCGGCGTAATGTCCGTAGGCGGCGCCCGCGGCGAGGGCGATCGGGGCGCTCGGGATCGGGCTGGCCACGACCGCGGCGGTCATCAGGGCGATCACCGCAAGGGGCCCCCACACCCCCGCGCGGTCTACCCAACGCTCAACGCGCGCCTGCTCGATGTTACTGGGCAGCCAGCCGGCAATCCACGCGATGATCAGGGCTGCGGCCACGGCGATCGCGACGCGGGCCCCCAGGTTCCCGCGATGCCGGGGCAAGCCGGGCAGCCTTTCGCCCGCGCGAGTCATCTCAGGCCAGACCTGGTGGCAATTCGGCCAGCGCGGCACTCATGCTGACGACCGGCAGACCGGCCCTCAGCCAGCCGGGTCCGGCCCGGGACCCGAGCATGCCCTCGGAGACATCTGCATAGCCACCGTATCCCGCACGCATGAGGGCCCCCAGCAGGGTCGCCGATCGCCCGCCCGTCGCGCAGATCAGGCCAATATCGCGATCCCCTGCCAGGTCTCTTGCGGCGAAGAAGCGCTCGGGAAAACCGTCTTCGTGCATGCTGATCGGCCAGACCCCGAGGCCGACACCGGTTTCCTGCCACTCTTCGCGTGAGCGCACGTCGATGACGCGGGTGGTGTCGGCTTGAAGGGCTGCGAACGCCTCTGCGGCAGACCATGTCATGCGCGGCTGCGCCTGTAGGCCGGCGATGCCCGTGGCGAACGGCGCAGCCGAAACGCCGAGAAAGAAGTGACGACGAGTCCAGTCAAGTGCCATCGGTCTCCTCCTGCCGGTCAGATTTCCTCGATGACGGCCGCAAGCATCGAACGGACCTCTGACGCGACCGATTTAAGGCTCTGGTTGTTTATCGCCTGCATGGAGGCGACCGGGTCGATGGCGCTGACTTCCACGCCGTCCGCGACCTCGCGCAGGATCACGTTGCAGGGCAGCATGGCTCCGGCGCGCGGTTCGATCTCGAGGGCCTCGTGGGCCATTTGCGGGTTGCAGGCCCCGAGGATACGGTAGCCGTCGATCTCGGCCCCGATCTTCTGTTTCAGGGTCGATGTCACGTCGATCTCGGTCAGGACGCCGAAACCGTGGTTCGAGAGCGCGGCGCGGGCACGGGCGTCCACGTCGTCCAGACTGGCGCCGGCGATGGTGCGGTTGATCGTGTAACTCAAAAGGCTTCTCTATTCATTGCCATGGCAGACCGGCCGCCGGGGGCGGCCGGTCTTGACGCTTCAGAAGGGCGGCGCTCAGTTGTCGTTCATCATGCGGCCCTGGCCCATGCCGCGCTGCTGGCCGCCCTGCGGGCCCATGTCCTGGCGCCGCTGCCACATCTCGCGGCGCTGGTCGTTCAGGCGCTGGAAGCGTTCCATCCGGTCGGCGGGCGCGCGCATCTCGTCGTCGGTGATCCGCCCGTCGCCGTTTTCGTCGAGGGTCTGGAAACGGTCCACGACCATGTTGCGGATCATCGCGGCGTGGAAGGCCTCGAATTCCTCCAGCGTCATCGTTCCGTCGTCGTCGCTGTCGAATTCAAGCATCCGCGCGGAGACGCCCTCGCGCATCTCGTCGGGCGTTACCCGGCCGTCGCCGTCGGCGTCGAGCTGTTCCAGCATGTTGCCCATCATGGCGGGCCCGTGCATGCCGCCCATCATGCCGGCACCGCCCATCATCATGCCGTAGCCCTGCATCATGTGTCCGCCATCGTAGCCGCCGCCGTAGCCACCCATCATGCCATGGCCCTGCATCATGTGTCCGCCGGCATAGCCTTCACCATAGCCGCCCATCATGCCCGGGCCGTGACGATAGCCCTGGCCGCGGCCCTGTCCGTGGTGGTCCCACATGCCGGTGCCGTGCATCGGTGTGGCCCCGTCGCCCGCGGTCCCGCCGGGGCCGTGGGCCAGCGCGGGCATCGCCGCGAGCCCCAGCGCGGCACAGGTCGTCAGGATGAGTGTCGATCTGGCATTGCGTGTCATGGCTGTCTCCTCCTTTGCAAGGATCATGATATCCCAAACTTGGGGGTCAGTCTGCCATGCACAAAGCCGTGCACGGCAAGGATCGTGTCGCAGAGGGTCACAATCCCGCGGTCTGATACAGTCTGCGACAAATCTCTGCCCAAACGCCCGGGCCATGCCGTTAGGTTCCCGGCAGGACCCCAAGAGGCCGAGAAGGGATGAACACCGAGACCGCACCGCATATCCTCATCGTGGACGATCACCGGGAGATCCGGGACGCGCTGACGCGCTACCTGGAAAAGAACGGCATGCGCGCCACCGCCGTGCGCGACGCCCCCGAGATGGACGCCGCGCTGCGGACCGGCCGCTTTGACCTGATCGTACTCGATGTGATGATGCCGGGCGAGGACGGCCTGTCCGTCTGCCGGCGGCTCTCGGCCGAGGGCAGCGGGCCGATCCTGATGCTGACCGCACTCGGCGAGGAAACGGACCGGATCGTCGGTCTCGAGATCGGGGCGGACGACTACCTGCCCAAGCCCTTCAATCCCCGCGAATTGCTGGCACGGATTAAGGCGATCCTGCGGCGCCGCGGGCCCGAGCCCCAGCCGGAATGCGGGGCGTTTGCCGGACAGCGGGTGCGCTTCGCGGGCTGGACGCTGGATACCGACAGCCGGTGCCTGACGGGCGTGGCAGGCCGCGAGGTGCCCCTGACCACGGCCGAGTTCCGCCTGCTCTGCGTCTTCCTGCAGCGCCCGCGCCTTGTCCTGAGCCGCGATCAGCTTCTTGACCTGACGCGCGGACGGGCGCCGCAACTCTTCGACCGGGTGATCGACAACCAGGTCAGCCGGCTCCGCCGCAAGATCGAGCCGGACCCTGCCCGCCCCGGGATCATCGTGACCGTGCGCGGCGGCGGCTACAGCCTCTCGGCCGATGTGGAGGTGGTGCCATGAGCCTTCCCGGCGGCCTGTCCAGCCTGCGGGCGCGGCTGGTGGCGCTGATTCTCGCGGCGCTTGCCGTCGCGCAGCTGGTCAGTCTCTATTTCTTCGTCGACGAGCGAGAAATGGCGGTGCGGACGGCCATCGGGCTCGAGGCCGCGGCGCGGGCCGCGAACATCGCGCGCCTGATCGAGGACGCGCCGGCCGATCTGCACGCGGCGATCCTGCGCTCCGCGACCTCGCCGCTGGTGCGGTTCCGGATGCAGGACGCGCCCAGCGTCGATCACCGCGACCACGGAGCCGGCGGAGCCATCGAGCGCCGTATCCGCGCGATTCTCGACGGCCCGGCAGAGCGCGATATCCGCGTCGAACTGCATCGCAGGTCCGGGCTCTCGGACCCGGTGCGGCCCTTGCCGCCCGAGATGCGCCCGATGCACCGGGCCATGCTGGAAAGTCACACCGAGCCGGTGGAGATGCTGCTCTCGATTGGGCTGGCGGACGGGCGCTGGCTCAACGCGCGGACGATGTTCCATCGCCCGCCCCTGCAATGGGCCTGGAGCACGGTGCTGACCTTTCTCGTCAGCGCGGCGCTGATCGTCGCGGTGGTCTGGGTGGCGCTCGGGCGGATCATCGGCCCGCTGACGGCACTGGCCGGCGCCGCGGACCGGCTTGGCCGCGGCGAGAGGGTGGCCGAGATCGCACCGACCGGCCCGGCGGAACTGCGCCGCCTGACCGAGGCGTTTAACCGGATGCAGGCCCGGCTGACGCGGTTCCTGGGCGAACGCACCCGGCTTCTGGCCGCCCTCGGTCATGACCTGCGCTCGCCGCTGACCGCGATGCGGGTGCGGCTGGAACTGCTCGATGACGACGAGAACAAGGCCCGGCTGACGGCGATGGTGGACGAGATGCAGACCATGGTGGAGGCGACGCTCGGCTTTGCGCGCGGCATGGCCGTGGGCGAGGCGTCGGAAACGCTCGACCTGGCCGGGCTCGCACGGGATCTCGCTGCGGAGGCTGGCACGCCCGACGCTCCGGTGCGCGTCATCGAGGCCATGCCGGCACCCGCGCGCATCCGGCCCGGCAGCTTCCGGCGCGCCCTGCGCAACGTGATCGAGAACGCCGTCCGCTATGGCGGCGGTGCCGAGATCGCCGTCCGTCCGGGCGACGGTGACGTCGCGATCACGGTCCATGATCGGGGGCCCGGCATCCCGGAAGACGACCTCGACAACGTGTTCGAGCCCTTCGTCCGTCTCGAGACGTCGCGCAGCCGAGAGACGGGCGGGGTGGGGCTCGGCCTCGCCATCGCGCGTACGATCCTGCACGCCCATGGCGGGGAGATCAGCCTCGCCAACCGGTCCGATGGCGGGCTCTGCGTGACACTCACCCTGCCGGCGGCGCCGGCGGAAACCCTGGAAGGAGAAACGACATGAAACTCTTGTCACTGACCACGGCGGCTGTTCTCACCTCCGCGACCGCAACGCTGGCCGGCCCCGGAGACGGTTCGGTTTACGGTGGCCCTATGTGGGACGGCGGCCACATGTGGGGCGGGGGCTATGGCTTCGGTCTCTTCGGCGGGCTGTTCACGCTGCTGTTCTGGGGCGCGCTCATCGTCCTTGCCGTTTTCGCGGTGCGCTGGCTGATGGACCGCGACAATGGCGGGTCGGGCAGCGGCCGCTGGGGCGGTTCCGCCGAGGATATCCTCAAGGACCGCCTCGCCAAGGGCGAGATCGATGCCGAGGAGTACCGCGATCGCATGAAGACCCTGCGCGAGGATCAGTGAGTTGCATGCAGGGTTCGGGAGTCAGATGACATGAACAGAACGGTAATTATCCTCGGCGGTGTCTTGGCGGCCGGGGCGCTCGGGTATGCGGTTCTCTCCATGATGGGCGGCGACGACCCGGGCGGGGATCGATCTGCAACCGCCCCCGGCGCCCCGATGGTCGAGGTGGCTCTGCCGGCGACGCTGGGGGACGCGGCCCGCATGGGCAAGGTTGCCTTCGAGGCGCAGTGCGTCACCTGCCATGGTGAGAACGCCGCTGGGAAAGCCGGAAACGGCCCCCCGCTGGTTCACAAGATTTACGAACCGGGCCACCACGCCGACTATGCCTTCCAAATGGCGGTCGAGAACGGGGTGCAGGCGCATCACTGGTCCTTCGGCGACATGCCGCCGGTGGAGGGCCTGACGCGATCCGACGTCTCGAACATCGTGGCCTATGTCCGTACCCTCCAGCGCGCGAACGGGATCAACTGAGGACGATGGTGTCACACGTCATCCGCAACCCTGTCTGGAGCCTCCTGCCGGGATGGTGCAGGTTCGCGGCGGCGCTGGCTGTCTGCCTCGCCGTGGTAGTCGGCGCCGCGCATGCGCATCCGGTACCGGCGCACGGTAACACCGATCATGGCAGCGCGGAGTCCGCACCCCATGGGCATGCCCAAGTCGGAAGTTGCGCGGTGGACCTGGCGGTGTGCCAGGTGCTGCCGGCGACCCTCCCGGCGGCCGTCGCCCGTCGGATCGCGTTCGCGCGCTCCCGCATCCGGGTCGCCAGGGCGACGGGTCTGCGCGCGCTTGCGGACCCGGAACCGCGTGCGCCCATCCCGATCTCTTCAGTCGAGTAAGCCAGCATCAGACTATATTCGACTTCGGAAGAGAAAGGACACCGGACATGAACAAAATCACTCCGCGCGCCCTCGGGGCGGCGCTTCTTACGACGTGCCTTGCAGCAACCGCGGCGCAGTCAGCCGGCTCTCACGCCGGTGGCCATGGACATAGCGAGGCGGAGGCCGACATCGGCACACCTGCCGCCACGTCGGCCGCCAACCGCGAGGTGCGGGTTAGCATGGGCGAAATGTTCTTCGAGCCCGCGCGCATCGACGTAGAGCAGGGCGAGACCGTGCGTTTCGTCGTTACGAACGCGGGCGATTTCGTGCACGAGTTCGCACTCGGCACGGCCGCGATGCACGGCGCCCACGCTGCCGAGATGTCGCGGATGATGGAAGCGGGCGTGATCGGTGGCGGCCAGATCCATCACGACATGATGGAGGAGGCCGGCATGATGCACCAGGATCCCAACAGCCTTCTCCTTGAGCCCGGGGAGACTGGGACCCTGACATGGACCTTCGATGGCGACGCGGCGCTGGAACTTTCCTGCAATGTTCCTGGCCATCGCGAGAGCGGTATGCAGGGAGAGCTCAGGTTACACGAAGCTCGCGCCGACGGATCGTGATCCCAATGGCCGGGCGCGCCGGTAAGGGGCGTCCGGCCGCTGCGAACCGCCAGCATCGCTCACTTTCCTGTCAGCCCGGCGGGACTGGTTCCCGCGCTGCCTTCCGCCTGTCACCAACCAAAACGAGACCGGAGAAACACATGCCCGACAGACTTTCCCGCCGCCGCTTCCTCGCCACCGCGATGGCCTTTGGTGCCGCCGCCGCGGCGCCGGTGCACGCGGCCGCCCCGGCCATTCACGTCGTGAAGGATCCGAATTGCGGATGCTGCACCGCCTGGATCGAGATCCTGCGCGCCGAGGGCTTCACCGTGACGACCGAGCATGCCGGGCAGGAGGCACTCTACGAGTTCAAACACCTGAGCGGCATCCCGGCCGACATGGCGTCCTGCCATACCGCGCGGATTGGTGGCTACGCGATCGAAGGGCATGTTCCCGCCGCTGATATTCGCCGCCTTCTCGAGATGAGACCGGATGCCGTCGGGCTGGCCGTGCCCGGCATGCCCTACGGTTCCCCCGGCATGGGGCCCGAAAGCGCGCGCGAGGCCTACGACGTCTACTTGATCGGCCGCGATGGCAGCGCCGAGGTGTTCAGCAGCTACGAGGCCGCCTAAGACAAGGCGGCCGTTCGTGCCCCACGCAGAGAACGGCCGCTTCCCGCCCTTTATGACTGTTGCTCGCAGGCGATCGTGCGCTGTCACAACCGCAGCAGTGATACCGTCCAGATAATCCGGAATCTCATCGCCATGGCGAAAGAGCTCTGGGAGCAGCCCGCGGATGATCACTCCGAAGAGCAGCGGGCTTTCTACGATAGGGGCCGCACACGGAGAGACGGCACCGCCTCTCCGCGGCTTGAGCTTTAGGCGGCCGGCGCCAGGATCGGCGAGGTCTTCTCGATGAGCGCCCGGTGCAGGAGCCGGATGGCCTCCTCGCTCTCGGCGCGGCTCATGATGAACTGGATATCCACGTTGCGCGGTCCCTGCGTGACGGCGAGCGGGGTCAGCCCGGCCTTCGCCATCTGCGCGAGACCCTCGGCGAGCGCGTTCGTTCCCGAGAGATCGCGTCCGACGACCGAGACGAGCGAGAGCTTCTGCGCCGTGATCTCGGAGTCCGGATACATCTTCGCCAGATCGCGCTCGACGCGGCGCACGGCTTCCATCGAGCTGTCGACGTAATGGGTGATGGTATTGGCATTCGAGGCCTTCGCCACGATCCAGACCTTGTGGCGCGTCAGCGCCTCCAGGATCGCCGCGTCATAGCCCTTCACACCGACCATGTCGGGCTCGAAGAGCTCGAAGGCGATGACCGGCAGCGCGGTCACAATCTCGACGCCGGACTCGTCGGCCGGCATCTCGTCGATCAGCGTGCCCGGGTCGCGCGGCTCGAAGGCGTTGGTTACGCGCAGTGGGATCCCCGCCTGGCGCAGCGTCTTCGCAGCCGAGGGGTGGACGGCCTCCATCCCGAGATTCGAGAGCTGGTCGGCCACGTCGTAATTCGTCCGCCCTGTCTTCCGGACCACGTTCGCGCCCACGAGTGCCGGGTCGGCAGAGGACAGGTGGTACTCCTTGTGAATGATCGCTTCCGCAGCTCCCGTGACCACGGCTACCTTCGAGAAGGTCACTTCCGAATACCCGCGGTCGTAATGAGCCATGAGACCCTCGCTGCATTGCGCGTAGCCGGTCACGATCGGCAGCTCGCGCTCCAGGTCAACCGTGTCGAGGCCCTGGCGGATCCGCTCCTCGAGCGTGACCTCCGCCTCGTCGCGCCAGCCCGAGAGATCGACGAAGCGGGCATTGACGCCCGCGCGCCGCAGCAGAATCGCCGTCACCATCGCGGAATGCGCCTCCCCGAGCCCCGAGAGGAGCTCGCGCGTCATCCCGATATGCTGGGAAAGCTGGAAATGCCCATAGGAGCAGAGCCTCTGGAGATCCAGCAGGCAGGAGCGCACCCCCCTCGATCCGCTCGCGCACGAAATCATCGGCGTCCTGGATATCGGCCGGGGCCTCCAGGATTTCGCGATGGGTCTCGCGCATCGTCTCGCCCACGCGCGTTAGCGCGTCCGACCATCCCTGGTCGCTGTCGGAGTCGGCGAAGAGGGCATGCACGCCCGGCGTGCCGTCCTTCTTGTTCTCGAGCAGAAGGTTCGTGATGCCGCCATAGGCGGAGACGACGAAGATCCGGTTATAGGGATCCTTGCCGTCATTCATCAAAAGCGGCTCGAGAAGCTCGCGCGAACGGCTCATGGACGTGCCGCCGATCTTCTCGACGGAATGCTTGGCATTGGTCATCTGGCTCTCACGCCCCTCCGGGCGCGCTCCTGTTCCGGTTCGGGGTTGAAGCGGTGGCGGGTCGGGTCTCAGGCGATCTTGACGACCTTCGCCGAGGACGCGGCCACGACCGCGGCCTCGAGGATATCGAGACCTTCCTTGAGAACGGCGATTGGCGTGGTCAGCGGCGCGAGGACCTTGACCACCTCGTCATGGGCGCCCGAGGTCTCGATGATGAGCCCGTTCGCGAAGCAGGTGGCGCAGATTTCCTCGGCCATTTCGCCCGAGCCGACATCGATGCCCTGCATCATGCCGCGACCTTTGAGCGACGCGCCGTCGATATGAGCGGCGATCTCGGCCAAGCGCTCGTGCAGAAGCTCGCCCTTGCGCTTTACTTCGCCGGCGAAGGCGTCGTCGCGCCAGAACTTCTCGAGCGCGATGCGCCCGGTGACGAAGGCATGCGTGTTGCCGCGGAAAGTGCCGTTATGCTCGGCTGGCTTCCAGATATCGTGCTCCGGCTTCACCAGGAGAGCCGCGAAGGGCAGGCCGAAGCCCGACAGCGACTTGGCCAGCGGGATCAGGTCGGGCGAGATGCCCATCCCGTCGAAGGAGAAGAACTCGCCCGTGCGGCCGATGCCGGCCTGGATATCGTCGACAATGAAGAGTGCGCCGTGCTTGCGGGCAAGGTTTTCCACGCCCTGCAGCCACTCCCTGGAAGCGGCGTTCAGCCCGCCCTCGCCCTGGACGGTTTCCAGGATGAAAGCCGCTGGTGCGTCGATGCCGCTCGAGGGGTTCTCGAGCATGGCCTCCGCGATCACGAGCGTGTCGGCGTCCTCACCCATCGATCCCTCGAAAGGGAGATGCGTGACATCGCCAAGGGCCACGTCTCCCCCACCATCGCGCTTCGCGGCGTTGCCGGTGAGCGCCAGCGAGCCGAGGGTCATGCCATGAAAGCCGTTGGTGAAGGAGATGACGTTCTTGCGGCCGGTCACCTTGCGCGCCAGCTTCAGCGCGGCCTCGACGGCATTGGTGCCGGTCGGGCCGGTCATCATCACCTTGTGATCCATGCCGCGCGGCTTGAGGATCAACTCTTCGAAGCTCTCGAGGAAGGCAGCCTTGGTGTCGGAGTGCATGTCGAGCCCGTGTGCAATTCCGTCGCCGGCGATATGCTCGATGAGCGCGGCCTTCATGTCCGGGTCGTTATGACCGTAGTTCAGCGACGAGCACCCGGCGAGGAAGTCGATATAGGCCTTCCCGTGCGTATCGATGAGATGGCTTCCCTTCGCCGTGGAAAAAACCGTGTCAAAGCTGCGGCTATAGCTCCGCACCTCGGATTCACGTCGCTCAAAAATCGATTTGTCCGCTGCATGGGCGGTGGTCATGATTGTCCTCGCTGTCATTGAAATGGGTGAGGGCACGGCGGAGCATCCGCCGCGCCAGGCTGGGAGAAGAGCGCCCTCAGGCGGCTTTCTTCAGATCCTCGGTCGTCAGATCGATGGTGACCATGTATTCGGTCGCCGCGGTCCCGTCGAAATGCTCGTCGCGGGTGAAATGCGGTTCGTGATCCATCTCGCCTTCCCTGCGCTCGCAGAAGCGCGAGAAGAGCGCCCAGCTCGCCTCGTTGGAGCGGGTGATGGTGGTCTGCAGGCGGGTCACGTCCTTGCAGGCCGGCCGGCGCAGGAGTGCCTCGAGCATGCGGCTCGCAAGCCCCATGCCGCGGGCGGTTTCGGACACGGCCACCTGCCAGACGAAGACCGTGTCCGGATCGCTCGGCTTGATGTAGCCGGAAATCCAGCCGACAACGTCACCCTTCATCTCCGCCACCACGCAGGTATCCGCGAAGTCCGTGCACTGGATCAGGTTGCAGTACATGGAGTTCTCGTCGAGCGGCTTGCTCTCGCGGATCAGGTTCCAGATCGCCGCGCCATCGGTATCCTCCGGCTTGCGGAAGGTCAGCTCCGGGCGCTTCATCGGAACAGGGGGCGGTGTCATGTATCGGTCTCCCGTTTGTTTCGGTTGCCTAACTATATGGGGCAAGAGACCCCCTCGATGGAACCGGGGAATGCTGATTTTACTCAAAAAAATTGCTTTACGATGGCTAAGGACGTGGATTTCCTCCACATGGCAAAGGCTTATGCGATACGCGGGACCGCGCCCGCGCGAGACTGATTCCGCGGCCATCTCTGCTTCAGTGCACGAAAGGTCAAATCACGCGCCGAAGTCTGCACTGGCGCACTATGCGGGGAGAATGAGTCGCTCCGTCCAGCCGGCAAGCTTCTCGGCGGCATCGCGCAGGTATTGCGCCTGGCTTGCGCCAACGAGGTGCCTTCGGGGCTTGAGATCATGGTCGCCGTCCTCGAGCCAGAAGATCTCGATCCGGTCCGACAGCGGGTAGACCGCGACTTCGTCGCGGCTGCCGAAGGGATCACGCGTGCCCTGGCAGATCAGGGTCGGCGTCTCGAGATGCTCGAGATGGGCCGTGCGCAGGGTCTCGGGCTTCCCCTGGGGATGGAAGGGAAAGCCGAGACAGAACAGCCCGAGGATCGCCCGTGAGGCGTGGAACTCGTCGGCCACGAGGCTCGCGACGCGCCCCCCCATCGACTTGCCGCCGATGATCAGCGGCCCCTCCGCCGCCAGGTCGCGGATCGCGTCGCGGTACTCCGCGCAGAGAATACCGAGGCGTGGCGGTGGCCGCTTCGCCCCGCCTGTGCGGCGCCGGGCCATGTAGTCGAACTCGAAGCGCGCGACGCGAAATCCGGCGCTCGCGATCTCGGAGGCGACCGTCTCCATGAAGGGCGTGTCCATCGGTGCGCCCGCGCCATGGGCGAGGAGGACCGTCACCCGGCCGTTGCCGTCGAACAAGAAATCCATCGCGTCTCACGTTTCCTCTTAGGAAAGAGAAGCCCGAACTGCCCTTGAAGGCAAGCTTGCCCTGGAAACGGGCAACGGGCCCACTCAAATCATCGGCCACCCCAGTACGCGGAAAGGCCCCATGACAGATCTTTTCGACGCCTCGACCGACCAGGCCAGAAACCGCTTACGTAATTACTCGCGCGGGCGGGTAGAGAAGGGTTAGGAGGGCAATTCGCCGGAGCAGCCATCGGTATCTCTGCCGAGATATTCCGATGCCCGCCTTTCGATCATGCCGGGGGACTGGGGGTGTCATCGCGACCGAGTTTCTGGGTACGGCCCCAGAAACTACGGCTTTCGATGGCATCAAATGCCGAAAACACTGAGAAAAAGGCCTTATTTTATTGACTTTTCGCCTTCTGGCTCTGTCTTCGGGAGGCAGGGGTCGTAGGTTCGAATCCTGCCACTCCGACCAATAAAACAAGGGCCCCGCGCGGGCCCTTTTTCGTGGAAGGCGCCGCGTTTCTGGAAACCGGCGGAAACGCCGCCACCGTCTGCTCACTGCCCTCGGACCCATGACTATCCATCGGCGCCGAAAAAGCGCACACTCTCGGATGCCCGCATCCGTCGCGATGCATTCAACGGGCCCAACGGGAATCGGAGAGGCACTTGCGCTATTCCATTCTTCTCGAGGACGCGGATGGCGTTTCCTATTTTGAAGATCGGGAAGCCGATCTGAGGCTTCAGGATTTCGTGCCGCCGGCATCGCCCCCGCAGATCTCGGACCGGGTGCCCGCGGTGGGCTTTGTCTTCTTGACCCTGCCCGCGGGATGGAAGGGGGTTCAGCACCGTTCTCCGCATCGCCAGATTGCCGCGATCCTTTCCGGCAGTTTCCGGGTCGAGGCTGGAAATGGCGAAGGTCGCGTATTCACCGCCGGAGACCTGTTCTGGATGGAGGACACCTCGGGGTCCGGGCACATCTCGTCGGCCGAAGGCGGCATGCCCGTATCGATGGTGATAACCCAGCTTGGCTGAGTGCGGGCGACGGCGGCGCCATGCCCAGGTCTTCGCACGCGCCGCCTATCGCGTGGCCGGATGGCTCCTTTGATGCGCAAGCGCGCCGTCCCCGGGATTGGGAAAACGCCCTCGGAATAGCGTCGAGCCGATCAAATGACCCGGATAAATCGGCCGGGGGCAGCGCAGCCCCCGACCGGGCGCCCTAGCCCGTCGCCGGCGTGTAGCTGGCCGCGGCGGACTTGGCCCCCTTCATCGCCTCCATGGCCTCGCTCGCCGTCATGAGCTTCGTTGTCTTCCCGCCGGAGAAGGCGCCGGAGGCGCCGACCGCGAGGGCGCAGGCCGCCATGGCGGCATCATCCGGCGCCTCGATCAGGGCCACGACGTCATCATCCCCGAAGCAGAAGAACAGGTGATGGAGCTTGCCACCGACAGCCTCGATCAACGGGCGGGCGCCCGCCTCGCGGTCTTGCGGCGTATCGACGAGAGCCTTGATGGCATCGGCGGTATACCGCCCCTGGAACAAATAAAATGGCATGGAACTCTCCCTGTGATGAATGGTTTTTCTTGAGTTACGGGCAAATGGCGGCACAAAAAAAAATCCGCCGCACCCGCGGATAGCATACCCCAAAAAGGGTATTTCTGTCGCGCCGGGAATAGCGACGCCGCGGCCATGGCGTTGCCGGTCGGGCCGTCCGCCGGGACGACGACGCGGCATCACCCGCAATCCGTGGCTTCGCGGAGCCAGCCCGCGCCTGCGTTCCTGGCGACCTTCGCGCGATATATCCGCGCATGACCCGGGCTGGCGCCGACGTCCCGGCCAAGGGACAGCCGTGGTCGCCGGATACGGCGGGGTTTGCGCCTGCGTCGTGCCTTTCCGCTCAGATCGGCTGCACCGCGGAGAGACCGGTTTCAGTGATGATCAACGTATCTTCAGAATTTCTGGTTTGATTTGCCCGGGGACTCCCTGCCCCAATTCGAGGAAGTCGGCGTCGGGCCTGCGAAGAGATCACCAGTCGAGAATGCGACCGGGCCTTCGGGGCGTCGTCAAGTGAAGACAAAACACCAGGGAGAAAACCAATGAAACGTGTGCTCATGTCAGCTGCCATGCTGGGAATGGCCGGTACGGGGGCTGCGCAGGCGGCCTGCGGCGAGGTCTCCATCACCGAAATGAACTGGGCTTCGGCCCAGATCGTGACCTCGGTCTCCAAGTTTCTCATGGAACAGGGCTATGGCTGCGACGTCGCCACCGTGCCGTCGGCGACCGTGCCCGCCGTGACCTCGCTGTCGGAAAACGGCGAGCCGGATATCGTGACCGAGCTCTGGCTGAATTCGACCGGCGAGGTCTATGCCCGGCTCGAGGCCGAGGGAAAGGTGGAGCCCGTGGCCGACATCCTGGCGCCCGGCGGGGTCGAGGGCTGGTGGGTGCCCGCCTACCTGGTGGAGGAACATCCCGAGCTGGCCACCGTCGAAGGCATCATGGCCAATCCCGAGCTGGTCGGCGCGCGCTTCGACAATTGCCCCGACGGCTGGGGATGCCGGATCGTCAACGATAACCTGATCCCGGCGCTGGGTCTCGAGGCCGCGGGCGTCGAGATCTTCAACCACGGCTCGGCCGAGACGCTCTTCACCTCGCTTGCCTCGGCCTACGAGGACGGGGCGCCGTGGTTCGGTTACATGTACGGACCGACCGCGGTGCTCGGCAAATACGATATGGTCAAGGTCGAGATCGGCCCGATCGACGAAGAGATTCACGCCGCCAACCAGAACCAGGACAACGCCGATCCCGGCGTCTCGGATTTCCCCCCGGCACCGGTGCTGACCGTCGTCACCGCGGAATTCCGGGACCGCGAACCGGAGATCGCCGAGCTGATGAGCAAAGTCAGCTTCGACATCAACGTGATGAACGCGCTTCTGGCGTGGAAGGACGCGAACAACGCCTCGGTCGAAGAGACGGCGGTGCATTTCATCACCGAGAACCCGGATACCTGGTCGGGCTGGGTCAGCGACGCGGCGCGCGCCGAGTTGTCCGCGCTGCTGCAGTAACCGCAGGCGGGCGGGGCCGGCTGGCCCCGCCCCGGCCGGGACGGGGGGCGGATCATGGCGACCTATGACTTCATCTTCGACGGGCTTGGCCTGCGCGACTGGTGTGCCGGCGACGGCAGCGGCGGCGGCGGGCCGATGTCGATGGCCGACCTGATCGCGCGCAAGGCCGGCGAGGGCGCCGATGCCGGGACGTCGCTCTGGGACCTGCCCTTCCCGTCGCTCGACGCGCTGAACGACGCCTGTGAGGCGATCCCGCAGTCGCGCAACCTGACCAAGGGCCTCGAAGAGGGGTTCCTGGCGGTCAAGGACGACCTGCAGGTGGTGCTCGACCCGGTCACGCAGCCGCTCAGCTG
>NZ_JBOCEG010000010.1:0-111373 GCF_050586465.1 Rhodovulum sp. YNF3179 | reverse complement strand
CCCCCCCCCCCCCCCCCCCCCCCCCCCCCCCCCCCCCCCCCCCCCCCCCCCCCCCCCCCCCCCCCCCCCCCCGCCCGCCGCTCAGAGCGCCGTCCACCCCCCGTCGACCGAGAGCGTCGTACCGGTGATCTGCGCCGCCGCCTCGGAACAGAGGAACACCGCCGTGCCGCCGATCTGGCCGGTGGTGGCGAAGGCCTTGGACGGCTGGCGGGCCAGCATCACCTCGCGCACCACCGTGTCCCGATCCATGCCATGGGTCTTCATCTGGTCGGGAATCTGCGCCTCGACCAGCGGCGTCAGCACGTAGCCCGGGCAGATCGCGTTGGCGGTGATCGGCTCCTCCGCTGTTTCCAGCGCCACCGTCTTGGTCAGCCCGACCACGCCGTGCTTGGCGGCGACATAGGCGGATTTGAAGGGGCTGGCGGTCAGCCCGTGGGCCGAGGCGATATTGACGATCCGTCCCCAGCCGGCCGCGCGCATCAGCGGCAGCGCGGCGGCGGTCGTGTGGAAGGCTGAGGACAGGTTGATCGCGATGATCGCGTCCCACTTCTCCGCCGGGAAGCTCTCGACCGCCGCGACGTGCTGGATGCCCGCGTTGTTGACCAGGATGTCGCAGGCCCCGGCACGGTCCACCAGCGCGCGGCAATCCTCGGGCCGGGACATGTCGGCGGCGATGTAGCGCACCGTCACGCCATGCGCCGCGGCCAGGTTCTCGGCCAGGGCGTGATCCTCGTCGCGGTCGGTGAAGCTGTTGAGAACGACATCCGCACCGGCCCGTGCAAGCTCCTCGGCCACGCCGTAGCCGATTCCCGAGTTCGATCCGGTGACGATGGCGGTTTTTCCGGCGAGCGACATGGCGGCTTCCTCTGGTGCAGTGGGTTTCGCTCCGCAGCATATGCTGCGACTGCGAAATGTCCATGTCGTCCAGGGGCGGGGCGGCACCAAAAAAAACGCCGGCGCAAGGCCGGCGTTCAGTTATTGAGGCAGGTTTCATACAGGCAAGAAACCTATCGAGCAGTACGTCCCTTATATGCGAAGACGCGCCACGGGCCAAGTTAAAAGTTTGAAAATCCTCAAGCCCGTCAGTAGCCTGACCCCGAGGCCTCGGGCAGTTTGACAGGGATGTGCATCATGAGTTGGACAGGACGGACGCGCCGGGTCCTCGCCGCCGCCGCGGCGGCGGGCCTGGTTCTTGCATCGGCGGCCACGGCCGAGCCGCGGCATGGCATAGCTATGTATGGGGCGCCCGCGCTGCCACCTGATTTTGTGTCGCTGCCCTATGCGAACCCCGACGCGCCGAAGGGCGGGCGTATCGTTTTTGGCGAGGCGGGCGGCTTCGACAGCCTCAATCCGTGGATCGTCAAGGGCCGCGCCCCCTGGGGGGTGCGCGCGCATATGTACGAGACCCTGATGGGGCGCAGCTGGGACGAACCCTTCACGCTGTACGGGCTGCTCGCCGAATCGGTGGAGACCGGCCCGAATCGGGAATGGGTCGCCTTCACCCTGCGCGCCGAGGCCGCCTTCTCGGACGGCACGCCGGTCACGGTCGAGGACGTGATGTGGTCCTTCGAGACGCTCGGGACCGCGGGGCATCCCCGCTATCACGCCGCCTGGTCGAAGATCGCGGGAATGGAACAGACCGGCCCGCGCACGCTCCGGATCACCTTCAACAGCATCGATCGCGAGCTGCCGCTGATCCTGGGACTCCGGCCGATCCTGAAGAAGGCGCAATGGGCCGACCGGCCCTTCGACGAAAGCTCGCTCGAGGTGCCGATCGCCTCGGGTCCCTACGTCGTGGCGGATTTCGAGCCGGGCCGGTTTCTCAGCCTGAAGCGCGATCCGCAATACTGGGGCCGGGATCTGCCCTTCAACCGCGGGCGGCACAATCTCGACGAGATCCGCTACGAGTATTTCGGCGACGGCAGCGTGGTGTTCGAGGCCTTCAAGGCCGGCGCGGTCACCAGTTACCGGGAATGGAACGCGGCCAAGTGGGAGAGCGCCTACGACTTCCCCGCGATCGCTGACGGGCGCATCGTGAAATCCGAGATCCCGCATCAGCGCCCGACGGGCATCTCCGGGTTCGTGATGAACACGCGGCGCGACGTGTTCGCGGATTGGCGGGTGCGCGCGGCGATGATCCATGCCTTCAACTTCGAGTTCATCAACCAGACGCTCAACGGCGGCACCCAGCCCCGCATCCAGTCCTATTTCGACAACTCGGTGCTGGGCATGCGGCCGGGCCCGGCCGAGGGCCGGGTGCGCGCGTTGCTCGCACCCTATGCCGACACCTTGCCGCCGGGCGCGCTGGACGGCTACAGCCTGCCGGTCTCGGACGGGACGGAACGCAACCGGGGCAATCTGCGCAAGGCGGTCCGGCTCCTGGCGGAGGCGGGCTGGACGGTCCAGGACGGAGTGCTGAAAGACGCCGACGGGGCGCCCTTCCGCTTCGAGATCCTGCTCAAGGTGGGCGCGCAGGAAAACCAGTCGATCATCGACATCTACACCCGCGCACTCGCCCGGCTTGGCATCGAGCCGCAGGTCAGTACCGTGGACGACGCGCAATACACCGAGCGCACCAATCTCTACGATTTCGACATGGCCTATTACCGGCGCGGCCTGTCGCTGAGCCCCGGCAACGAGCAGCGGCTCTACTGGGGCTCGGAGGGCGTCGAGAAACCCGGCACCCGCAACTGGATGGGAATCGGCAGCCCGGCCGCCGACGCGATGATCGACCGGCTGCTCTCGTCGGAAAGCCGCGAGGACTTCGTCGCCGCGGTCAGGGCGCTCGACCGCATCCTGATGTCGGGGCGCTACGTGATCCCGATCTGGTACTCGAATATCTCGCGGCTGGCGCATTCGGCCCGGCTGAAGTATCCGGACACATTGCCGATGTATGGCGACTGGATCGGCTTTCAGCCGGATGTCTGGTGGTATGAGGAGGAATAGACAGGTGAGACGGATTGTTCTCTTGGCCGCTTGCCTCGCGCTCGCGTCCTGCGGCACGGTCGAGGGGTTCGGGCGCGACATTTCCGACGGGGCCCGCGCGGTACGCAGCGCCTTCTAGAAAACCGACGCCAGAAGCCCCGCGGCGATCGCCCACATCACGGCGCCGATCCCTGCGTCGAGAACGCGCCATGTACGCGGCGTGCGCATCACCGGCGCCAGCAGCCGCGCGCCGTAGCCGAGGGCGAAGAAGAAGGTGAAGGACGCCGCGACGGCCGCGGTGGCAAAGGCGGCTTTTTCGGCCGCGGGGGCGTATTGGGTCGAGATCGCGCCGATCAGGCCCAGGGTGTCGAGATAGACATGCGGATTGGCCCAGGTGATCGCCGCGGCGGTCAGCATGGTCGGCCAGAACCCGCTGCCGCCCCCGTCGAGGTCGAGGCTGTAGCTGCCGATCCAGGCGTCACGGAAGCGCAGCAGCCCGTAAACGACCAGGAACGCCGCGCCCGCCAGGGCCATGATCGTCGGAAAGCCGGGCCAGAGCGCAACCAGCCGCCCGAAGCCCAGCACGCCCGCGGTGATCAGCACCGCGTCGGAGACCGCGCAGAACAGCACCAGCGCCAGAACGTGGCGCCGCATCAGGCCCTGGCGCAGCACGAAGGCGTTCTGCGCCCCGATGGCCAGGATCAGGGACAGGGCGGTCAGGTAGCCCGTGACGGCGGCACCGATCATGCGCGCGGTTACTCGGCGGCGGCCGGGTGTGCCTCGGCGGGGCGGGTCGGATCCTTGGGGTTGGGGTAGACGAGCCCGGCCGAGATCACCAGCTTGGCGGCGTCTTCCACCGACATGTCCAGCATGATCACGTCCTCGCGGGGCACGAAGAGCAGGAAGCCCGAAGTCGGGTTGGGGGTCGTCGGCAGGAAGACCGACAGCATCTGGTCATCGACCGGGATGCGGTGGGCCACCTCGCCCTTCGCGCGGGTCGAGACGAAGGCGATCGCCCAGATCCCGCGCCGCGGGTATTCCAGCAGGCAGGCCTTCTCGAAATTGGAATCGGTCTGGCTCAGCACCGTCTCGGCGATCTGCTTCAGCCCGCCGTAGAGGGTGCGCACGATCGGCATCCGCTCGACCAGGCGCTCGCCCCAGCCGATGAAGGTGCGCCCGATCAGCCCCTTGGCCATCCAGCCCACCACCATCGTGAAGATGAAGAAGATGATGACGCCGACGCCGCGGACATCGATCCCGATATAGGTTGAGGGCTGGTAGCGCGCGGGCACCCATGGCAGCACCCAGGCGTCGATCACGCCGATGGTCCACCAGACGAGGTAGAGCGTCAGGCCGACCGGTGCGACGACGACGAGACCGGTCAGGAAATTCGCGCGCAGCGACGCGAAGAGACCCGGCCGCTTGCGGCGCGGTTCCAGTCCGCTGCTATGCTCGTCATCCGTCATGGGGCCTCCGGCTACCTTCCGGGTATTTACGCATGGGCGCATCTCAAAACAACAACTAGCACACCCTGCGATGCGCGCGGACCGGTCCCTGCCTCAAAATGCGGCAGTTATGCCGCCGGGCCGGGCGCGGCGTCAGCCGCGGGCGATCTCGGCCGCGATCGCGGCAGCGAGGCGCGCGTTGTTGAGCACCAGCGCGATATTGGCCTCGAGCGAGCGGCCCTCGGTCAGTTCGAATATCCGCGACAGCAGGAACGGCGTGACCTCCTTGCCCGTGATCCCGGCTTCCGCGGCCTCGGCCTGGGCCGCGGCGATCACCGGCGCGAGCCGCTCGGCCGGGATCTCGGCCGCGTGCGGGATCGGGTTGGCCACCAGCTGCCCGCCCGGCAGGGCCATCGCCGCGCGCATCCGGTGGGCCGCGGCGATCTCGGCCGGGGTGTCCATCCGGATCGGCGCGGCCAGCCCCGAGGCGCGCGACCAGAAGGCCGGGAAGTCGTCCGTGCGATAGCCGATCACCGGCACGCCCAGCGTCTCCAGCATCTCGAGGGTCTTCGGCAGGTCGAGGATCGCCTTGGCCCCGGCCGCGACCACCGTGACCGGCGTCTCGGCCAGCTCGCGCAGGTCGGCCGAGATGTCGAAGCTGTGCTCCGCGCCCCGGTGGACGCCGCCGATACCCCCGGTGGCAAAGATCGCGATGCCGGCCAGGCGCGCGCAGATCATCGTCGCGGCGACCGTCGTGGCCCCGGTGCCGCCCGCCGCGACCCAGGCGGCGAGATCGGCCCGGCTGAGCTTGCGGACGTCCTTCGTCTGCGCCAGCGCCTCCAGGGTGCCCGGCTCGAGACCGACATGGATCCGCCCCGCGATCACGGCGACAGTGGCCGGCACCGCGCCGGCCGCGCGCACCGCGTCTTCGACGGCGCGGGCGGTCTCGACATTGCGGGGCCAGGGCATGCCATGGGTGATGATCGTGCTCTCGAGCGCGACGACACCGCGGCCCGCGGCCTGTGCCTCGGCCACCTCGGCGGAGCGGGTCAGGGGCAGGCTCACGGGTTCTCCTCGCTGGAAATATAGGCGGCCGCGGCAGCGAGCGCGGCGTCGAGCGCGGCGCCGCGATCCGCCGTCCGCCGCCCGGCGGCGATATGGGCGGCCATGAAGGTGTCGCCGGCCCCCGTCACGCGGGCGACGGTGACCTCGGGCGGGGGACGGGTGACCACGCCTTCGGCCGTCGCGTCGGCAGCCGGATCGCCGCCATGGGTGACGAGCGCCCGCGCGAGCCCGCGTGCCACCAGCGCGGCCGCGGCGTCCCCGGCCGTGGCCGGGCGCCCGCCGAGAAGCAGCCCGGCCTCCTCGAGGTTGACGTAGAGCGTTGCGCGCGGATGGGCCAGGAACGGCCGCAGCCGGTCGGCCTTGCCGGGCGAGGCCGGCGCCACGCGAAGATCGGCGGCCGCGAAGAGCGGGCTGTCGGCGATCTCGGCCATCAGCGCCCCCGTGAGGTTCCCGTCGAGCGCCACGGGCCCGGCCCAGGGCGCCGCGGCGCTGCCCAGCCGCCCGTCCGCGAGCGGCGCGAGAATCCGGTCGCCCGCGGCCTCGAGCGAGCGCGCATCGGCGATGGCGGCGATCAGCCCGTTGGCGCCCTCGACGGCCATGTAGCGGTCGGTGGGCAGGTCCTCGGCCACGTGGACATGGTCGGTGTCGAGCCCCAGCGCACGCGCGGCCGCCAGCAGGTCGCGCCCCTCGGGATCGGTGCCGAGCGCGGTCAGAAGGGCCGGGCGCATCCCCATCCGCCGCAGCGTCATGGCGATGTTCATCGCGACGCCCCCCGGCAGCCGGGTGATCCGGCCCGGCATGTCGGCGCCATGGCTCATCGTCACGCCGGCGCGGCCGATCACGTCCCAGAGGACGGAACCGATACAGAGGATGTCGGGCCCGGTCATGGACAGGTTTTGCCGTGGACCGCGCCGCACGGCAAGCCTTGACTGCGGGGCAGGGCGGGCGCATGTGACCGATACGGGCTTGCCAACCCTCCCGGCATGGAGTAATGGCACGCCACTGAAATCCGCAGGCGGGGTCTGGGCCGCGCGGGGAGACATCCCGCAAGGTCCGCCGGTTGGGCAGATGCCCTGAAGCCCCGCCAAGGCGCAAACCGGAAAGGATAGGATATGGCGCTTCCTGAATTCTCGCTGCGTCAGCTTCTCGAAGCTGGCGTGCATTTCGGCCACCAGACCCATCGCTGGAACCCCCGCATGGCCCCGTTCATCTACGGGGACAAGAACGGCATCCACATCGTCGACCTGACGCAGACGGTCCCGATGCTGGACGCCGCGCTCAACGTGATCCGCGAAACCGTGTCCAAGGGCGGACGCCTGCTCTTCGTCGGCACCAAGCGCCAGGCACAGCGTCCGATCGCCGACGCGGCCGAGAAGTCGGCGCAGTACTACATGAACCATCGCTGGCTGGGCGGCACGCTGACCAACTGGAAAACCGTGTCGAACTCCATCGCGCGGCTCAAGCAGCTGGACGAGCGGCTCGACGGCGGGGCGGAGGGCCTCACCAAGAAAGAGCGTCTCGGGATGGAGCGCGAGCAGGCCAAGCTGCAGGCGTCGCTCGGCGGTATCCGCGAGATGGGTGGCATCCCGGACCTGCTTTTCGTCATCGACGTCAAGAAAGAGCAGCTGGCCATCGCCGAAGCCCAGAAGCTCGGCATCCCGGTCGTGGCCGTGGTCGACACCAACTGCTCGCCCGAGGGCGTGGACTACATCATCCCGGGCAATGACGACGCCGCCCGCGCGATCTCGCTCTACTGCGATCTCGTGGCCCGCGCGGCGCTCGACGGCATGTCCGCCCAGCTGGGCGCGGCCGGCGTCGATGTCGGCGAACTGGCCGAGGGCATGGAAGAAGAGGCCGTGACCGGCGCGGACACCGGCGAGACCCCGGCCGAGGAAGAGCCCAAGGCCGAGGCCTGAGCCCAGCCCGTCACGAAACAGACACAGGGTCGGGCTAAGCCCCGGCCTGAGATGCAATCGAGCATTTAGGAGACCGATCATGGCAATCACCGCAAAGCAGGTGAAAGAACTCCGCGACCAGACCGGTGCGGGCATGATGGACGCGAAGAAGGCGCTGACCGAAACCGACGGTGATCTCGAAGCCGCCGTGGACTGGCTGCGCACCAAGGGCCTGGCCAAGGCGGCCAAGAAATCCGGGCGCACGGCGGCAGAAGGGCTGGTCGCCCTGGCGGTCGAGGGCGGCACGGGCGTCGCCGTCGAGGTGAACTCGGAGACCGACTTCGTCGCCAAGAACGCCGAGTTCCAGGCGATGGTGAACGACATCGCCAAGGCGGCGCTGAACGCCGACGATCTCGAGGCGCTGCAGGCGGCCGATCTCGGCGGCAAGAGCGTGGCCGACACGCTGACCGACAAGATCGCCACCATCGGCGAGAACATGACCCTGCGCCGGATGGCCAGGGTCGAAGGCGACGCCGTCGCGGCCTATATCCACAACCAGGTGACCGACGGCATGGGCAAGATCGGCGTGCTGGTCGGGCTCAAGGGCGCGGATAACGGCATCGGCAAGCAGATCGCCATGCACGTCGCCGCGGCCAACCCGGCCTCGCTCTCGGAAGACGACATCGACCCGGCGCTGGTCGAGCGCGAGAAGGCCGTGCTGACCGAGCAGGCGCGCGAATCCGGCAAGCCCGAGCAGGTCATCGAGAAGATGATCGTCGGGCGGATGAACAAGTTCTTCGAGGAAGTCACGCTTCTGAAACAGAAATTCGTCATCAACCCGGACGTCACCGTGGGCGAGGCCGCCGCCGAGGCCGGCGTCGAGATCACCGGCTTCGTCCGGCTGGAAGTCGGCGAAGGCATCCAGAAGGAAGAAGAGGATTTCGCCGCCGAGGTGGCGAAGGCCGCCGGCCACTGAGCCGACGCGGACGGGACGAAAATGGACGGTGCCGCCCCGGGGGGCGGCACCGTTTTATTTTGCCTGGGTCTGGGGATGAAAGACCGCATTGGCAATGCACCGGGCCGCAGGCCGAAAAAAGACCCTTGCCCGGCATCCGGGGGTCCCGGACCCGGCGACCGCGTGCCAGAAATACCTGGACCCGGCGCCGGATGTTCCATGGCATCAATTGCCACCACTCACGGAACTTTCTCAGGATGACAGGTTACCCTGCGTCACAAAAGTAAGGGAAACCATACCCCCGGCGTAAGGAGGGCTTTCACTCGATCAGGAAAATCTGGTTCTGGATCGCCGCCTTCATGATCGCATGGGCGGTCGTCTCGGCATCGAGGGCCTGGCGCGCGCGGCGCAGATGCTTTTCCACCGTTGCCGCGGTCAGGCCCATGACGCAGGCCACGTCCTGCACGGTCTTGCCGTCGGCGACCCATTGCAGCACCTCGCGCTGGCGCGGCGAAAGCCGGTCGCCCTTGCGGTAGGGAAGCTGCAGCAGCTTCAGGTGCATCACGTTGTTCATCGCCACGATCTCGCCGCCCGAAATGGCCCAGAGCGCGTCGACCGCCTCCTGGCTCATGCCGGAGCGCGCGCAGAGCCCGATGGCCCCGATCGAGATCGCCGAGACGCCCTTGAAGCTGATCGTGTAGCCGGCCGTCAGGCCATGGGCGCGGTTGAACTCCAGCACGCGCCGTTCCTCGTCCGAGAGCAGCCCGCGCTGCATCCGCTCCGCGGCATAGGCCCAGCTGAGCGCACCGGGATTCTCCGCCGCCCAGCGAACCATCGCGGCCTGGGTGTAGAGACCCTCGTCGATATAGGCGCGGCGGTAGTCCTCGCTGTGATTCGTCAGGATCACCGCGTCGTGCATGTCGGCCATCGTGACCGTGCTGCGAAACCGCGTGAAACCATAGATCATGCGGTCGAAACCGAACTCGGCCATCTTGTCGATATGCCGCGCCCAGACGTCTTCCATCGACCGGGCGAGGGTGATTTCGCGAATATGCTCAAGCGTCGAGGCGCTCACAGTCACATCCGTATCGCGCATCAGCTCGCTCCGGGCGCTAGGAGCCCGGCGAGGGCATCCATCGCCAGGACGTATCCGCGCGGACCGAAGCCACAGATCTGTCCGGCGGCCACCGGGGCGATGTAACTCTTGTGACGGAACGCCTCGCGCGCATGGATGTTCGACAGGTGCAGCTCCACCACGGGCAGATCGACGCCGGCGATCGCGTCCATGAGCGCGACGGAGGTATGGGTATAGGCGCCGGCGTTCAGGACGATCCCGTCATGGCGGCCCGCGGCCTCGTGGATCGCGTCGACCAGCGCGCCCTCGTGGTTGGACTGGGCGAAGGCCAGGTCGACGCCGATGGCGGCCGCGTGCGCGCGGCAGCGACTCTCGATCTCGGCAAGGGTGGTGCGACCGTAGACCTCCGGCTGGCGCCGGCCGAGCAGGTTCAGGTTCGGGCCGTTCAGAATCAGGATGGAGGTCATGAGGCTTTGTCCCTTAAGCCTTGGCAAACTACAGAGAAACTGAGCTATCTGTCGAGGGCGCGACGGTGATTCCGATGCAGGTGTTGCCGCCGCATGACGCTGGGTCAGCTGAAGGAGGCGCCGGTGCCGGACCGGAAGAGCTACGACGTGGTCATCGCCGGCGGGGCCGTGATGGGCAGCGCCTGCGCCTACTGGCTGACACGGTTGTCCGGGGGCAGGGCGCGCGTGCTGGTGGTCGAGCCCGACCCCGGCTACGCGCGGGCCTCGACCGCGCTGAGCGTCGCCTCGATCCGGCTGCAGTTCTCGAACCCGGTCAATATCGAGATCTCGCGCTTCGGTCTGGAGTTCATCCGCAATATCTCCGCCTATCTCGGTCCGGCGGGCGGGCCCGGCGATCTGGGACTGCGCGAGAATGGGTACCTGTTCCTGGCCGGCACGGAGTTGCAAGCCGCAAATATGCGCCAGAACAGGGATATACAGGTCTCTCTTGGCGCAGAGACAGAACTTCTGGACCGGGCGGCGCTGGCCGCGCGGTTCCCGTATCTGGCGCTCGGGGATGTGCGGCTCGGATCCTTCGGCCCGCGCCACGAGGGCTGGTTCGACAATATGGGTCTGCTGGGCGGGCTGCGCCGGGCTGCGCGCGCCGCGGGCGCGGACTACCTGCAGGACAGCGTCACCGGTATCGACGCGGCCGACGGGCGCGTAACCGGGGTGCTCTTGGCGTCTGGACGCCGGGTGACGGCCGGGCATGTCGTCAACGCGGCCGGCACCCACGGCGCCGGGGTTGCCCGGATGGCAGGCCTGGATATTCCCGTAGAGCCGAGGAAACGCACGGTTTTCCTGATCGACGCGCCGCGCACCAAACATCCCGACGCACCGCTTCTCGTCGATCACACCGGGTTTTACCTGCGGCCCGAGGGCGATCACTGGATCTGCGCGACCGTGCCCGAGGACGATCCGCCGGTCGATCACGATGATTTCGAACCGCGCCACTGGGAATTCGAGGACGAGATCTGGCCGCGTCTCTACGCGCGTGCGCCGGAATTCGACGCCGTGAAAGTGCTGCGGATGTGGGCCGGGCATTACAGCTTCAACCGGTTCGACGCGAACGCGATCGTCGGGCCGCATCCGGACCGCCCGAATTTCCATTTCGCCAACGGCTTCAGCGGGCACGGGCTGCAACAGGCGCCCGCGGTCGGGCGCGGCGTTGCCGAGGCGATCCTTTACGGAGAGTTTCGCAGCCTTGATCTGAGCGAGCTGTCGATAGGGCGCATCCTCGCGAACCGTCCGTTCCGGGAAAAAGCCATCGTGTGAGGGATTTACACGCAGGGCTTCACCGGGGCCACCATCTATAATTATTACATAATACCTATTATGAGAATCCCTGATGGCCGATACCGGCCGTCATGCGCAGGCCACCCCGCCTGTTGCAAGGATCACGGTCGCGCGTTCCTGTCCGCCGTTTCGGCGATCGGCAGGATCACCGAGAACGTGCTGCCATGGCCGCGTTCGGACTGGATCTGGAATCGTCCGCGATGGCGGTTGATGATGTGCTTGACGATGGCCAGCCCCAGCCCGGTGCCGCCTTTCTCGCGCGACCGGTGGCTGTCGACACGGTAGAAGCGTTCGGTCAGCCGCGGAATATGCACCGGATCGATGCCCTCGCCCCGGTCGATCACGTCGATCCTGAGCGCGGGTCCGCGGAAGCCCGCGAAATGCTGCACGATCCGGGCCTCGACGCGCACCACGCCGCCCGAGGCACCGTATTTCAGCCCGTTCTCGATCAGGTTGGAGATGACCTGCGTCAGCTGGTCCGGATCGCCCGCCACGGTCGCCGTGTCACATTCGGCCAGGAGGTCGATCTCGGCGCCGGCGCTTTCGGCCAGCGGCCGCAGTGCGGCGATCGTGCTGCGGATGAGCGCGATCACGTCCACCAGGTCGCGCGGGCGGACGCGCTCGTTGACCTCGACCTTGGTCAGTGACAGCAGATCGCTCACCAGCCGGTTCATGCGGTTGGCCTCGCGTTCCATGATGGTCAGGAACCGGTCGCGCGCGGCCTCGTCGTTGCGGGCCGCGCCCCGCAGGGTCTCGATGAAGCCGGCCAGCGCGGTCAGCGGCGAGCGCAGCTCGTGGCTGACATTGGCGACGAAGTCCCGGCGCATCTGCTCGGCTTCCTCGACATGGCTGATATCCTCGAAACTGACGATCACGCCCGAGAGCCCCGATCGCGCCCGGTCCAGCGGAATGGCGACCATGCGATAGGTGGTCTCGGTCGAGGCGCCGGCCCGCATGAAGCGCCCTTCCGACCGGCGGCGGTGGCGCAGCGCGTTCTCGATGCAGTCGAGCGCGCCCGGCTGGCGGATCACGGCGACATAGTTGCGCTCGGCCGGTTCGCTGCCCAGCAATTCGCGCGCGGCGTCGTTGGCGATCCGGATGCGGTTCTCCGAATCCACCACGAGCAGCGGGTGCGGCAGCCCGGCCAGAACGGAATTCAACTGGTTAAGGTCCATCGCCCCCTGCCCTCGCTCGGCGTGTCGGATCGCGGACGGCCACGACACCGCTCCCCTGCCCTGCGAATGTAAAATTTATATGACAAGGCCGCGCGGCCGCCACCGGGTCCGCGGGTGTCAGGCGCGTTCCTCGCGCAGGTTGCGCGGCGCCGCGGCCCGTGCAGCCGCCTCGATCGCGGTCTCGAGTTCGGCCTTCAAGAGCTCGATATCCTCGATCCCGACCGAGACCCGGAAGAATCCCTCGACCAGCCCCAGCGCGTCGCGCTCGGCCGCGCTGAGCGCGCGGTGCGACGAGCTTGCCGGATGCGAAAGGGTCGTGCCGATGTCGCCCAGGGTCGGCGCGAAGGCGATGTTCGGCGCGGCCTCGACCAGCGCGTTCGCCGCGGCACGCCCGCCCGGCAACACGAAACTGACCATGTTGCCGCAATTCCCGTTGAACAGGCGCTGCGCCAGCGCGTGATCGGGATGGTTCGAAAGCCCCGGATAGATCACCTGCGAGACGCCCGGCACGTCCTCGAGGAAATGCGCGAGTTCCTCGGCGTTTTCCTGGGCACGATCGAACCGCACCGCGAAACTGTGCAGCCCCCGCTCGGCCAGCCAGCAGTCGAACGGGCTGGCCGTCATGCCCCAGGTCGCCACGGTGTCCGAGATCGCCTGGGCAATCTCGGGATCGCGCGCGGCAACATAGCCGAGCGTGGCGTCGGAATGCCCGGCGAGCAGCTTCGTCACCGAATGCACCACGATATCGGCGCCGTGATCGAAGGGCCGGAAGGCGCGCGGCGTGGTAAAGGTGTTGTCGACCAGCAGCAGCACCTCGTTTTCCGCCGCGATCTGCGCGATGGCCGGGATGTCGGCCACGCGCAGGGCCGGGTTGGACACGGTCTCGATCACGATGACGCGGGTCTCGGGGCGGATCGCCGCGGCGATGGCGGCCGGGTCGGCGGGATCGGCAAGGCTGACCCGGACGCCGAAGCGCGGCAATTCCTGGCGCAGCATGCGCAGCGTCCGGCCATAGAGCTGCGTGCCGCCGATGACGTGGTCGCCTTCGGACAGCACCGCGAACAGCGCCGCCGAGATCGCCGCCATGCCGGACGCGGTGACGACGCCGCCCTCCGCCCCTTCGAGCCAGTCGATCTTGGAGGCGAGCACATCCGCGTTCGGGTGCCCCTCGCGGGCATAGGCATAGCCGGGCGCGCGGCCTTCATACATGTCGTCGAGCGCGTCCGGGCTGCCCGCCGCATAGACCACCGACGGCATGACGGGTGTCACCACCGGCCGGAAGCTGTTCTCGGGCATGCGGCTGCGTCTCACGATGGAGCGGCTCTCGTCGTCGCGATCGGACATGTCAGTTCCTGGTTAACCTGTACTCAAAAACCATGACGTGGGTGATCTTACAAGGTATTTCAGCCCCCCCGATACCCTCTCTCGTTGCAGGGACGCGCGCATCGGGATAGCTTCGCGCAAGTGTATCAGTGCTCCGTCCATGTGAGAGGTTTACCAGTGATGATCCGTAGAAACACCGTTTCCATTCTGTTGACGATCGCGCTCTGCCAGGGTGCCCTGGCATTCCGCGCGGCGGCGGACGACACGTCCGCGCTGACCGTACACCTGGACGGGGTGACCGGGGACGGCCCCGTCTATATCGGCCTCTACGACTCCGCCGAAACCTTCCTCGATGACAGCGCGTCCGCCTACCAGCTTCGGGTCGCCGCGGGCGTCACCGAAGTCGAGCTGCCCGATTTCGCGGCCGGGCTCTACGCCTTCGCCGCCTATGAGGACCGGAACGGCAACGCGGAACTCGACACCGGTTTGTTCGGCGCCCCGTCGGAACCCTACGCCTTCTCGAAGAACGCGCGGCCGATGTTCGGCGTGCCGAAATTCTCGGCCTGCGCGCTCATGCTGGCGCCGGGGGACAGCGTCACGCTCAAGCTGCGCTAAACCCGCCCCGTGCCGCGTGAGTTTCGCCGACGAAGTACTTGATTCTGCGTCGGGACCGTGCATGGCCGCACGGTTCCGCGGGTGTCGTGGGGCGTGATTGTGATCTGGCGGTCCCGACAGGATTCGAACCTGTGACCTCATGCTTCGGAGGCATGCGCTCTATCCAGCTGAGCTACGGGACCGCACTGCGGGTGGTCTATAGCGGCTCGCCGGCGCCGCTGCAATCGGGAATCAGGCGAAAAGCTCGTGGCAGAGTTCCAGCGCATCCACCAGCGCGTCGACCTCTGCCCGGGTGTTGTACAGCCCGAAGCTCGCCCGGCAGGTCGCGTTCACCCCCATATGCGCCATGAGCGGCTGCGCGCAGTGATGCCCGGCCCGCACCGCGACGCCTTTCTTGTCGAGCACGGTGGAGATGTCGTGGGCATGGGCCGCGCCTTCGAGCGTGAAGGAAAAGATCGCGCCCTTCGTCGCGGAGGTGCCCTGCATGTTGAGCCAGTTGAGCCCGCCGAGCCGCTCCATCGCGTAATCGCGCAGGCCGGCCTCGTGCGCGGCGACGTTCTCCATCCCGAGATCCATCAGGTAGTCGAGCGCCGCGCCCATGCCGATCTGCTGCACGATGCCGGGCGTGCCGGCCTCGAACTTCATCGGCGGATCGTTGTAGCTGACCGCGTCCTTGCCGACCTCGCGGATCATGTCGCCGCCGCCCATGAAGGGCTGCATTTCCGCCAGCCGCTCGCGCTTGGCATAGAGCGCGCCGGACCCCGACGGGCCATAGAGCTTGTGCCCGGTGATCGCGTAGAAATCGCAGTCGAGCTGCTGGACGTCCACGGGGCCGTGCACCGCGCCCTGGCTGCCGTCGACCAGCACCGGCACGCCCTTCGCATGCGCCCCGGCGCAGATCGCCTCGACGTCCACATGCGTGCCGAGCACGTTGGACATGTGGGTGACGGCGACCAGCTTCGTCCGCGGCCCGATCGCGTCGATCACCGCCTGCGGGTCCAGATCCCCGCGGGAGTCGACATCGACCCATTTCAGCACCACGCCCTGGCGCTCGCGCAGAAAGTGCCACGGCACGATATTGGCGTGATGCTCCATCACCGTCAGCACGATCTCGTCGCCCGGCTCCATGCGGGGGGCGGCCCAGCCGTAGGAGACGAGGTTGATCGCCTCCGTCGTGCCCGAGGTGAAAACGATTTCGTCCTCGGAGCCCGCGTTCAGGAAGCGTTGCACCTTGCCGCGCACCGCCTCGTATTTCTCGGTCGAGAGGTTCGACAGGTAATGCAGCCCGCGATGGACATTGGCGTAATCCTCGGCATAGCCGCGGGTGACGGCGTCGATGACAGCCCGCGGTTTCTGGGCCGATGCGCCGTTGTCCAGGTAGACCAGCGGCTTGCCGTTCACCTCGCGCGACAGGATCGGGAAATCGCTGCGGATGGCCTCGACGTCATACACTTTGCGGAACCCCCGGAATGAAAGATGAGAAGAGCCCGAGCAAGATGCTCAACGCGAAGATAATGCCGATCATCGATGCGACAATCCCGGCGAACACCGCACCGGCCGAGGAAAACCCGTGAAGTTCGGTCACGAAGAGCGTGAAAATCCAGAAGAACAGCACGATCGAGACAAGTCCGATCATGGCGGCGAGGGGCGCGAAAAGGATCAGCGCCACGAATTGCGCCGCCTGCACCAGCAGCATCACCACCTGCATCCAGGCCACGATCTTGAGCGAGGCGTCGAAGCTGCCCCGCCCGCCGAAGGCGCGGCCGATCTGGTAGGTCGCGAGCACCGTGACCACGAAGATCGTGCCGTGAGCCCCGAGGACCAGCGCCGGGTTGGACAGCATCTCGGCCATCGGGCCCATCGCGGTCGACGGGTAGAGCAGCGTCGACAGCTGCGAGATAATCACGCTGAGCACGACCGCCAGCGCCCCGATCATCCAGAGCGCCTGGCGCGGCAGGTCTATGGACAGCACCGCCCGGGCCCCGTCTCGCGGCGCGGTCAGGCTCAGCCGCGCAAGGCCGATCATGTCGTTCAGCATGGGACTCCCGGGGTTGGCTGGATCCGCTGGCGCGAAGATAGAGCCGCCCCGTCCCGGCAGCAAGGGCCGGCGATCATCCTGCCGGTCCGCTGCGGCGTTCGGCCTCGAAGAGCCCTGCCAGCCAGAAAAAGAGGAAGACGCCACCGGCGAGGCTGCCGGTGATCGTCAGCGCCGGACCGGCGCCGATGAATCCGGCCACCAGCCCCCGCAGCAGCATCAGCGGCGCGGCCGCCAACAATGCCCAGAACAGCGCGATCCGCGCGCCAAGCCAGCCCCCCTGCCCGCCGAAGATCCGCGCGACGAGATGGCTGAGCGCCGCCAGCCCGTAGAACATCAGCGGGGCGATCACCACCGCGCCCAGCAGCGCCCCGGAGGCCAGCGCCGCAAACGGCGGATCCCCGCCCGAGAGATGCGCCTCCCGCGCGAGCGCGGGCAGTTGCGCCGCGAAGAGCAGCACCGCCGCGGCCATGAGCCATGTCAGCGCCCGGCCCTCGCTCGGCCCGTCGGACAACAGGCGCCGCAGGGTTTCCCGCGGCGCCCGGTAGGTGCGGAGAATGTCGCGCGCGACGGACATCAGCCCTGGCGGCGCCGTGCCATCCAGCCTTCGAGCCGTCCGAGCAGCTCGTCGGCAAGCGTCCGGTCCTCGATCTCTTCCAGCGCCTCGGCGAGGAAGGCGATGACCAGCATGTCCTGCGCCTCGGCCCGCGGCACGCCGCGCGCGCGCAGGTAGAAGAGCAGGTCCTCGTCGATCGCGCCCGAGGTCGAGCCGTGGCTGCACTGCACGTCGTCGGCGTAGATCTCCAGTTCGGGCTTGGCGTAGAACTGGCTGTCCTCGTCCAGCAGCAGCGACTGGCTGATCTGGTAGCCATCCGTGCGCTGCGCGTCGGGCTTCACCAGGATCTTGCCCTGGAAGACCCCCACCGCGCCGTTGCGCAGCACCTTCTTGAAGACCTGCCGGCTCTCGCAATCCTGCGCGTCATGGGTGACGAACACGGTGTCGTCCTGGTGGAACACCCCGTCGCCCACCGCCGCGCCGGCCACATGGGTCACCGCGCGGTCGCCGGTCAGCTCGATCACGCATTCGTTGCGGGTCATCACGCCGTTCACGGTGAGCGTGAAGGACTTGAAGACGCTTTCCTCGCCGAGCCGCGCGAAGACGTGGGTGGCCGAGCGCCGTTCGTGGTCGCGCCCCTGCGCGCAGACATGGTGGAACGTGCCGCCGTCGGCGACGTCCACTTCCATCACCTTGTTGAACCGCGCGGCGGCCGGACCGTTTTCCAGCACGGTCAGTTCCGCGCCGCTTTCCACCCGGATGACGTGATGGAGGTAAGCGTCGGAACTGTCGGACTTATGGAGGTAAATCAGGCTGACGGGTTTCGGCGCCCGGCCGGTGGCCCGGATCACCACGCCATCTTCGGCCAGCGCCGTGTTCAGCGCCGCAAGCGGGCGGTCGACCGGGGTCTGGCCGCGGGTCTCGAGCGCGCCGTAGAGATCCCTGGCCCAGTGGATGTCGGTCCCGGCGGCCTCGCCCAGGCGCTGGATCTCGATATGCTCCATGGCCAGTTCGTCGGATTGCGCGGGATCGAACACACCGTCGACGAAGACCACCTTCAGGCGGTCGACCGCGCCGAAGACCGGGCTTTCGCCCGTTTCCAGGACCGATGCCGCGGGTGGCTCGGCCTGGACCAGCGTCGCCGGGTTGGTGAACTTCCAGTACTCGTCGCGCCGTCCCGGCAGGCCCATGGAGCGCACGCGCGCCAGCGCGGCGGCGCGGGCCTCGTCGGCCCATTTCGCTCCCTTGGGCAGCGGCCGGTCCGCGATGCGGGCCTCGGCGGATTCGCGCTTCGCTTCAGCGACCGCCATCAGGCCACCTCCTTCAGGATATCGCCGTAGCCATTCTCCTCGACCTCGAGCGCCAGCTCGGGCCCGCCGGTCTTGATGATCCGGCCATCGGCCATGATGTGGACGACGTCGGGCACGATGTGGTTCAGCAGCCGCTGGTAATGGGTGATGACCAGGAAGGACCGGTTCTCGGTCCGCAGCCGGTTCACGCCGTCGGACACCAGCTTCATCGCGTCCACGTCGAGCCCCGAGTCCGTTTCGTCGAGAATGCAGAGCCGCGGCTCGAGCACCGCCATCTGGAGGATCTCGTTGCGCTTCTTCTCACCGCCCGAGAAACCGACATTGACCGGGCGCTTCAGCATCTCCTGCCCGATTTCCAGCTCATTGGCCTTCTCGCGCACGAGCTTCAGGAAATCGGCCGAGGAAATCTCCTCGTCGCCGCGGGCCTTGCGCTGCGCGTTGAGCGCGGTGCGCAGGAAGGTCATGTTGCCGACGCCGGGGATCTCGACGGGATACTGGAACGCCAGGAAGAGACCGGCTGCGGCGCGCTCCTCGGGATCCATGTCGAGGATGTCCTGGCCGTCGAAGCTTGCGCTGCCATCGGTCACCTCGTAGCCCTCGCGGCCCGAGAGCACATAGGACAGGGTCGACTTGCCCGATCCGTTCGGCCCCATGATCGCATGGACCTTGCCGGGCTCCAGCTTGAGGTCGACCCCCTTGATGATCTGCTTGTCCTCTTCCTCAAGTTTGACGTGCAGGTTCTTGATTTCCAGCATTTTCGTCTCTTTCTTCGCGTGTGTTTCAGGCAATGGTCACGGCCGTGCCGCTGGCCGAGACCATCAGCATGTTGTTGATGACTTCGTAGTCGAGATCGACGCCCACCACGGCGTTGCCGCCAAGCGCGCGGGCGCTCTCCTCCATCTCGCCGAGCGCGACGCCGCGCGCCTTGGCGAGTTCTTCCTCATAGGCGCCGGAACGCCCGCCGAGCAGGTCGGTGATCCCGGCGAAGACGTCGCGGATGACGTTCGCGCCGAGGATCGCCTCGCCCACGACGACGCCGTGATAGGCGGTAATGGTCTTGCCCTCGACCGAGGGGGTGGTGGTCACGATCATCTCGGGTCTCCTTGCACGGGACGGCGGGCCGTCAGCCCACCGATCCCTCGAGAGAGATCGCCACGAGTTGCTGGGCCTCCATGGCAAACTCCATGGGCAGGGCCTGCAGCACCTCCTTGGCGAAGCCGTTGACGATCAGGGCGACCGCCTCTTCCTCGTCCATGCCGCGCTGGCGGCAATAGAACATCTGGTCGTCGTCGACCTTGGAGGTCGTCGCCTCGTGCTCCACCCGGCTCGAGTTGTTCTTCACCTCGATATAGGGAACCGTGTGCGCGCCGCACTTGTCGCCGATCAGCAGGCTGTCGCACTGGGTGTAGTTGCGGCTGTTCTTGGCCTTGGGATGCATGCTGACGAGGCCGCGATAGGTGTTCTGCGCGCGCCCCGCGCTGATCCCCTTGGAGACGATGCGCGACTTGGTGTTCTTGCCCAGATGCACCATCTTGGTGCCGGTATCGGCCTGCTGGTAGTTGTTGGTGATGGCGATCGAGTAGAACTCGCCCTGGCTGTCGTCGCCGCGCAGGATGCAGGACGGGTATTTCCACGTCACGGCGGACCCGGTCTCGACCTGGGTCCACATGACCTTGGACCGGTCGCCGCGGCAATCGGCGCGCTTGGTGACGAAGTTGTAGATGCCGCCATTGCCTTCCTCGTCGCCCGGATACCAGTTCTGGACGGTCGAGTATTTCACCTCGGCGTCTTCCTCGGCGATGATTTCGACGACGGCCGCGTGCAGCTGGTGCGTCTCGCGCATCGGCGCGGTGCAGCCTTCGAGATAGCTGACATAGCTGCCCTTGTCGGCGATGATCAGCGTCCGTTCGAACTGGCCGGTGTTCTCGGCGTTGATGCGGAAATAGGTGCTGAGCTCCATCGGGCAGCGCACGCCCGGCGGCACGTAGACGAAGGAACCGTCCGAGAAGACCGCCGAGTTGAGCGTGGCGAAGTAGTTGTCAGAGGGTGGCACGACGCTGCCGAGATACTTCTTCACCAGCTCCGGGTGATCCTGGATCGCCTCGGAGATCGAGCAGAAGATCACGCCGGACCTGGCAAGCTCCTCCTTGAAGGTCGTGCCGACCGAGACGGAGTCGAACACCGCGTCGACGGCGACCTTGCGGCCCTCGGCCGGGGCCGTCTCGTCGGCGCCCTCGACGCCGGCCAGGATCATCTGTTCCTTCAGCGGGATGCCCAGCTTTTCATAGGTCGCGAGCAGCTGGGGATCGACCTCGTCGAGCGATTTCGGCTTTTCCGCCATGCTCTTGGGCTTGGCATAGTAATACTGTTCCTGGAAATCGATCGGCGGGTAGCTGACCATGGCCCAGTCGGGCTCCTTCATCTTGGTCCAGCGGGCATAGGCCGACAGCCGCCACTCGGTCATCCATTCCGGTTCGCCGTTCTTGTCCGAGATCAGGCGGACGATGTCCTCGTCCAGGCCCTTCGGCGCGAACTCCATCTCGATCTCGGTTTCCCAGCCGTACTTGTAGCGTTCGCCGACCGATTTGACCGTTTCGACCGTCTCGCGGTCGACGCCTTCGCGGATTTCGGTGTTGTCCAGTGCCGTCATGTGCCTGTCCGTTCTCCTGTTCGCGCCCCGGTCGGGGCCGTTTCGCGTCTCGACTGTCCTCAGGCGGCGCGCGCCTTGTGCTTGCGGTACTGCGCCTCCCAGACATCGGCGAAGCGCATGATTTCGTCTTCCGTCGTCTCCGGCCCCATCGAGACCCGGATCGCCGACGCGGCGGTCGTCTCGTCCTGCCCCATCGCCAGCAATGCGCGGCTGGCCTTGACCTTGCCGCTGGAACAGGCCGCGCCCGACGAGATCGCGAAGCCGGCCAGGTCCATCTGCATCACCTGTGTCTCGCCCTTCCAGCCGGGTACGGCGAAGTTGGACGTGTTGGGCAGGCGCTGGGCGCCCCTGCCGAGGAAGATAGTGTCCGGTGCGGCGTCTGCCAGACGGGCCTCGAGCCGGTCGCGCAGCGCGGCCACGCGGTCCCAGGTGCCGTCGGCCAGCTCCCGCTGCGCGGCCTCGGCGGCGGCGCCGAAACCGGCGATGCCGATCAGGTTTTCCGTGCCCGACCGGCGGCCCATTTCCTGGCCGCCGCCCCTGATCCGGGCCGTGACGTCCAGCCCCTGGCGCAGCACCAGGGCGCCGACGCCCTTCGGGCCGCCGAGCTTGTGGGCCGAGAGCAGCGCCATCTCGACGCCCGACCACGCGAAGCTCACCGGGATCTTGCCGAAGGCTTGCGTGAAGTCCGACACGGCCAGTCCCGCGGGCAGGGTCTGGACGACGCCGGTTTCGCCATTGGCTTTCTGCAGCGTGCTGGCCGCGGGATCGGCGACGGTGACGCGGCCCTCGGCATCGGCCGCGAGCCCGTCGGCCGTCCAGGCCGCGACCGCGTCATGCTCGATGCCCGCCGCGGCGAGATCGCGCCCGGCCAGCGCCAGCGCCGCCGCCTCCGTCGCGCCGGAGGTAAAGACGATATCCGCCCCGCTGGCCCCGAAGGCCTCGGCGATCTGGGCGCGGGCCCGTTCCATCAGCCCCTTCGCGGCGCGTCCCTCGGCATGGACCGAGGACGGGTTGCCGACCACGTCCATCGCCGCGATCATGGCGTCGCGGGCCTCGGGGCGCAGCGGCGCGGTCGCGTTCCAGTCGAGATAGCTCCGTGCCGTCATCCGTCGTCCACCACCTGGAAGAGCGCCGGCACCGCCGGGCAGGGCTTGAGCTGGTTGTCCACGATATCCGACAGCCGGACCTGGTGGAGGAACACATAGACCTGCGCCGACAGGCTTTCCCAGAGCCGGTTGGTCAGAGACTGCGCCCGCGTGCCCGACAGGCCGCCCGAGGCCCCTGCCCCGGTATGCATGGCGCTCACGGTTTCGTCGACGGCCTCGAGCACCTCCGACACGCGGATCGCGTCGGCCATCCGCGCCAGGCGATAGCCGCCGCCCGGCCCGCGCACCGACTCCACCAGCCCCGCGCGGCGCAGCTTGACAAACAGTTGCTCGAGATAGGGCAGCGAGATGTCCTGCCGGTCGGAGATCGCGGAGAGCGAGACGAGCTCGCCGGGCTCGGCCGCGGCCAGATCGGTCAGCGCGACCATCGCGTATCGGCCCTTGGTGCTGAGTTTCATGTCTGTCTCGCTCTGCGTTGGAGTTGACGAAGCCGCGAACGGGGCTTAACTCCGAAATCTCGATGGACGGGAGGCGGCAAGCCTAAATTTAGAATAGTTCTAGGTTCTCTGAGCGATTCCGTCAAGATTCACGGTCGCACAGGGCCCGATCAGACCTGAGACAGGGGACCCGATGCCAGAAGTCATTTTCCCCGGCCCGGAGGGACGCCTCGAAGGCCGGTATCACGCACAGAAAGAACGCGACGCGCCGATCGCGCTGGTGCTGCATCCGCACCCGCAGTTCGGCGGCACGATGAACAACCGCGTGGTCTACAACCTTCACTACGCCTTTCACAACATGGGCTTCACGGTGCTGCGGTTCAACTTCCGCGGGGTCGGCCGCAGCCAGGGCGAATACGACCAGGGCGTGGGCGAACTCAGCGATGCGGCCTCGGCGCTCGACTACCTGCAGTCGATGAACCCCAACGCCAAGCACTGCTGGGTGGCCGGCTTCTCTTTCGGGGCGTGGATCGGCATGCAGCTGCTGATGCGGCGGCCCGAGATCACCGGGTTCGTCTCGGTCTCGCCGCCGGCGAACATGTATGACTTCAGCTTCCTCGCGCCCTGCCCGTCCTCGGGGCTGATCCTGAACGGCTCGGCCGACCGCGTCGCGCCGCCGGCCGACACCAAGGCGCTGGTCGAAAAGCTGCAGGAGCAGAAAGGCATCACCGTCACCCACGAGGAAGTCGAGGGCGCCGGGCATTTCTTCGAGGATCCCTACATGGACCCGATGCTGGAAGCGGTCGACACCTATGTCCGCCGGCGGCTGACGGAAACCTCGCGCTAACCGATGAGACGATCGCCGCTCCCGTGGCGCGCCGCGTAATGCTGGCGTAGCCGCTGGAGCGCTATCCGCAGCACGATCTTCCCGGACCGGGCCGACCATCCCATGCGCTTCTCGGCGGTCTCCAGGCCTTCGAGGAAGCAGCAGCAGCGCAGCGCGATGTCCCCGAGACCCGGACCGAGATCGGCCAGTGCCGCCTGAACCCGCGCCCGGGCCGACCGCGCGCCGCCATCGGCGGCGTCGGCCCCCGCCGCCGCGCTCGGCCGCGCGCCCGCGGTCAGGAACCGATCCCAGTCCTGGGTGATCCGCGGCCCCATCTGCGCCAGTTCGAAATCCTCGCGCAGCCGTTCGCCGGCCTCGACCAGTTCGGGCGGGAGGAACGGTTTTCCGTCCTTGTCCCTGCGCCGTGCCAGCGCGGTCAGGGGCGATTCCGCAAGGTTGTAGCGCAGCTTGCGCGGCGTGCCATCGCGCTCCTCGCGGATCTCGCGCGTCTCCCAGCTGCGATGCTGTTCGGCATAGGGGCTGGGCGCCTCGGCGAAACCGGTCGGCGCCACCGTTTTCTGCCGGTCCTCGGCCAGCAGCCGCTTCAGCGCCGCCCGGCCCGCCGCGGTGATCTCGTAGGCGTTGACGCGACCGCGCCGGAAACAGGCGATCCAGTCCTTGAGCGCGAAGGCCTGCGCGATCTCGCGGTCGACCACCGCGGTGCGGGTGGTCCTGTCATCGGGCATCTCGCGCAGCACGACGGCCTTGTCCATCTCGGGGGCCACCGCGAGGAACGCGCCGGTTTCGCAAAGACGCCGCAGGATGCGGCGGGCTTCCCGGTCGATGCGCGCGGCACCGGACACGTCGCGGATGCGGGCGGAATGGGGCATTTGGGGGCACTCCTCTGCATGGGGGGACGGGCCCTGGCGCGGCCGTGCCCGGTGCAGCCGGTCAAGCACGGCATCGACGAGCGGATCGTCGCGCCGGATCTCGAGCTGACGCACCTGGCGGAGCACGGTGGAGGCGTGGCAGCCCTCGGCCCGCGCGACGTCACGCAGCGAGAGACCGAGGCTCGTATGCAAGAGATAACGCCGCGCGGCCGCCGGCAGCCAGGACGGGAATACCGGACCGAACGCGGGGTCCGGCCGGGTTCGACCCTGCCGCATGCCCACTGCCCCCACGAAAACCATCGCCAAAGCCGAAACAACCTAAGGTTGCTTTGGTTACGGGGGCGTTAAGCCACTTCGATTTTCGTAAAAATGTTTATTCTGCGTTAACGCCCTGTTAGCTTGCGTACGCGCGCTTCCGGCAGCTGCAACAGCATCCCAGGCAGCGCCTAGTCTTCCCGGTATCACAACCCAGGGGAGATTTTTATGTCCGATTTTTTCGCCGCGCTCCACAGCCTTCGCCGGCCGAAACTGCTGATCCGCGCCGCCCGGCTCGGACTGGAGGACTACGTGCGTGACCGCGATCTCGCGCGGATCACCCGGTCAGACGCCCCGCCGCCGCCGGGGCGGGCGCTCGACCGTCTCATGGTCGAGGAGGACCTGCTCGAACAGACCCGCCGCGCGGGGGACGCCGGCTACAGCGTCACCCGCCATGTCGAGTTGCTGATCGCGCTCATGGCCGAAGCCCGGCTTCTGCCGCGGCCCGTTGACCGGCTCAGATAAAGGCGTCGGGTTCGGCGTCCTTCTTCTGCTGGACAAAGGCGCGCAGCGCCTCGTCGATCGCCGGATCGAGCGCGGGCTGCTCGTAGTCCGACAGCATGCGCCGGACCCGCTCTTTCGCCAGAACGCCCGTGTCGCGGGCGCCTTCCTCGTACCAGGTCTCGTAAGGCTTGTAGTCGAACAGCTCGGTTCGCCAGAACGCGCTCTGGTAATTGGCCTGGGTGTGGGCACAGCCGAGGTAGTGCCCGCCCGGCCCGACCTCGCGTATCGCGTCCATGGCCTGGGCGTTCTCGTCCGTGGCCACGCCGGCGGCCAGCTTGTGGAGCACCCCCAGCTGGTCGGCATCCATCACGAATTTCTCGAAGCTCGACACGAGCCCGCCCTCGAGCCAGCCGCAGGAATGCAGCATGAAGTTCACGCCGCCCAGCAGCGCGGCATTCAGCGTGTTGGCCGTCTCGTAGGCGGCCTGCGCGTCCGGCAGCTTGGACCCGCAGAGCGCCCCGCCCGACCGGAACGGCAGGCCGAGACGCCGCGCGAGCTGCCCCGCTCCGTAGAGGATCTGGCTGGCTTCCGGCGTGCCGAAGGTGGGCGCGCCCGAATTCATGTCGATCGAGGTCACGAAGGCGCCAAAGATCGCGGGCGCGCCCGGACGGATCAGCTGGCTGTAGGCCACGCCGGCCATCACCTCGGCCAACACCTGCGTCAGCGTCCCCATGACCGAGACCGGGGCCATCGCGCCGCCCACGATGAAGGGCGAGATGATGCAGGCCTGGTTCGCGGCGGCGTATGTTTCCAGCGCCCCCATCATGACGTGGTCGAAGGTGAGCGGCGAGTTGATGTTGACCAGCGAGGTCATCACCGTGTTCTGGTCGACGAAATCCGCCCCGAAGAGGATCTTCGCCATCTCGACCGAGTCCGCCGCGCGGACCGGCTCGGTGACCGAGCCCATGAAGGGTTTGTCCGACAGCGTCATGTGCGCGTAGAGCATGTCGAGGTGACGCTTGTTCACGGGGATGTCGGTCGGCTCGCAGACCGTGCCGCCGGAATGGTGCAGCCATTTGGACATGTAGCCCAGTTTCACGAAGCTGCGGAAATCCTCCATCGTGGCATAGCGGCGCCCGCCGTCCTGGTCGCGCACGAAGGGCGGGCCGTAGACCGGCGCCAGCACCATGTTCCGTCCGCCGATCACGACGCTTTTCTCGGGGTTGCGGGCATGCTGGGTGAAGCTGCCCGGCGCGGTCTTGATCAGCTCGCGCGCGAGCCCCCTGGGCAGGCGCACCCGCTCGCCCTGCACGTCGGCGCCGGCCTCGCGCCAGCGTTCCAGCGCGGCCGGGTTGTCGACGAAGCTGACGCCGATCTCTTCGAGCACCTGCTCGGCATTGGCCTCGATGATCTGGAGGGCCTCTTCGTTGAGAAGATCCAGGTTGGGAATGTTGCGCTCGATATACTTGACGGTCTCGATCCGGCGTGCGGTCCGCTCGGCGCGGCGTGCGGCGCCACCACCTCCCCGGGAACGACGGCGTGCTGCGGCCTCGGTCATGACGCTATCCTTTATCTTCGGCCGGGCGGCCCGGCTGTGCGATCGTCTGGCCTTGGATTTACCTGAGTCACGCCCGCCGGTTTGCGCGATTTCCGTCCAATCACGTCCCTTAGCGACATGAAGGCGCCGCGCGGGGCCAGTTTGACGCTTGATTGTCGCCCCGCCCGGGCCTATTCCGCCTGCATGACCGACCGATCCCACGACCGCCTTCTCATCGTCGACTTCGGCAGCCAGGTGACGCAGCTGATCGCGCGACGCCTGCGCGAGGCGAATGTCTACTGCGAAATCCATCCCTTCCAGAAGGTCACCGACGCGCTGCTCGAGACGGTCGCGCCGAAGGCGGTGATCCTCTCGGGCGGGCCGTCCAGCGTGACCGAGCCGGGCAGCCCGCGCGCCCCCCAGAAGGTCTTCGAGCTGGGCGTCCCGGTGCTGGGGATCTGCTATGGCCAGCAGGTCATGATGGAGCAGCTCGGCGGGCGCGTGGAATCGGGCCATCACCGCGAATTCGGGCGGGCCTTCGTGGAGCCCGCGGGCCGGCACGGGGGCGACTCGATCTTCTCGGGGCTCTTCGCGCAGGGCCGCGAGGAAGTCTGGATGAGCCATGGCGACCGGGTCACCGCGATCCCGCCGGGCTTCGAGGTGATCGGCACCTCGCCCAACGCGCCCTACGCGATCATCGCCGACACGGACCGGCATTTCTACGGCGTCCAGTTCCACCCCGAGGTGCACCACACCCCGAACGGCGCGAAACTGCTCGAGAACTTCACCTGGCTCGCCGGGTTCCGGGGCGACTGGACCATGGGCGCCTACAAGGACGAGGCGATCCGCAAGATCCGCGAACAGGTGGGCGACGCCAAGGTGATCTGCGGGCTGTCGGGCGGGGTCGATTCCTCGGTCGCGGCGGTGCTGATCCACGAGGCGATCGGCGACCAGCTGACCTGCGTCTTCGTCGATCACGGGCTGATGCGGCTCGGCGAGGCCGACGAGGTCGTGGGCATGTTCCGCGATCACTACAACATCCCGCTGATCCATGCCGACGAGTCCGAGCTTTTCCTCGGCGCGCTGGACGGCGTCGCCGACCCCGAGGAAAAGCGCAAGACGATCGGCAGGCTCTTCATCGACGTCTTCGACAAGCATGCCCGCGAGGTGGGCGGCGCCAAGTTCCTGGCGCAGGGCACGCTCTACCCGGACGTGATCGAGTCGGTCAGCTTCTCCGGCGGGCCGTCGGTCACGATCAAGAGCCATCACAACGTCGGCGGCCTGCCCGAGAAGATGGGCCTGAAGCTGGTGGAGCCGCTGCGCGAGCTGTTCAAGGACGAGGTGCGCGCGCTCGGCCGCGAGCTGGGTCTGCCGGCCAGCTTCGTCGGCCGCCATCCCTTCCCGGGGCCGGGCCTCGCCATCCGCTGCCCGGGCGAGATCACCCGCGACAAGCTGGAAATCCTGCGCCGCGCGGACGCCGTCTATATCGACCAGATCCGCAAGCACGGGCTCTACGACGACATCTGGCAGGCCTATGTGGCGATCCTGCCGGTCCGCACCGTCGGCGTCATGGGCGACGGGCGCACCTACGACTATGCCTGCGCGCTGCGCGCGGTGACATCGGTCGACGGGATGACGGCGGATTACTACCCGTTCAGCCACGCCTTCCTGGGCGAGACGGCGAACCGGATCATCAACGAGGTCACCGGCATCAACCGCGTGACCTACGACATCACCTCGAAGCCCCCGGGCACGATCGAATGGGAATGATCCGCCCGGTCCGGGCCGCCCGCGCCGGAGACCGGACATGGCCCGTGTTGCGCTGAGCGGTGCGCTGCTCTGCCGGTCCCTGGCCGAGGCCGAGCGCGTGGCCGCCCTGCTGCCCGAGCATATCCGCCTGACCCGGGCAGAGCCCGGCTGCCTGCGCTTTCACGTCGCGCGCGCGGCAGATGATCCGACCCGCTTCGAGGTGGAAGAGCTTTTCGCGGACGCGGCCGCCTTCCATGCCCACCAGGCCCGCACGGCGGCCTCGCGCTGGGGGCGCGAGACGCGCGGCCTGCGCCGCGACTTCACGGTCACCGGGCTGCCCCGGGAGACAGGCCCATGACCCAGTCGCAGCCGCTCCGGGCCGCCGCGTGGATGGTCGGCGCCGTCGTCTCGTTCTCGGGGATGGCCGTGGCCGGGCGCGAGCTCAGCAGCGAACTCGATACCTTCGAGGTGATGCTCTACCGCTCTCTGATCGGGGTCGTGGTCGTGCTGGCCGTGGCCCGCGCGGCAGGCACGCTGGGCCAGGTCTCGCGGCGCAGTCTCGGCATTCACACGATCCGCAATCTCAGCCATTTCACCGGCCAGAACCTGTGGTTCTACGCGGTCGCGACGATCCCCCTGGCGCAGGTCTTCGCCTTCGAGTTCTCGCAGCCGATCTGGGTCGCCCTGGCCGCGCCCTTCCTCTTGGCAGAGCGTATGACGCGGACCCGCCTGCTGGCCGCCGGGCTGGGCTTCGCCGGGATCCTGATCGTGGCCCAGCCCGGCGCCGCGCCGATCACGGCCGGCACGGTCGCGGCGATGCTCTCGGCCTTCGGCTTCGCCGGATCGGCGCTGGCGACGAAATTCCTGACCCGCACCGAGACCGTAACCTGCATCCTGTTCTGGCTGACGGTGATGCAATCGGTTCTGGGGCTGGTCTGCGCTGGCTATGACGGCGACATCGCGCTGCCCTCGACGGGCAACCTGCCCTGGGTCGCGGTGGTGGCCCTGGGCGGGCTGCTGGCGCATTTCTGCCTGACGACCGCGCTCTCGCTGGCGCCGGCGGCGGTGGTGATGCCGCTGGACTTCGCGCGGCTGCCGCTGGTGGCGGTGCTGGCGATGCTGCTTTATGCAGAGGCGCTGGACCCGCTTGTGTTCCTGGGCGCGGCGGTGATCTTCGGGGCGAATTACCTGAACATCCTGACCGAGACCCGCGCCGCGCGGCGGGCCGGGATCCCGCGATAGTTGTGGATCCTGCGCCACGTTCCCGCACGCGGGTCGCCGGCGCACCCGGCGCGGTCTTGCCCCCCGTCATGACGCCGCGTAACAGATTGACCGCACACGGGGCGAACGGGCTAGTCTGGCCCGGAAAAACAAGACAAAGGGGAGGAGTAATGAAGCGTTTACCAGTGATTATGGCCGCCCTTGCGGCAAGCGCGACCGCGGCAAGTGCGGGCGGTATCGACCGTTCGGGCCAGGGGATCGGGGTGATCTTCGAAGAGGGCAACTACGCGCAACTGTCCTTCGGCAGCGTCACGCCGGATGTAAGCGGCACAGACGTGGGCTTTGCCACGGGGGCGTCGTCGGGAGACATGACCGGCGACTACACGCAGTTCGGCGCGGCCTACAAGCACGACTTCGGCAACGGCTTCTCGGCCGCGCTGATCTTCGACCAGCCCTTCGGCGCCGACGTGGATTACCCGGCTGGGACGGGGTATTTCGCACAGGCAACGACGGCCGAGCTGGACAGTAACGCCCTGACCGCGCTGGTGAAATATACCACGGCGCAGAATTTCAGTGTCTATGGCGGTCTGCGCTACCAGACGCTCAGCGCAAAAGCCGATATTCCCTTTGCCACAGCCCCCGCAGGGGTTCCCTTTCCGGGTGCACCATATTCCGTGAACGGCGAGCGCGACGGTGCGCTTGGCTACCTGGTGGGTGCGGCTTACGAACGGCCGGACATCGCGCTCCGGGTCGCGCTGACCTACAACTCGCCTGTCGAACATGAGCTGCCGACAACGGAATCCTCCGTTCTGGGGCCGACATCTTCGACGACATCGATCGAAACGCCCCAGTCTCTCAACCTCGACTTCCAGACCGGCATCGCAGAGGATACGCTCCTGTTCGGCTCGGCACGCTGGGTCGAATGGTCGGAGTTCGTGATCGCCCCGCAGGCCTACCAAACCTTCGTGCGCTCACCGCTCATTTCCTACGACGACGACACGATTACCTACAGCCTCGGGCTCGGCCGGCGTTTCAACGAGAACTGGTCGGGCGCGGTGACGCTCGGCTACGAGCCGGCCACGGGCGGCTATACCGGCAACCTCGGCCCCACCGACGGGTTCCGCAGCATCGGCGTCGGCGCGACCTATACCCGCGGCAACATGAAGATCACCGGCGGCGTGCGCTACGTCGATATCGGCGACGCCGAGAGCGAGATCGCCTCGCGGAACATCGCGCCTGCCGGCGATTTCGACGACAACCACGCGGTCGGCGTCGGGCTGCAGGTGGGCTTCTCCTTCTGACGGCCCTGCCCCGCGCGACCCTCGAAGCCCCGCCCGACGGCGGGGCTTTTCGTTTGAGTGCGGGCGCGGCTTGCGCTAGGTCGAAAAAACGGTGCGGAAACGGGGCAACGGCATGGTCTACGAGACGGGCGCGGACTGGCGGGCGGCAGGCGCGAAGCGGGTGCTGCTCTTCGGGATGTCGGGGCTGGGCAAGACCCATGTCTCCAACATGCTGCGCGACTCGGGCGGATGGTTCCACTATTCCATCGATTACCGCATCGGCACGCGCTACATGGGCGAGCACATCGCCGACAACTTCAAGCGCGAGGCGATGAAGGTGCCGCTGCTGCGCGAGCTGCTGCTGTCGGACAGCGTCTACATCCAGTCCAACATCACCTTCGACAATCTCGCGCCGCTCTCGACCTACCTCGGCAAGCCCGGCGACCCGGCCAAGGGCGGCATCCCCTTCGCGGAATACAAGCGGCGCCAGGAGATCCACCGCCAGGCCGAGATCGCGGCGCTGCGCGACACGCCGCATTTCATCGATCGCGCCAAGGAGCTGTACGGCTACGACAACTTCGTCTGCGATTCCGGCGGCTCGATCTGCGAGGTGGTCGATCCCGACGATCCCGGCGACGCGGTGCTGCGGGCGCTCTCCGACACGCTTCTGCTGGTCTGGATCAAGGGCACCGACGCCCATGCCCAGGAGCTTGTGCGCCGGTTCCGCAAGGCGCCGAAGCCGATGTATTACAGCCCCGACTTCCTCGAGGAAAAATGGGCCGAGTACCTTGCCGCGAACGGTGTCGCGGAAGACGCGGTCGATCCGGACGATTTCGTGACCTGGACCTACTCGCAGGCGCTGGCGCACCGGCAGCCGCGCTACGCGGCGATGGCCGAGAACTGGGGCGTCACCGTCGAGGCCGCCGAGATCGCCGCGCTCGGCAGCGCGGAGGAATTCGTCGACCTGATCGGCCGGGCGCTTGAAGACCGGGCCGCGCCGGCCTAGGTTCACGTTTCCTTCAGGATATCCCGCACCCATGCCGATCAGACTGCCCGAAGAGCTGCCCGCCTATTCCGTCCTCGACCGCGAGGGCGTCATGGTCATGGGCGAAGGCCGCGCCGCGCGCCAGGATATCCGGCCGCTGCATATCGGGCTGCTGAACCTGATGCCGAAGAAGATCCAGACCGAGACGCAGTTCGCCCGGCTGATCGGCGCCACGCCGCTGCAGATCGAACTGACCCTCATCCGGATGACCGAGCACCAGACGCGGAACACCTCGGCCGAGCACATGGAGGCCTTCTACCAGCCCTTCCACGAGGTGCGTGCGCGCAAGTTCGACGGGCTGATCATCACCGGCGCCCCGATCGAGCATTTGCCTTTCGACGAAGTGACTTACTGGGACGAGCTCACCCAGGTCTTCGACTGGACGCAGACCCATGTGCACTCCACCTTCGGGGTCTGCTGGGGCGGCATGGCGATGATCAACTACTTCCACGGCGTGAAAAAGCACATGCTGGCCGAAAAAGCCTTCGGCTGCTTCCGCCACACAAACCTGAAGCCCGCCTCGCCCTATCTGCGCGGCTTCTCCGACGACCTGCTGATCCCGGTCAGCCGCTGGACCGAGATGCGCCAGGCCGAGATCGACGCGGCGCCGGGACTCGAGACGCTGCTCGGCTCCGACGAGGTCGGCCCCTGCCTGGTCGAGGACAAGGCGCACCGGGCGCTCTACATCTTCAACCATCTCGAATATGACAGCCACACCCTGAAAGACGAGTATGACCGCGACCTCGGCGAGGGCCGGTCGATCGGGGTGCCGCGCGACTATTTCCCGGACGACGACCCCGCCAACCCGCCGAAGAACCGCTGGCGCAGCCACGCGCATCTGCTCTACGGCAACTGGATCAACGAGATCTACCAGTCCACCCCCTTCGACATGGCTGCAATTGGCCGTTAAGCCCGTCATCTGGATCGCGGCCCTGCTGCTGGCGGGGCTCGCCTTCGCCGCGTGGACGCATTACCGCGCCGCGCGGGCCGAGGCCGCGGCCGAGGCCGCCTATCCGCCGCAGGGCCGCCTGATCGACGTCGACGGCGTGGCCGTGCATGCCCGCGTGATGGGGGCCGGGCCGGACCTCGTGCTCTTGCACGGGGCGAGTGGCAATACACGTGAATTCACCTTCCGCCTGACCGAGATGCTGGCCGACCGCTACCGGGTGATCCTGTTCGACCGCCCCGGGCTCGGCCACAGTGACCCCTTGCACGGCCGCGGCGAATCCCCGCGCGAGCAGGCCCGCGTGCTGCGCGCCGCCGCGGCCGAGCTGGGCGTCGATACCCCCATCCTGGGCGGGCACAGCTATGGTGGCGCGGTGGCGCTGGCCTGGGCACTGGAGGCGCCGGAGGACGTCGCCGCGGTGGTCTCGATCGCGGGCGCGGCCTTTCCCTGGCCCGGCAAGCTTGCCCCCTTCTATCGCTACCTCGATACCTGGGCCGGGCGGCGGATCGCCATCCCGCTGATCACGGCCTACCTGCCGGAGCCGGTGCTGCACGAGCAGGTCGCGGGCGTCTTCGCGCCACAGTCCCTGCCCGAGGGCTATGTCGACCATATCGCCGCGCCGCTCTCGATCCGTCGCGCCACGATGCGCGCCAATGTTCGCCAGGTCGCCGCCGTGAAGCCGCATCTGCGCGCCATGGCGCAGGATTACGCGCGGCTGGAGATGCCGATCGAGATCGTTCACGGCACCGCCGACGATACCGTGCCGCTGGACATTCATTCCGGGCCGCTGGCCGAGACCGCGCCGGGCGCGCGCCTGACCCGGCTCGAGCAGGTGGGCCACATGCCCCACCAGGTTACCCCCGACATCGTCGTCGCGGCCATCGACCGGGCCGCGGAACGGGCCGGATTGCGCTCTGCGGGGCAGACGTCATACTGACCCGACACAGCGACGGAGAAGACCATGGACCTGCCATTCGACGGCGCGATTACACGGTATTACGAAGACGAGGCCCCCGAAGAGGTGCGCCAGGCAATCCGCGACACCCCGCGCGGCGGCCTGCTCGACCCGTCCTATCCCCATGACGCGCCGCTGGGCAAGAAGGACTACCGCGCCGCGCTGGACGCGCTGCAGGTGGAACTGGTGAAGCTCCAGGCCTGGGTGCGGGACTCCGGCACCCGGCTGGCCGTGATCTTCGAGGGCCGCGACGCCGCCGGCAAGGGCGGCGCGATCAAGCGCGTGCGCATGAACCTCAATCCGCGCGTCGCGCGGCTCGTGGCGCTCGGCAAGCCCTCCGACCGGGACCGCGCGCAGTGGTATTTCCAGCGCTACATCCCGCATCTGCCGGCGCGCGGCGAAATGGTTCTCTTCGATCGCAGCTGGTACAACCGCGCGGTGGTGGAGCCGGTTTTCGGCTTTTGCACGCCGGAGGAACGGGAGCATTTCCTGACCCAGGCGCCCGAGTTCGAGAACATGCTGGTCGACGAGGGGATCGTTCTGATCAAGATCTGGCTCAATGTGGGCCGGGCCGAGCAGCTGCGCCGGTTCCTCCGGCGCGAGTCGAACCCGTTGAAGCAGTGGAAGATCTCGGAGATCGACGTCGGCGGCCTGCCGCTCTGGCATGCCTACAGCGATGCGATCGCGGACACCTTCCTGCGCACGCACACGGGTCACGCGCCGTGGACGGTGATCCGCGGCGATGACAAGAAACGCGCGCGGCTGGCCGTGATCCGCCGCATCCTCTCGGCGGTCGACTACAGCCGCAAGGATCGCGACGCGGTCGGTATTCCCGACCCCTTGATCTGCGGGGGGCCCGAGATCTGGAATGGCTAAGCGGGGCTATCACCACGGCAATCTCCGCCAGGCGCTGGTCGACGCCACGCTGGCGCTGATCGAGGAGAAGGGGCCGCAGGGTTTTACCATGGCCGAGGCCGCGAAACGCGCCGGTGTCTCGGCGGCGGCCCCCTACCGCCATTTCAAGGGGCGCGAGGATCTCATCGCGGAAGCCGCCCGGCAGGGGTTCGAGATCTTCGCGGATCTCATGGACTATGCCTATGACAGCGGCCAGCCCTCGGCGCTCAAGGCCTTCGAGGCGACGGGCCGGGCCTATCTGGCCTTCGCGCGGCGCTATCCCGGCCACTACATCGCCATGTTCGAGAGCGGCATCTCGATCAACGCCACGCCGGACCTGGCGCTGGCCGCCAACCGTGCCCACGGGGTGCTGTCGCGCGCGGCCGAGGCATTGTCGGAGCATATTCCCCCGGACCGGCGCCCGCCGGCCTCGATGTTCAGCGCCCATATCTGGGCGATGAGCCACGGGGTGGTCGAGCTTTTCGCGCGCGGCGCACCGGGCGCCCGCGGTCCCTTCTCGCCCGAGGATCTGCTCGAAACCGGCATCGGGATCTATCTGCGCGGTCTCGGGCTGGTTCCGCCGGACGAATAGTTCGGAAATATTACCGCGGTAAATCAGGGGCCTGGACGACGCGCCCGTCTTGGCAACGAAAATTTTCACCCTTCCCCCTTGCGCCCGGCTTCGCCAGCCCCAAGTATGTAAATGTGATTTACATTCACATGAACTGGCAACCACAGGAGACCCCGATGAGTTCCGTCGCCACCTGGCCGTCACAGGCCGAATCCTGGCTCGATCAGCGCGGCAAGGGCGCATGGATCGCCGCCATGGTTCTGGGCTTCATTTTCTTTTGGCCCATCGGCCTTGCCCTTCTCGCTTACATGATCTGGAGCAAACGCATGTTCAACGGATGTTCGACCCGCGCCGAACGCGGCTGGAAAGCGCGCCGCCACGGCTTTACCCCCACCGGCAACACCGCCTTCGACAGCTACAAGGCGGAAACGCTGCGCCGGCTCGAGGAAGAACAGAAGGCCTTCGAGGAGTTCCTGGCCCGCCTCCGCGAGGCCAAGGACAAGTCCGAGTTCGACCAGTTCATGGACGAACGCGCCCGCAAGGCCCGCGACGGCGCCGAGGCCGCGCCGGCCGAAAGCTGAACCCGGACCGGGCCGCCCGCGGGCGGCCCTTCCATTCCCCGTTCCGATCACCTAGATGAGCGCCATGATCGATGATGCCCTCTGGGGGCTGCCCGACCCCGACCGCAGCCCGGAATTCTATGACGGCGTGCCGTTCAAGCGCCTGTTGGCCTGGCTCGTGGACACGATCCTGGTCACGCTCGCCACGCTTCTGATCGTGGCGGCGACGCTGTTCGTGACGGTCTTCATCTTCCCGGCGATCTTTCTCGCCGTGCATCTCGCATATCGCATCTTCTTCCTGGCCCGCGATTCCGCGACCCCCGGCATGCGGCTGGTCGCGATCGAGATTCGCACCCATCGCGGCGACCGGCTGGATGCCGGAATGGCAGCGCTTCATACCCTCGCCTACAGCGTGATCGCCGGGTTCGTGCTGCCCCAGGTCGTCGGGATCGTCATGATGCTTACGACCGCACGCGGCCAGGGCCTGCACGACATGCTGCTCGGCACCACCGCGATCAATCGCCCGGCCGAACGGTTCTGAACCGGTCCGAAAACTGTTGTTGGTGCGATTCGGCCTTGCTAGGCTCGGCCTGTTAAGAACAGGGTGACGGCGGATATGCGGCACACGCTTCCGGTAGCTCCACAGTTTTACGTCACGGCCCCGCAGCCCTGCCCCTATCTCGACGGGCGGATGGAGCGGAAGCTGTTCACGGCCCTGCATGGCGATCATGCGGGGACGCTGAACGATGCGCTGTCCAAGCAGGGCTTCCGGCGCTCGCAGAACGTGCTCTACCGGCCGTCCTGCGCGGAATGTTCCGCCTGTCTCAGCGCCCGGGTGCGGGTGGCCGATTTCAAGCCGTCCCGGAACCAGCGCCGGGCACTCAGCCGGAACCGCGCGCTCCGGCGCAATGCCACGTCGCCCTGGGCGACCGAACGGCAATACGACCTCTTCCGCCGCTATCTCGATGCGCGGCACGCCGATGGCGGCATGGCCGACATGGATATCTTCGAGTTCGCCGCGATGATCGAGGAGACGCCGGTGCGCTCGCGCGTGGTGGAATACCTCGCCCCGGACCCGGAGGGCGCCGAGGACGCGCTCACCGCGGTCTGCCTGACCGACCTGCTCGATGACGGGCTGTCGATGGTCTATTCCTTCTTCGACCCGGACGCCGCGCAGCGGTCGCTCGGAACATATGTGATCCTCGACCATATCGAGATCGCACGCGAGGCCGGCCTGCCCTATGTCTATCTCGGCTACTGGGTGCCGGGCAGCCCCAAGATGGCCTACAAGGCGAAGTTCTCGGCGCTGGAGATCTACAAGGACGGGGTCTGGCAGGATATCGGCGATCCCTCCGATCACGCCGCCGAGGCGCATCCGCTGTCGGTCGATCCGATCGTCGAGCAGGTCGCCAATATCAGCCTGCCAGACACCCGCGCGCCCCGGGGCGAGACCGGCTGACCGCCGCGGAAGACCGCCAGGAAAATCCCTGACAGACGCAGGGCGGGCCCGGCCGGCCCGCCCTGTCCGCCGTCCGTGGCCGCCCCGTCAGCCCGTGGGCATCAGGCTCGGCACGATGGTCACCACCTCGGGGAAGAACCACAGGAGCGCAAGGCCGATCACCTGGATCAGCACGAAGGGTGCAACGCCGCGGTAGATATGGCCGGTCGTCACCTCAGGCGGGGCGACGCCGCGCAGGTAGAACAGCGCGAAGCCGAAGGGGGGCGTCAGGAAGCTGGTCTGCAGGTTCACCGCGATCATGATCGTCACCCATTTCGGGTCGAAATCGCCGCCATAGATGACCGGCCCCACGATCGGGATGACGATGTAGATGATCTCGAGGAAGTCCAGCACGAAACCGAGCAGGAACAGCACCAGCATGACGATCAGGAACACCTTGTGCTCGTCGTCGAAGCTGCGCAGGAAGTTCTGGATGTAGTGCTCGCCCCCGAAGGAGATCACCACCAGGTTCAGCAGCTGCGAGCCGATCAGGATGGTGAAGACCATGCTGGTCACCTTGGCGGTCTCGCGCACCACCGGTGTCAGCACCCCGCCCCGGAACAGCACCCAGCAGCTGTAGAGGATGCCGTACATCGCGAAGTAGAAGGCGCCGAAGCCGACCAGATAGGCGATCCAGTCCTCGAGCCCGACATCCTCGCGCGCGATCCGGAGGTCGAAATTCGCGCCGATCACCAGCATCACCGCGATGGCCATGGCCGCGCGCATGATGATGGTGCCGGACCGGCCCTCGTCCTGGAGCTTGCGATAGGCGGCGAGCATAATCGCACCGCCCGCGCCGAGCGCCGCCGCCGGGGTCGGGTTGGTGATGCCGCCCAGGATCGAGCCCAGCACCGCGACGATCAGCACCAGCGGCGGGAAAACCACCCGGATCAGGTCGTTGCGCGCCAGGCGTTCGGCCGCGTGGCGGCCGCCGTAGAAGATCATCGCCAGCGCCGGGATCAGGATAAGGAAGGTCACGCCCGGTGTCGTCAGCGGCGAGATGAAGAGCGCGTCGACCACGAGCCCCAGCAGGATGCCCCCGGCCCCGATGATCAGGGGGCGGGTATCGTCGGTGGGCGCGACGCCGCGCGCGATCGCCAGCAGCAGCCCGGCCAGCACGAAGAAGGTCAACAGGCCATTGCCGATCGGGTTGATGCTTTCCAGCTTGGCGGCGCGGGCCTCGACCAGTTCTTCCTCGCTCAGCTGGTGCGATTCCTCGACGCCGCCGGCGGCGGCGATTTCGTCGGCGCGCTGCACCGAGGCGTCCCAGGCCTCCTGGCCGTGAAGCTCGATCATCGCTTCCTGGCAGCGCGGCGAGACGTTGGTGCGCAGATCGGGCGTGTCGGCGACCTCGGAATAGCTGCGCACGGTCAGGTCCTGGCTGCCCGCCAGGCCGCCCATGCCCAGCATGAAGGCCCCGCCCACGATCAGCACCGGAATGGCGAGGAACCAGGTCAGCCCCTCCTGGCGGGTGATGACCTCGCCGGTATCGGCGTCCAGCTGGACCGGCGGCGCCTTGGACGGGTTGAAGACCGCGAAGCCGAAGGCGTACGCCGCATAGAGTGCCGCCAGCAGCACGCCGGGCAAGATCGCCGCCTGGAAGAGCGTCCCGACCGAGACGACCGCGGCCTCGCCCAGGTAGGTCAGCGCGTCGGTGCAGCCGAGCGACTGCGCGCGCTGTTCCTGCGCGGTGGCATAGATATCGCCGGCAAGCGTGCCCAGCAGGACGATCACGATCGAGGGCGGGATGATCTGCCCCAGCGTGCCGCTGGCCGAGATGACGCCGGTCGCCAGTTCGGGGCTGTAGTTGTTGCGCAGCATCGTCGGCAGCGACAGCAGGCCCATGGTCACGACGGTGGCGCCCACGATCCCGGTGGAGGCCGCGAGGAACGCGCCCACGACCACGACCGACACCGCCAGGCCGCCCGGCAGCGGGCCGAAGACGCGGGCCATGGTCGTGAGCAGATCCTCGGCGATCTTGGACCGCTCCAGCACGATGCCCATCATCACGAACATCAGCACCGCGAGCAGCGTCTCGATCGAGGCGCCCGCGAAGACGCGCTCGTTCATGCGGTTCACGATGAAGGAGAGGTTCCGGTTCAGGGCCTGCTCCCAGCCGCCCGGGAAGAGCGGCTGCTGCACCGTGGGCAAGTCCGGGTATCGGAAATGCGAGATGTCTATCGGCGGTACGCCCGTCGCCACCAGGTCGCTATAGGCCTGCGACGCGGTGTCGATGGCCTCGTGGCTCAGGATGCCCGCCGAATCCAGCGCCGCGATGATGGCGAAGGAAATCGCGCCCGACCCGGCGATCGCGAAGGCGACCGGGAAGCCGGTCAGGATGCCCCCGAAGAGGAGCAGGAAAACGATAAGGAGACCGACTTCGACGCCGTCCAGTCCGAAAAGCATGGTATCCCGCCCTTAGATCTCGTTGCCGGCGTAGGCGTCTTCGCCCTCTTCGACGCCGTCCTTGTCCAGATATTTGTCGGCGCTCTCCTCGCCTTCGACGAATTCGAGGAAGGAGCGGTAGAAGAACGCGAGGGCCTGCAGGAAGACGAGGCCGGTGAAGGCGACCATCAGAACCTTGAACAGGAAGTAGCCGTCGAACCCGTTCGGCGAGAAGCCGATCGTCTCGACGTTCCATTTCACGATCCGCGACTTCCGCAGCATCAGTTCCAGCTGGTCGCTGGCCGATACCTTGGGCGTGATCAGGTGGCGCCACATGAAGAACCAGGCATACATCCAGACCAGCACCGCGACGGGCATCATGAAGAAGAGCGCGCCGAACATGTCCACCACGCGCTTGGCGCGGTGGCTGATCGCCGAATAGACGAGGTCGACGCGCACATGGCCCTTTTGCACGAAGGTGTAGGAGACGCACAACGCCACCACCATCGCGTTGTAAAGCTTGAGTTCTTCCGAGAACCACCCGACCGACTGCGTGAACCCCAGCCCAAGCGGATTGATCGTGATCTCGCCCAGGCGGAACACCGACTGCAGGAACACCACGATGATCTGCTGGAGCACCATCAGAAGCCCGGCCCAGGCGAACAGCCGCCCGACGCCGTTTGCCACGCCCTCGAGCCCGACCACGACGCCCCAGAGAAACCGGCGGTAGAAGACCCCCGCCACGGTGACCACGAGGACCAGGTCGAGTACCGCGAAGAAAAACTCGACCGACCCGCCGTAATAGATGAAGCGCATCAGCGCCTCGCCGTCGGACCAGTTGAGCCAGCTCGCCGGATGGGTCAGCGCATAGCCGATGTTCCAGAAGCCGAGCGCGATGTTCTGAGCCAGCCACCAAAGCGCGTCCAGCATGGTCGGTCACTCCTCGCAGCAAGGGATTGCGCACGGGTACCGCGCGCAATCCCATTTATTTTCAAGGCTGTAGGCCCTGGCCTTACATCTCCGACAGCACGCGGTTGCGCTGCTGGCTGTAGGCGCTGTCCGACTGGGCCAGCCACTGCGAGGATTCGCGCAGCGAGGCCTGGGCCGAGTTGTGGATCTTGGCGAAGATCTCGTCGTCCATGAAGCCGTTCAGCACTTCCATCGAGGCGTTGCCGAAGGCGTTCCAGATGTCCGCCGAGAACTCCTGGATCTGGGCGCCGCCCGAGATCAGGCGCTGCAGCGCCGGACCGTTATTGGCGATGAAGACCGAGTAGTTGTGCTGGTGCGCATCGGCCGAGGCCACCTCGATCGCGCGCTGCTGCGCCGGGGTGAGGCTGTTGAAGACCTCGAGGTTGCAGGCCACCGACAGCGCCGCGCCCGGCTCGTGGAAGCCGGCGGGATAGTAGTGGTCGCAGACCTCCTGCAGGCCCAGCTTCTCGTCCGACCAGGGGCCGATCCATTCGGTCGCGTCGAGCGCGCCGGTCGACAGGGCCTGGTAGATCTCACCGCCCGGAATCACCTGGACGCTGGCGCCCAGCCGGGACAGCGCCTGGCCGCCGAGGCCCGGCATGCGGAACTTGAGGCCCTTGAAGTCGTCGGCCGACTGCACCGGGCTGCGGAACCAGCCGCCACCCTGGGCGCCGGTCTGGCCGGCGATGAAGCTGCGCAGGCCGAAGATCTCGCCCAGTTCGTGGTGAAGGTCCTTGCCCTCGCCGCCGTAATACCAGGTCATGATCTCGGGCGCGGTCATGCCGAAGGGCACCGCGGTGAAATAGGCAAAGGCCGGGTGCTGGCCGACGAAGTAGTAGTCGGCCCCGTGATACATGTCCGCCTGGCCGGCCGTCACGGCGTCGAACACTTCCAGCGCGCCGACGAGTTCGCCAGCGCCCTTGGCGTCGATGGTCAGCTGACCATCGGTGATGTCATTGACGTTGTTGACCACACGCTCGACCGAGTCCCACACGCCGGCGAGACCGCGGGGCCAGGTGGTCACCATGGTCAGGGTCCGCTTGCCCTGGGCATAGGCCGGGGCGGCCAGCGACGAGGCCGCGGCCGCCGTACCGCCGAGCGCGGACGTTCTAAGAAAAGAGCGACGATCCATTTCATTCCTCCCATTTGAAGCCCGGCGTACGCCCGGGCGGATCGGACAGTGCGGCGGAACCTAGCGTGGCCCCGCGCCTATGGGAATACCTAGTAACCCGTAGAAGCTGCGACAGGACCGCCCTTCACGTCGCGGAACCCGCCCGGCCGGGCCGAGATTGACGCGGCCGGACCGATTTCGCATGCTGCGCTGGCGTCCTGCGGGGCGTCACTGGGGATGGGGGGATGAACCCGAGGATACGTTCTATGCGCCGCGCGTACCGGCTGAGCTATGGCCAGAAAATCTTCGTGCTGGCCACCGTGCCGCTGGTCGTCGCCGTCGCGGCCATCGCGCTTCTGGTCGCCCACCAGTCGCGCGCGTTGTCCGAACGCGAGATCGCCGCGCTCGAGAGCCAGCTGATCGACGCGAAGAAGGCCGAACTGAGAAACTACCTCACCATCGCCAAGAAGTCCTTCTACGACGTCTACGGTCCCGCCCTGCCCGACGATGCGGCGGCCAAGCTGAAGGCCACCCAGACCCTGTCGTCGATGACCTACGGCAATGACGGCTATTTCTTCGTCTTCGACTATGACGGGACGAATCTCGTCGCGCCGCGCCAGACCGGGTTGATCAACCGCAACTGGGCCGGGCTGCGCGACGTCGAAGGCACGCCGGTCACCGACCGCCTGATCGAGCTGGCCCGGATGGGCGGCGGCTATCACAGCTATCTCTGGGAAAAGCCCTCGACCGGCGAGACGGCGCGCATGATCACCTATGTGACCGGGCTGCAGGACTGGCGCTGGGCGATCGGCACCGGTGTGTTCATAGACGACGTGCTCGACGGCGTCGCCGCGGCGCGCGCCACGACCGAGGCGCGGGTGCAGCGCACCTTCCTCTGGATCGGGGCGATCGCCTTCGGGGCGCTGCTGCTGGTCTTTCTGACCGGGATCTTCCTCAATATCCGCGAGCGCCGGCTGGCCGACGCCAAGCTCAAGGAACTCACGCAGCGGATCTTCGACACCCAGGAGGAGGAACGCGGTCGCGTCGCGCGGGAACTTCACGACAGTATCAGCCAGATCCTCGTGGCGGTGCGCTACGCGCTCGAACTGGCGGCGCGCCGGGTCATGGCCGGCGATGCCCGCGCCTCGGAAAACATCGGCAAGTCCATCGAGGGCCTCAACGGCGCCATCCAGGAAGTCCGCCGCATCAGCCGTGACCTGCGCCCGGGCGTGCTCGACGACCTGGGCCTCGGGCCGGCGCTGCAGACGCTGACCGACGAGTTCGAGCGTCGCACCGGGGTCAGGACGCATTTCAAGACCGTGGTTTTCCGCAACCGCCTCGATAAGGATGCCAAGATCGCGCTTTACCGGATCGCGCAGGAAGCGCTGACCAATGTCGAACGCCACTCGGAGGCCAGCCAGGTGTCGCTGGAGGTGTTCGGGCATTCGTCCGGGGCCACGCTGCGGATCAGCGACGACGGCCGCGGCATTGCCCCCGAGGCGCGCGCCGCGGGAACCGGGCTCGGCATCCGCAACATGCAGGAGCGCATGGAACGCCTGGGCGGCACGCTGCGTATCCTCAGCACCGCCTCGGGGACGACCATCGAGGCGCAGGTGCCGCTGACCCACATGCTTCCGCCCGAACAGACCAGGAAGGTGCCCGCCGAATGACCCCGATCCGCGTGCTCATCGCAGACGATCACCCGATGGTGGTCGACGGCATCCGCGCCGTGCTGGAGACCTTCGACGACATCCAGGTGGTGGGCGCCCTGTCCTCGGGCCAGGAGGTGATCGACCGCTTCGAGGCGCTCGCGCCGGACGTGATCCTGCTGGATCTCAACATGCCGAATGTCGGCGGGCTGTCGGCGACGGAAATCATCCTCGAGCGCCGGCCGGAAACCCGGGTGCTGATCCTGTCGATGCATGACAGCCCCGAATACATTTCGACCGCCCTGCGCCACGGCGCGCGCGGCTACGTGCTGAAGGACGTGCCCACCGAGGAGATCCGGACCGCGATCCTGACCGTGCATGGGGGCGCGCAGTATCTCTGCACGGGCGCGGAATCGCGGCTGACCCCCGGCACCGCCGACGGGCGCGAGCCGCTCACCAGCCGCGAGCAGACGATCCTGCTGGAACTGGCACAGGGCAAGTCCAACAAGGCGGTCGCCCTGGCGCTGGAGATTTCCGTGCGCACGGTCGAGACCCACCGAAAGAACATCAAGCGCAAGCTGGGCATCTCCTCGACCGCCGGGCTGACGCGCTATGCGCTCGAACACGGCGTGCTGCAGGGCACCAGTGTCGATCTCTGAGCGATATTTGTAATTTTCTTTCGCAAGGCGGCTCCATGCCGACATTTCCGGTAAAAAATGCGGTTGACGCCCCCCGCCCCGCGCCATAGGTTCCGCCGCACGCAAGGAGACCGCGATGACCAAGACCGTCGTAATCGTAGACGCGTGGCGCATGGGACCGGATCGGTAGATCCACCGGTCATTCCCCATGCGCCCCCGTCCGGTTTCGGGGGCTTTTTTTTGCGGGTTCGACAACACGGAGACCAGGAAGATGACTCGTCAGATGACCGGCGCACAGATGGTGGTTCAGGCCCTGAGGGATCAGGGTGTGGACGTCGTATTCGGCTATCCGGGCGGTGCGGTACTTCCGATCTATGACGAGATCTTCCAGCAAAACGACATCCGCCACATCCTCGTCCGCCACGAGCAGGGCGCGGTCCACGCCGCCGAGGGCTATGCCCGCTCGACCGGCAAGCCGGGCGTCGTCCTCGTCACCTCGGGTCCGGGGGCGACCAACGCCGTCACCGGCATCACCGACGCGCTGATGGACTCCATCCCGCTGGTCGTCCTGACCGGCCAGGTGCCCACCTTCATGATCGGCAACGACGCCTTCCAGGAGGCCGACACCGTCGGCATCACCCGCCCCTGCACCAAGCACAACTGGCTGGTGAAGGACCCGGCGAAGGTGTCCGAGACGATCCACCAGGCCTTCCAGGTGGCGACGAACGGCCGCCCCGGCCCGGTGGTGGTGGACCTGCCCAAGGACGTGCAGTTCGCCCAGGGCACCTACACGCCGCCGCAACAGGCCAATCTCGGGCACTACAACCCGCAGGTGAAGGGCGATATCGACGCCATCACCCAGCTCGTCGAGATGATCGAGAGCGCAGAGCGCCCGATCATCTATTCCGGCGGCGGCGTCATCAATTCCGGGACCGCGGCCAGCCAGCTCCTGCGCGAACTGGTCGACGCGACGGGCTTCCCGATCACCTCGACGCTGATGGGACTCGGCGCCTACCCGGCCAGCGGCAAGTCCTGGCTCGGCATGCTGGGGATGCACGGCACCTACGAGGCCAACCTCGCCATGCATGGCTGCGACCTGATGATCAATATCGGCGCGCGCTTCGACGACCGGATCACCGGGCGCATCGCGGATTTCAGCCCGAAGTCGCGCAAGGCGCATATCGACATCGACCCCTCCTCGATCAATAAGTCGATCCATGTCGACCTGCCGATCATCGGCGACGTGGGCCACGTGCTCGAGGATTTGCTGCGGGTCTGGAAATCGCGCGGGCGCAAGACCGCGCAGGCCGGGCTGGAGAAGTGGTGGAAGCAGATCGCCGAGTGGAAATCCGTCAACTGCCTCTACTACAAGCCCTCCAAGCAGGCCATCAAGCCGCAATACGCGCTCGAACGGCTGGAAGCCCTGACCCGCGGCCATAACCGCTACGTCACCACCGAGGTCGGCCAGCACCAGATGTGGGCCGCGCAGTTCATGGGCTTCGAGGATCCGAACCGCTGGATGACGTCGGGCGGGCTGGGAACGATGGGCTACGGCCTGCCGGCCTCCGTCGGCGTGCAGGTGGCGCATCCCGACGCGCTGGTCATCAACGTCGCCGGCGAGGCGTCCTGGCTCATGAACATGCAGGAGATGGGCACCGCGGTGCAGTACCGCCTGCCGGTCAAGCAGTTCATCCTGAACAACGAGCGCCTCGGCATGGTGCGCCAGTGGCAGGAACTGCTGCACGGCGAGCGCTATTCCCACAGCTGGTCCGAGGCGCTGCCCGATTTCGTCAAGCTGGCCGAGGCCTTCGGCTGCAAGGGGATCATGGTCAAGGATCCGGCCGATCTCGACGATGCGATCCAGGAAATGCTGGAGTATGACGGCCCGGTGATCTTCGACTGCCTGGTCGAAAAGCACGAGAACTGCTTCCCGATGATCCCCAGCGGCGAGCCGCACAACAAGATGCTGCTTGGCGATGCCAGCACCAAGGACGCCATTCAGCAAGGCGGCGCGGTGCTGGTCTGACTCTAACCCGGGGGGCGCCGGGCGCCCCCTGCCCCGACCCGGTTTCCGAAGAGAAGAAGAAGGCCCATGTCAGCGCTGAAGATCAAGAAAGGCACGTCGAAGCATTCCGCCTACGACCTGCGCGACCCGAATGCCGAGGTGATGGAGACCCACACCCTGGCGGTGATCGTCGATAACGAGGCCGGCGTCCTGGCCCGCGTGATCGGGCTGTTTTCCGGCCGGGGCTACAACATCGAGAGCCTCACCGTGGCCGAGGTCGACCACGAGGGCCATCGCTCGCGGATCACTGTGGTGACCACCGGCACCCCGGCGGTGATCGAGCAGATCAAGGCGCAGCTGGGCCGGATGATCCCGGTCTACGACGTCCACGACCTGACCGTCGAAGGCCCCGCGGTCGAGCGCGAACTGGCGCTGATCAAGGTGGCCAATACCGGCGAGAAGCGCGTCGAGGCGCTGCGGCTGGCCGATATCTTCCGCGCCAACGTGGTCGATTCCACGCTCGAGAGCTTCGTTTTCGAGATGACCGGCACCACCGACAAGATCGACGCCTTCGCCGAGCTGATGCGCCCGCTCGGGCTGGTGGAAATCGCGCGGACAGGCGTGGCGGCGATGTCGCGCGGCACCGCCGCCTGAACCCCGGTCAGACCAGGCGCGGCCGCCCGGCCGCGCCCGGCTGCGCCAGGCCGCCCGCGGGCTCGACGCCGTGGGTCAGGGCCGCGGCCTCGAGCTTCAGCATCTCGACCAGCCGGGGCATGCCGTCGCGGTTGACCAGTTCCGCCGCGCGCGCCCGGCGGACGTCACCCTCCTCGTGGAGCGCAAAGAGAATGAGGTCTCCCGAGGCCAGCGCCACCCCGGTGCGCTTGCAGCTGCCGCCTTCACGGGCGCCGTCGAGAAAGGCAAGTTCGGCCTGATCGTCGCACCAGATCACCGCGGAGCCGTCCGCGGCATCGCGCCATAAAACGATGCCGTAAACTCTTTCGATACTCATTATGCAACCTTTTTACTCGTTACGTGGTACTGTAATGGTAGCCTCGAGCTAACCTTTTAAAGGGTTGCGTTTTCAAGAACAGCAGGCGCAACCGGTTGTGTCACCACACGTTTTTTTCCGCGAAAAGTTCAGGCCGGCTGATGCTCATTGGCGTCATTCCGGGGCTGCCTGACACAAAACCCGCGTGGTTCAGGGGTAACGCGTTAACTACCCTTTCCCGGGTTAGGGGCGAGTGGGTAACAATGAAAAAAGTCGAGCTGGACCGTCCCGGTCGTAATACGCCTGCCCGGCAGCGGGCCATTTTTGGCAGGAACCTCAAGGATCTAATCGCGGAGAAGGGCATTTCCGTTTCGGGATTGTGCCGGCAGCTCGGCATCAATCGCACCCAGTTCAACCGCTACCTGTCGGGCGAGAGCTTTCCGCGGCCCGACATCCTCGCCCGCATCTGCAACCATTTCGAGGTTGACGCCCGAATCCTGCTGGAACCGGTGGAGCTGATCAGGCAGCCGGCGACCGGCTTCCTGTCGCATCCCGAACTGGACAGTTTCCTGTCGACCGGGATGGCGACCGTTCCCGAGGACCTGCTGCCGAACGGGTTCTTCCGCTACGTCTTCCCAAGCAGCCTGGCGGAGGGAAAATTCCTCGTCGGGATCGCTTACGTGTACCGCCGTGGCGGCGTGACCTTCATGCGCGGCTACATTCCGCGTTCGGCGATGGCCCATCTCGGGATCGGGTATGCCGGGGGGGCGCATGAAAGCCGCGGCTTCGTCACGCGCCAGGGCGCGGGCCTTGCGGTATTCGCCGTGCGCCGCGGGGCCTCTTCCGCGGATTTCACCTATATCCAGCGCGTTTCCCCGCAGCGGAAACGCTGCTGGCACGGCTTCAGAACCCGCGCGGTACCCGAGTCCGATGCCGGTCTGACCGTCGGCCGTATCATGCTGGAATACCTGGGCCGGGCCGTGTCCGACGCCCTGCCCGCCGCCCGCAAGTCCGGCTACAGGACCCGCGGCGACCTGACCCAGGTGGAGCTCGACCTGCTGCGCCCCGACGAACCCGTGCGCTAGGAACCGGCGCCGGCGCCGCGCGCCCGGCGCGCCGAGATGTCGCAGCCGGTCGGGTGAGCGGTCGCAGACGGGCGGTCCGGCATGGCAGCGCCTGTCTACTCTGGCGGGACAGACCCCGCAAGGAGTGCCGCCATGACCGACATCGTCACCGACCTGTCCGCGGTTCACCGCCCCGTGGCCGAGGCCCGCGGCCTGCCCAACGCGCATTACGTCGATCCCGCCGTCTTCGCCGAAGAGCGTGACGCCGTGCTCTACGGCACCTGGGCCGGGATCGGCTTTGCCAAGGACGTGCCCGAGCCGGGCGACGCCTTCCCGGTCGATTTCCTGGGCTACCCGCTGGTGATGGTGCGCGATCGCGCCGGCGCGGTGCGGGTCTTCCAGAACACCTGCCGGCACCGCGGCATGATCCTGGTCGAGAAGCCCGGCCGCCTGCGCGGCATGATCCGCTGCCCCTATCACAGCTGGTGCTACGGTCTCGACGGCCGGCTGGTCGCCACCCCCCATGTGGGCGGGCCGGGCCGGAACACCCACGAGGCCGTGGATCGCGACACGCTGGGCCTGATCGAGGTGCGCGCCCATGTCTGGCGCGACGTGGTCTTCGTCAACGTCTCGGGCGATGCCCCCGACTTCGCGGAATACGCCGCCGACGTCATGGCCCGCTGGGCCGAGTTCGACCAGCCGCTGTATTTCGGCGGGCCGGAGTCGGCCTTCACCCTCGACGTCGCGACCAATTGGAAGCTCGCCGTCGAGAACTATTGCGAGTCCTACCACCTGCCCTGGGTGCATCCCGGCCTGAACAGCTATTCGCGGCTGGAGGATCACTACAACATCGAGGTGCCCGGCGCCTATTCCGGCCAGGGCACGCTGGTCTACCGCCAGTTCCGGGGCGCCGATGGCGGCACCTTCCCCGATTTCGCCGGCCTGTCGGAGAAATGGAACGAGGGCGCGGAATACATCGCCTTTTATCCCAACGTGCTCTTCGGGGTGCATCGTGACCACGCTTTCGCGATCATCCTCGAGCCCAAGGGGCTGGAACGGACCGAGGAGCATGTCGCGCTCTACTATCCGGCGCCCGACACCGACCCGGAGCTGCGCGCGCAGAACGCCGCCCTCTGGAAGACCGTCTTCGAGGAGGATGTCTTCGTGGTCGAGGGCATGCAGCGCGGCCGGCACGGCGCCGGCTTCGACGGCGGACGCTTCTCGCCGGTGATGGACGGGCCCACCCATAATTTCCACGCCTGGGTCGCGCGCCACGTGACCGCTGCCCGCAACAAGGGCCTGGCGGCGGAATGAGCCCCGAGAACCGGCGCCTCGAGGCGGCGCTCCTCGCCGCCCACGCGACCGGCGATGCCGAGGCGCTGGTGACGCTGTATTTCGAGGCCGGCCGCCGGGCCGAGGCCCGGGCCGAGATCGACGCGGCGTGCTTCTTCTACACCTATGCCTATGTCTACGCGCTGGAACACGGGCATGGCGACGCCCATGCGCTGCATGCGCGGCTCAAGGCCTACGGACGCGAAGAATAGCCTTCAGGGTATTGGCCTGAAAAGAAAAACGGGGGGCAACGTGCCCCCCGGAGTTTCGCTGTCCAGGCTCATAATTCATACCGCTCGGTTTCTGCCTGCGGCCTGAACCGCGTCTAGGGCGAGCGCACCCGCCCCGGAACCCCTCCCCCGGCCCCGCGGCGGGGACCGGAGGGGGTGACCCTCAGCTGCAGCCGCTCGTGCCGCCGCAGGTGTTGCACTTCATGCAGGTGCCGTTGCGCACCAGCGTGTAGTTGCCGCATTCGCCGCAGGGATCGCCCTCGTAGCCCTGCATGCGCGCCTTGGTGCGGGCGTCCATGGCCTGCGAGGTGCTCTCGTAGGTCTGCACCGCCTCGTAGGTTTCCGTGGCGGCGATCGCCTCGACGGCCGCGGCGCTGCCGGTGGCGGTCAGCCCGCCCTGGTGCACCACCAGTTCCTGCGGCAGCCGCTTGCGGAGATACCCGGTCGAAGAGACCTGCTTGAGCCATTCCAGCGACTGGCTCGCGGCCGTGTCGGTGACCTCGGCCACGTTCGGCTTGCCTTCCTCGTCGCCCCGGCCAAGCTCGTCGAAGCTTTGGCCGTTCGGCTTCACATGCGCCAGGTCCGTGCGGTCGAGATAGCTGACCGCCAGTTCCCGGAAGATGTAGTCGAGGATCGAGGTGGCGTTCTTGATCGAGTCGTTGCCCTGGACCATCCCCGCCGGCTCGAACCGGGTGAAGGTGAAGGCCTCGACGAACTCCTCGAGCGGCACGCCGTATTGCAGCCCGACCGACACCGCGATGGCGAAATTGTTCATCATCGCGCGGAAGCCGGCGCCTTCCTTGTGCATGTCGATGAAGATCTCGCCGAGCGCGCCGTCCTCGTATTCGCCGGTGCGCAGGTAGACCTTGTGCCCGCCGACGATGGCCTTTTGCGTGTAGCCCTTGCGCCGCTCGGGCAGCTTCTCGCGGTGGCTGCGGACGAGTTCCTTGACGATGACCTTCTCGACCACCTTCTCGGCCAGCATCTCGGCCTTGGCGTGCATGCTGCCGGTGGCGAGCACCTCCTCGGCCTCCTCGTCGTCCTCGACCAGCGCGGCGGCCAGCGGCTGGCTCAGCTTGGAGCCGTCGCGGTAGAGCGCATTGGCCTTCACGCCGAGCGACCAGCTGAGTTCATAGGCCTGCTGGCAGTCCTCGATGGTGGCGTCGTTGGGCATGTTGATCGTCTTGGAGATCGCCCCCGAGATGAAGCTCTGCGCCGCCGCCATCATGCGGATGTGGCTGTCCACGCTGAGGAAGCGCTTGCCCTTCTTGCCGCAGGGATTGGCACAGTCGAAGACGTGGTAATGGTCCTCGGCCAGGTGCGGCGCCCCTTCCAGCGTCATGGTTCCGCAGACATGATCGTTCGCGGCCTCGATCTGCGCCTTGCTGAAGCCCAGGTGCCGCAGCATGTCGAAGGTCGGGTCGTTGAGCTTCGCCGCCGGGATGCCCAGCACCTCGGTGCAGAAGGCCTCGCCCAGCGTCCACTGGTTGAAGACGAAGCGGATGTCGAAGGCCGAGGGCAGCGCCGCCTCGATCTTCTTCAGCTCGGCCTCGCCGAACCCGTGCCCGATCAGCGCGGTGTGGTTGATGCCCGGCGCGTTGCCGAGGGTGCCGTGACCGACGGCGTAGGAGACGATCTCTTCGACCTGGGCGGGAGTGTACCCAAGCGTCTCCAACGCCGCCGGGACGGAGCGGTTAATGATCTTGAAGTAACCGCCACCTGCCAGCTTCTTGAACTTCACCAGCGCGAAGTCCGGTTCGATCCCCGTTGTGTCGCAGTCCATCACCAGGCCGATCGTGCCGGTCGGCGCGATCACCGAGGTCTGGGCGTTGCGGTAGCCATGGGCCGTGCCGAGGCGCAGGGCCTCGTCCCAGGCCGATTTCGCCAGCGCCACAAGCCCCTCGTCAGGACAGTTGCCATGGTCCAGCGCCACCGGCTTGACCGCCAGCTCCTCGTAGCCGTCGCGGTCGCCATGGGCCGCGCGGCGATGGTTGCGCATGACCCGCAGCATGTGGTCGGCGTTCTTCTCGTAGCCCGGGAAGGGCCCCAGCTCGCCGGCCATCTCGGCCGAGGTGGCATAGGCCACGCCGGTCATCAGCGCGGTCAGCGCCCCGCAAAGGGCCCGGCCCTCGTCGGAGTCGTAGCCAAGCCCCATGTTCATCAGGAGCCCGCCGATATTGGCATAGCCCAGACCCAGCGTGCGGAAGTCGTAGGACCGCCGGGCGATTTCCTTGGACGGGAACTGCGCCATCAGGACCGAGATTTCCAGCGTCACGGTCCAGAGACGGGTGGCATGCATGTAGTCCTCGGCCTGGAACGTGCCGCCGCGGTAGAAGGTCAGCAGGTTCATCGAGGCCAGGTTGCAGGCCGTGTCGTCCAGGAACATGTATTCCGAGCACGGGTTCGAGCCGCGGATCGGGCCGTCCGCCGGGCAGGTGTGCCAGGCGTTGATGGTGTCGTGGAACTGGATCCCCGGATCGGCGCAGGCCCAGGCGGCGTGGCCGACCTGCTCCCAGAGCTCGCGGGCCTTCACGGTCTTGGCCACCTTGCCGTCGGTGCGGCGGATCAGCTCCCAGTCGGCGTCGTCCCGCACCGCCTGCAGGAAGGCGTCGGTGACCCGCACCGAGTTGTTGGAATTCTGCCCGGAGACCGAGTTATAGGCCTCGCTGTCCCAGTCGGTGTCGTAGGTCGGGAACTCGATCGAGCCGTAGCCCTGCTTGGCGTAGTCCAGCACCCGCTTGACGTAGGTTTCGGGCACGCGGACCTGCTTGGCGGCCTTGACCGCCTGCTTCAGCCCGGCGTTCACCTTGGGGTCGTAGGCGTCTTCGGGGGCGCCGTCCCAGCTGCGGATGGCGGCGAAGATGTCGTTCAGCATCGACTCGTGGATCTTGGACCCGGCGACGAGGCTGGCGACCTTCTGCTCCTCGATGACCTTCCAGTTGATGAATTCCTCGATATCCGGGTGATCCATGTCGCAGATCACCATCTTGGCCGCGCGGCGCGTGGTGCCGCCCGACTTGATCGCGCCGGCCGCCCGGTCGCCGATCTTGAGAAAGCCCATCAGGCCGCTCGACTTGCCGCCGCCCGACAGGCTCTCGCCCTCGGCGCGCAGGCTCGAGAAATTGGTGCCGGTGCCCGACCCGTATTTGAAGAGCCGCGCCTCGCGCACCCAGAGATCCATGATCCCGCCGTCATTCACCAGGTCGTCGCCGACGGACTGGATGAAGCAGGCATGCGGCTGCGGATGCTCGTAGGCCGACTTGGACTTGGTGAGCTTTCCGGTCCTGTAGTCGACGTAGAAATGGCCCTGCCCCGGCCCGTCGATGCCATAGGCCCAGTGCAGGCCGGTGTTGAACCATTGCGGGCTGTTCGGCGCGGCCATCTGGCGGGCCAGCATGACGCGCATCTCGTCGAAATAGGCGCGGGCGTCTTCCTCGGTGGAGAAGTAGCCGCCCTTCCAGCCCCAGTAGGCCCAGGCGCCGGCCAGCCGGTCGAAGACCTGCCGCGCGCTGGTCTCGCCGCCGTAGCGGGCATCCTCGGGCAGTTCCGCCAGCGCCGCCTCGTCGGGCACGGACCGCCACAGAAATTCGGGAACGTCCTTTTCCTTCACGGGCTTGCGCCGCGCGGCGACGCCGGCCTTGCGGAAATACTTCTGCGCCAGCACGTCGGAGGCCACCTGGCTCCAGCGCGCGGGCACTTCGATTTCGTCGAGCTTGAAGACGGTGGTGCCGTCCGGGTTGCGGATCTCGGACGACGTCGTGGTGAACTCGATCCCGTCGTAAGCGTCGGCGCCGGCTTTAGTAAATTTGCGTTCGATTTTCATTTCTGCCCCGTAGTCAAATCTCTCCCGGTCCGGCCATGCGGTTGTCCCGCCGTGCCGGTTGCTCTCGTGCCAGTGATGAGGGCCTGGTGGCCTCCCCGCTTTGCCTGTTCTGCGGACCTCTCTGCGCCTGCCGGTTCGCGCTTCCCTGGCGCCGATCGTTGGTCCTGTCAGAACGCCGCCCCGATGACACTAAATGTGGTGGTCGACGATGCGGCCCACACAAGGTGACGTAGGTTGGCCGGTTCGGTCAACGCCATTTTTTGCGGTTTCGTGACATTTTTCCGTTGACCATTCCGGGGTGTCCGGTTCCCGGTCGCGCCCCCCGCCCGCGGCAGACGGATCGGCGGCGCAGGGAACGTCCGGATTCCGGGTGTCAGGCCAAAGATTTATGGGGGCCGGCTGAAGCGCCGCCTGAGGCCACCGCCCGCGACTCGCCCCGGGGTCGAGTCGTCCCGCCACCACGGGCGGGGGTGCGGCGCGGCGGCAACAACGATATCTGGTGGTGGAATATTGGTCGGGGCGGCGAGATTCGAACTCACGACCTTCGGTACCCAAAACCGACGCGCTACCAGGCTGCGCTACGCCCCGACCGATGCCTTCTCTCTATTGCCTGCGTGCCGGCTTGAAAAGCCTTACTCGCACGGCCAGGCCGCGATTTCCTGCGGGATCGCCGGGTGGCGCAGCTCGTCGCCGGGGGCCAGCCCCAGCCTGGCGGCCATCCCGCCATTGATCTCGAGCACCGCCTGCACGCCGGGACCGCCATCGATGGTCGCCAGGCTGCCCGGTTCGGCGTTCTCGTGGATCCGCAGCACGGCGCCGCGCGGATCGAGAAAGATCATGTCGAGGGGAATCAGCGTGTTCTTCATCCAGAACCCGACGCGCCGCGGCGACGGGTAGACGAAGAGCATGCCCGAGAACGTGCCGAGCGACTCGCGGTGCATCAGGCCGTCCGCGCGTTCCGCGGCATCGTCGGCGATCTCGACGGTGAAGCGGGCGCTGCCCCAGTCGCCGCGTATCTCGGCGACGTCGGGGCGGCAGGTCGCACCGGCGGTCCCGGCCAGGACCAGCCCGGCCGCCACACCCAGGAGAAGGCGGATCACGCCTCGTCCTCGTCCTCATCCTCGCGCTGGCCGTATTCCCAGCTGCGCACCTCGGCGGCCATGCGCCCGCGCGGGCCGTCCACGACCCGGAGGCAGACCGCCTCGCCCGGGATCAGGTCGGCCATCCCGCAGCTGCGCAGAACTTCCATGTGGATGAACACGTCCTCGGGCCGGCCGAAGACATTGCCGAAACCGAAGCCCTTGACCTTGTCGAACCATTTGACCCGGGCCGGTTCCAGCGGCACGTCGGCCAGTTCCGGCGGCGTCTCGGCGATCTCTTCCTCGACGTCGCGCGGGGCCTCAATGGCGAGCACTTCGGTCGCCTGTTTGCCGCGATCCGTTTCCTGGACCTCGATCTCGACGACGGATCCGTCCGCGATGGAGCTCTGCCCGAAATTTCGCAGAACATTCGCGTGGAGAAGAATATCTGGCCCGCCATCGTCGGAAACGACGAAACCGAACCCCTTGGTGGCGTCGAACCATTTTACCTGGCCGCGCGTTCGTATTGCAGTGGTCAACTCGGAACATCCCCCGTAGTCATGATTACCCGTACTTTCACCCCCAAACGAGGTAACTAAACGGCAACCCGAGCCGCGATTCAAGCTTAAACTCAAGGGGCCTCACGGGGTGCGCATTTCACGCATCGTGAAATTCAGGGGCTGAGACGGGTGATCGACCACCCCTCGTCAGGGGATTTCCGCGCCCATCTGAACCGGTCGTGCAGCCTGTGCGCCCCATCCGCCCAGAACTCTATCTCGACCGGATGGATACGGAAACCGCCCCAAAAGGATGGGCGCGGCGGATGCAGGCCCTTGGCCGCCCCGATGCGTGCGACCTCGGCCATCAGCGCGCTGCGCGAGTCCAGCGGCTGCGACTGTTTCGACGCCCAGGCGCCAAGCCGGCTCTTCAGCGATCGCGAGGCGAAATACGCATCCGCCTGCGGACCTTCCTCGCGCGCCACCAGCCCGCGGACGCGCACCTGGCGGCGGAGCGACTTCCAGTGCATCACGAAGGCCGCCTTGCCGGCCGCCTCGATCTCGCGCGCCTTCACGCTCTCGTAATTGGTGTAGAAGACGAAGGCCGCCGGCTCGATCTCTTTCAGCAGCACCATCCGGGCATTGGGCAGCCCGTCGGCATCCACGGTCGAGAGCGCGATGGCGTTCGGATCGTTCGGCTCGCTCTTCTCGGCCTCGGCCAGCCAGCTGCGCGCGATCTCGAACGGATCGTCGCCGGCGAAGATCCCGGTGCGGTCGCTCATCCTGTTCCTTTCCCGGACCCGTTGCGCGGCAATCGGGTCGCAACTGCGGCCAGAAAGATGGGCCAGCCTTGCGGCCCTTATCGCTTTGGCCTAAACGAAACCCACGCAATAGGTCGTTCAGGGGCAGAGAATGTCAACCGGGTTGATGCAAGGAAAACGCGGCCTCGTCATGGGGGTCGCCAACGACAAATCCATCGCCTGGGGCATAGCGCGCGCCTGTGCCGAACAGGGCGCGGAACTCGCCTTTTCCTACCAGGGCGAACAGCTCAAGAAGCGGGTCGGCCCGCTGGCTGACTCCCTCGGCGTCGAGCACATCATCGAATGCGACGTCAACAACGGCGAGTCGGTCGACGCGCTCTTCGCGCGGCTCGAGGAAGTCTGGGGCCGGCTCGATTTCCTGGTGCATGCCATCGGCTTTTCCGACAAGGGCGAACTGCGGGGCCGTTACGTCGACACGAGCCAGGAAAACTTCCGCATGTCGATGGACATTTCGGTCTACTCCTTCACCGCCGTCGCGCGCCGCGCCGAGAAGCTGATGACCGAGGGCGGATCGATGCTGACCCTCACCTATTACGGCGCCGAAAAGGTCATGCCGCATTACAACGTGATGGGCGTCGCCAAGGCCGCGCTCGAGGCATCCGTGCGCTACCTCGCCGCCGATCTCGGCCCGCAGAACATTCGCGTCAACGCGATCTCGGCCGGGACGATCAAGACGCTGGCGGCCAGCGGCATCGGCGATTTCCGCTACATCATGAAATGGAACGAGCTGAACTCGCCGCTCCGGCGCAACGTCACCACCGAACAGGTCGGCAACGCAGCGATGTACCTGCTGTCGGATCTCGGCGCCGGCGTGACCGGCGAGGTGCACCACGTCGACTCGGGCTACCACGTGGTCGGAATGAAGAACGTCGATGCGCCGGATATCGAGCGCGTCCTGAAGACCCCCGAAAACAACGGGTCCTGACATGGCCGAACGTCTGCCTCATGAAAAGGGCTTCCACGTCTCGTGGGACCAGCTTCACCGGGATGCACGGGCGCTGGCCTGGCGGCTTGACGGGCACGGGCCGGAAAACGGCGGCTGGCGCGCGGTGGTGGCGATCACCCGCGGCGGCATGGCGCCGGCGATGATCGTCGCGCGCGAGCTCGACATCCGCACCGTCGACACGATCTCGGTCAAGTCCTACAACCACCAGACCCAGAGCGAACCCGTGGTGATCAAGTCACCGGACATGCGCCTCGTCGGCGATGGCGAGGGCGTGCTGATCGTCGACGATCTCGTGGACACGGGCCGAACGCTGGAAGTGGTCCGCGCGCTTTTGCCCAAGGCCCATGTGGCGACCGTCTACGCCAAGCCGCAGGGCCGCGCCCAGGTCGATACCTTCATCACGGAGGTCAGCCAGGACACCTGGATCTTTTTCCCCTGGGACATGGCGCTGCAATACGTCGAACCCTATCGCGGCACGGACTGAGCCGCGTCAGCGCCCCTCGAAATCCGCCGCGCGCTTTTCCAGGAACGCGACCACGCCTTCCTTGAAGTCGCGCGTCTCGCCGCATTCACCCTGCAGCTTCGCCTCGAGGTTCAGCTGATCCTCCAGCGTGTTGGCGAAACTGCCGCGCAGCGCCTCCTTCACGCGGGCATAGGCCGCCGTCGGCCCTTGGGCGAGATGCACGGCGCGGGCGTACCAGTGATCGGCGAAGCCCTCGTCCGGGACCGCCTCCCAGATCATGCCCCAGTCGGCCGCCTGCCGCGCGCCGATCGGCTCGGCGAAAAGCGCCGCGCCCATCGCGCGGGCAAATCCCATCTGGCGCGGCAGCCAGTAGGTGCCGCCGGCATCCGGGATCAGCCCGATCCGGGTGAAGGCCTGGATGAAGCTGGCCGATTCGGCCGCGATCACCACGTCCGCCGCCAGCGCGAGGTTGGCACCGGCCCCCGCCGCCGCGCCGTTGACGGCGGCGATGGTCGGGATCGGGCAGTCGTAGATCGCGCGCAGAAGCGGCTCGTACTCCTCGCGCAGGGTGCGTTCGAGATCGATGTCGGAGACGGCGGTGCGGTCGCCCAGGTCCTGGCCCGAGCAAAAGGCACGGCCCTTGCCGGTCATTACCAGCACCCGCGCGCCCTGCCCCGCCGCTTTCACCGCGTGCAGAAGCTCCGCGCGCATCTGCGCGTTGAGCGCGTTCATCACCTCGGGGCGGCGAAAGGTGATCGTGGAAATCCCGTCGCGAATCCCCAGCCCGATCGTCTGGTACTGCATGGCCGTCTCCGCTCTTGCCGGGGTCCAGCATAGCGCCCCGCGCGGCGCGGGAAAGCCGGACGCGGGGTCAGGATTTCATGATTTCCTCGAGCCGCGTCCGTTCGTCCTCCGAGAGCGCCTCGGCCGGGCTCTCGGTGGCCTGCCGGCGCCGCCGCAGATAGACCCCGCCGATTCCGAGCGCGACCAGCAGCATCGCCGGGCCAGCCGCGTAGAGCAGGATGTTGGCCCCGGTGGCCCGCGGGTTCAGCAGGACGTACTCGCCATAGCGGTCGACCACGTAGTCGATCACCTCGGCGTTGCTGTCGCCGGCCACCAGCCGCTCGCGGACCAGCAGCCGCAGATCGCGGGCCAGTTCGGCGTTCGATTCGTCGATGGACTCGTTGCGGCAGACGAGGCAGCGCAGCTCGGCCGAAATGTCGCGCGCCCGTTCCTCGAGCGCGGGATCGTCGAGCACTTCGTCGGGCTGCACCGCCAGCACGGGGCTGGCCAGCAGAACGAGGATGAGGACCAGTCGTTTCATGCGCCTCACTCCGCCGGAACCGCGCCGTTGGCGGACGTGGCCTTCCGCGCGCCGGCCGCCACGCGGTAGCGCCGGTCGCTCAGGCTGAAGAACCCGCCGACCGCCATGATGATCGAGCCCAGCCAGATCCAGTTCGCGAAGGGCTTGATATAGGTCCGCACGGCATACCCGCCGCCGTCCTGCGGATCTCCGATGACCACGTAGAGATCGCGCGCCAGGCTCTGGTGGATCGCGGCCTCGGTCGTGGGCATGCCCGCGACCGGGTAGATGCGCTTTTCAGGCGTCAGGGTCGCCACCGCCTCGCCGTCGCGCCGGGCCGTGAAGAAGCCCATCGTGGACAGGTAATTCGGCCCCTGAACCTCCTCGACCCGATCGAAGGTGATCGCGTAGTTCCCCACCTCGAAGGTATCGCCTTCGCGGGCAACGCGGATATCCTCGACTTCCCAGGCCATCAGGGTGGCGACGCCGAACATCGTGATGCCGAGGCCGGCATGGGCGATCGACTTGCCCCAGTCGGCCCGGGGCAGCCGGACCAGCCGGCGCAGGCTTTCCCGCGCCGGGACATGGCCCGCGCGCGCCCGCTGCCACAGATCGGCCCCCGCGCCCAGCACGAGCCAGGCGGCCAGCGCGACACCCACCGGGGCCAGCGCGCTCTTGCCGGTCTGAAGCGTCCAGACCAGGGCGCCCAACGCCACCGACAGCGCCATGATGCCCCAGAGCGGGCGCATCACCCGGTCGAAGCGGCCGCGTTTCCACGGCATCATCGCCCCGATCGGCAGAACCATCGCCAGCGCCACCATGAAGGGCGTGAAGGCCATGTTGAAGAAGGGCGCGCCGACCGACAGCTTGCGATCGAAGGCCATCTCGGCCACCAGCGGCCAGATCGTGCCGAAGAAGACCACGAGCGCCGAAACGGAAAGCAGGATGTTGTTGAGCACCAGGGCCGATTCGCGGCTGACGGTGCTGAAGACGCCCTTGGCTTCCATCGCGCCGGCGCGCGCCGCGAAGAGCGTCAGCGCACCGCCCATGAAAAAGGCCGTGATCCCCAGAAGGTAGACCCCCCGCGTGGGATCGTTGGCGAAGGCATGGACCGATGTGATGATCCCCGACCGCACGATGAAGGCGCCGATCAGCGAGAAGCCGAAGGCGAGGATCGCCAGCAGGATCGTCCAGCTCTTCAAGCTTTCGCGCTTCTCGACCACGATGGCCGAATGCAAGAGCGCCGCGGCGATCAGCCAGGGCATGAAGCTGGCGTTTTCCACCGGGTCCCAGAACCAGAAGCCGCCCCAGCCAAGCTCGTAATAGGCCCACCACGACCCGAGCGCGATGCCGATGGTCAGGAACACCCAGGCCGCCAGCGTCCACGGCCGCACCCAGCGGGCCCAGGCGGCGTCCACGCGGCCCTCGATCAGGGCCGCGACGGCAAAGCTGAAGGACATCGAGAGCCCGACATATCCGAGGTAGAGGAAGGGCGGGTGGAAGGCGAGGCCGGGATCCTGCAGCAGCGGGTTCAGATCCTGCCCGTCCATCGGCGGCATCGCGGTGCGCAGGAACGGGTTGGAGGTGAAGATGATGAAGGCGAAGAAGGCCACCGCGATCAGCGCCTGCACGGACAGCGCCCGGGCCTTGAGCTGCGGTGGAAGATTGCCCCCGAACCACGCCGCCATGGCCCCGAACAGCGCCAGGATCAGCACCCAGAGCAGCATCGAGCCCTCGTGATTCCCCCAGACGCCCGTGATCTTGTAGAGCATCGGCTTGGCCGAGTGCGAGTTCGTGACCACCAGCTGCACCGAGAAATCCGAGGTGACGAAGGCCCAGGTCAGCGCCCCGAAGGAGATCAGGGTCAGGAAAAACTGGGCCGAGGCGGCGGGCACGGCCAGCTCCATCCAGCCGTACCAGCGTTTATGCGCGCCGATCATCGGCACGACGGCTTGCACGACGGCGATCAGCGCCGCGACGATCAGTGCGAAATGTCCGAGTTCTGCAACCATGTTACCCAAGATCCATCCTGTTCGGGACCGATCATAGAGATAGCACAGTCAGGGGCAAATCACATCGCGATGCGATCATTCGTCCCGGTCGCGGCGCCAGGCCTCGAGCGCGGCATTCCGGTCTTCCGGCGGCCCGCCGGGCGCCGGCGCGGGCGGTGGCGTCTTCGCCGGCCGGCGGAGGTAGTGCATCTCCCTGGCGCCGAAATAGAACCCGACGACGGCCCCCAGAAGCCACCAGAGCGGTTCGGGCACATGGGCCAGCCCCTGCATCCGCTGCGAAAAGCCCGCCGGATCGGCCATCGCGTAGACGAAGAGCCCCAGCGTCCCGAGCGCCAGCAGCGGCCGCGGCAACCGGTTCAGCGCATCGACCGCCCGGTCGAAGACACCCGTCCGGGCGTGTCTGTATTCCGCCGCGTGGGCCTCGAGCGCGGCGATGTAGGCCGCGTGGCGCTGGGTCATCCGCTTGGTCGCGTTGGGCACGAAGACCTCGGCCACCCCGGTCGCCGCCTGCCCCAGCGCCCGCGTCGCGCCCGCACCGCCGAAAATGCGCCCGATCAGCCCCATGCCGCCACACGGGCCCGATGCTCGGCCTCCGTCAGGTGATAGCGTTCGGCGATGAAGGCCTCGGCGCGGCGGATCCAGCCGCCCTTGCCGCCGTCGCGGCGCCGGGCGAATTTCCGCGCCGCCGGCCGGCGGTCGGCCAGCCGGTAGTAGTAGTTGCGCCGCGCGATACCGTAGGCATCGGCCAGGTGGCGGGGCGCCATGCGGGCCGCGGCATGGGCGGCCCGGATCGTCTCGGGGCCGATGACCCCGTCGACGGCGACCTCCAGCCCCATCTCGCCCAGGAGCCGCTGCAGGATCCGCACGGCATGCGCGCCGGCGTTCACCTGCATGTCGAACACGCTCGCCCGGAGCCGTTCCGGCAGGGCGTCGATCCGCGGGCGGCGATAGTAGTGGGTGATGAAGATCTCGGCGGCCTCCGACCGGCTGAGCCGCTTGACGTCGGACACCGTGACGACCCCGTCTCCGTCCAGATCGACGCCCAGCCGGCGCAGCGTTTCCAGCGTGACGCCGTGCTTGGTCGGCCCGCCCGGATCGTCGGGGTCGTTCACGAACCCGCCTTCGCGTGCGACGATCTCCGCCGCGATCTGCCTGATGTCCTGCATGGCCACCCATCCCTCTCGATGCGTGGCCAAGCCTCCTCAGCGCAGGTTAAGAACCGCCTGCGGCACCGTCCGCCGGTTTGAACAGCCCCTGCTCCTTCAGCGTGTCGGCGACCTCCTTGGGCATGTAATCCTCGTCGTGCTTGGCGAGGATTTCGGAGGCCTCGAACGTGTCGCCCTGCAGCGTCCCGGTGGCGATCATGCCCTGCCCCTCGGCGAAGAGATCGGGCAACACGCCGGTATAGGCGACCTTTACCGAGGCGGCGCCGTCGGTCACGTTGAAGGTGATCGTCTCGCCCTGGCCGCGGACCAGCGAGCCCTCTTCGACCAGGCCGCCGATGCGGAAGCGTTCCTCCGCCGACGGCGGCGTCTCGGCCACCTCCGACGGCGAGCGGAAGAAGGCGATACCGTCGCGCAGCGCGTAGCCGATCAGGCCGCTCGCGACGGCAAGCGACACGAAGGCGATCACGATCAACTGGATTCGGCGTTTCTTTTTAAGACCCTTCATGGCTTACCTCACGGGAAGAGCGGCGCAAGCATCAGCCCCGCCGTTTCATCGAGACCGAGGGCCAGGTTGGCGTTCTGGATCGCCTGGCCCGAAGAGCCCTTGGTCAGGTTGTCGAGTGTCGAAAACACGATCGTGCGCCCGGGCTGGCGGTCCCCCACGACCCCGATATGCACGAAGTTCGAGCCGCGCACATGGCGCGTCGCCGGTGTCTCGTCCATCGGCAGCACCTGCAGGAACGGCTCGTCGGCATAGCGCCGCGTCAGCGCCTCATGCACCGCGCCGGGCGCGCCCTTTACATAAACACTGGCCAGTATCCCCCTGTTTTGGGGCAGCAAATGCGGAGTGAATGTCGCCCGGACAGGAGCGCCCGCCATCTTCGAGAATTCCTGGTCGAACTCGGCCAGGTGCCGGTGCTTGGCGACGTTGTAGGGATGCATCCCCTCGGATATCTCGGAATGGAGCAGGCCTTCCTTGGCCGAGCGCCCCGCCCCCGACACCCCCGTCTTGAGGTCGATGATGATATCGTCGGGCTCGATCACGCCTGCCTCGAGCAATGGCAGGACGGCGTAGTGCCCGGTCGCCGCGTTGCAGCCCGTTCCCGCGATCAGCCGTGCGCCGCGGATCTCGTCGCGGTAGAACTCGGTCAGGCCATAGACGGCCTCGGCCTGCAGCTCGAGCGCGGCATGCGGCTGGCCGTACCATTTTTCGTATTCCGCCGGGTCGCGCAGGCGGAAATCGGCGGAGAGGTCGATCACCTTCAGGTCGCGCGGCAATTCGCGGATCACCGCCTGGCTCGTGGCATGCGGCAGCGCGCAGAACACCAGGTCGATGCCACTGAAATCGATCTCCTCGATCCGCACGAGATCCGGCAGCTCGAGGTGACGCAGATGCGGGAACACCGCCCCAATCGCCATGCCCGCCTTGCGGTCGGCGGCCAGCGCCGCGATCCGCATCGACGGATGGGTCGCGATCAGGCGAACGAGCTCGGCGCCCGTGTAGCCCGACGCCCCGAGAATGGCGATGTTCTGCGTCGTCATGGACGAAGTCCTTCCAGGTTCTGTCTATGATGTAGGGGGTCCGCGGCGCGACCGCAATTCAGGCGGCCTGAAACGTGATCTTGCGTCGCAGGAACTGCGTGGCCTTGCGCGAGACACGCTCGGCGTCGCCGGTCGTCAGGAACGTCCCGCCGGCGCCCGTGCCCAGCATGTCGGGATGGCGATCGATATAGTCCGACAGGCTGTCGGCCACCAGGTTGGCCTGGCTGTAGACGTCCACATCGGCCCCGAGCGCATCCTGGAACACGTCGGCCATCAACGGGTAGTGGGTGCAGCCCAGCACGGCGGCCTCGGGCCTCGGCATCCGGCGCTGCAGCGCCTCCACATGGGAACGCACCAGCGCCTCCGCCAGGATCATGTCGCCGTCCTCGATGGCATCGACCAGCCCGCCACAGGGCTGGGCCTCGACATCGACGCCGATCGCGCGGAAGGCCAGCTCGCGCTGGAAGGCCCGGCTGGAGACGGTGGTCGGCGTCGCGAAGAGCGCCACATGCTTGACCCCCACCTCGCGCGGGGGCGAGTTGTCGCCCCATTGCCGTTCGGTCAGGGCCTCGATCAGCGGCACGAACACGCCGAGCACGCGCTTGTCACCCGGCACCCAGGTTTCCTGCATGCGGCGCAGCGCCGCGGCGCTCGCCGTGTTGCAGGCCAGGATCACCAGGTCGCAGCCATCGTCCCAGAGCCGCTCCACGCCCGCGCATGTCAGCCTGAAGATGTCGTCGGTGTCGCGCACGCCGTAGGGCGCGTGGGCGTTGTCACCGTAATAGACAAGCGGAAGCTCGGGCAGCCGGCGCGCGACAGCCTCGTGGATCGTGAGCCCGCCAAGGCCCGAGTCGAAAATGCCGACCGCCATCAGTTCCTGTGCTTGTCCTCGAACTCGAATCCGTAATCGAGCGATTTCAGTGGCTTTGGCGACAACTTGTACGTCTCGGCGCGCAGGAAGTCCATCATTCCGCGCGGGTCGCCAAGCAGGGGGGCCAGGCGGGTGCGCGAGACCGGCGCACCGACGACCACGCGCACCGGCTCGTCGACCCGTTTGCGGAACTCCTTGATCAGGAGGGCCATCCGCAGCGTGTAGTGGACATGGCTCGCCAGCTGGAACAGGCGCGAATTGGCGCCGTCGAAATAGATCGGGACCACCGTCGCGTCGGACCGCGCGATCAGCTTGGCCGTGAAACTGCGCCAGCCCGGGTCCATCGGGGCGCCGAAGGGGCGCTGCGCGGTCGAGACCGTTCCGCCCGGGAACACCCCGATGCAGCCGCCGGCCTTCAGGTAATCGTGGCTCTGGCGCCGGACCGCGATGTTCTGGCGCGCGGCCTCCTTGGTCTCGTCGAAATTGATCGGCAGGACCACCCGGTCGAGTTCCTCGGCCTTGCGGAAGACCCGGTGCGCGAGGATGCGGAAATCGCCCCGGGCGCGGGACAGGATATGCCCCAGCATCAGGCCGTCCAGGATGCCGTAGGGATGGTTGGCGATCACCACCACCGGACCGGTGGCCGGAATGTTCGACAGCGCCCCCCCGATCACCTCGAGCGAGAGCCCGTAGCGGTCGACCATGACGTCCCAGAACCCCCGCCCGGCCGCGACCTCGTGCTCGTAGCCCTCGGCACGCCGGATCAGGCCGATGCGTCCGGTCGCGTTTTCCATGATCCGGATGAAGGCGCGCCCGCCGCGCGATTTTGCCGATGTGGCGTAGCTGATTTCACGCGCCACCCGTGCCTGCCTGCCCATCTTCCCAACCTCGGAGACCTGCCTCGGCGTCCCGGTAAACCAATCCCGTGGCCATATCCAGTATTTATGACACCCGCGTAACGGCGCGATGACAGCCGGGAACGCAAAAGACCCGCGCCAAGGGCGCGGGTCTTTCCGAGCATGTGCCGTGCGCCGGACGATCAGCGCTTGGCTAACTTGGTGTCTTTGTTTTTGCTTATATTACAACAGGTTGCTGTAGGAATATACTTCACGTAAATTATTTGTTAATCGCGCACTGCGCCTGCTTGCAAAGGCAGTTAGCTAACTGGAACGTGCTTTTGTCGCCAATGCAACCGCCTTATCCAGCTCACCCGTTTCTGCAGCTTTTTTGAACGCCTCAAGCACTGCACCCACGTCCTGCAGCCTGTCCACAAACACAGCGTTACTCTTGCCGTTGATATTCAAAATACGACTGCCGTATCTGCACTGCACATACCAACCGCCATCTTGTTCAAAAAACCAAGCCCTAACACGCTTGTCACGTTCAACCCGCGTTCGTTCGCCCGTTTCGTTCGTTTCCCACCGCTTCACCTTCACCGTGTATTCGTCACCAGCAAGCGCAGCAGCAAGCACCCTACCCTGTTCTTCAATGCCTGCAGCCAGTTTTTCACGTCGCGCTAAGACGGGATCCTTTTGCACGTTACGGTGAACGGTTTTGAGGTTGAGTTTTGCAAGATGCGACATAGCAACAGCTCCTTTTCCATATCAGCTGCTGCAATGCTATGGTCAGCACATAACAAGAACGACCAGAATTTTACTCGTCATCCGTATCTTGTGTTTCTTCAAGTCGTTTCCTGCGCTCACTAAGCGTTTCACCGTCATATTGCCAATACTGCCAACCATTTACAGTGCGCCATTCATAGCCAGCTCGCTGCAAAACTTTTAGAGCTGCAGCACTTACACTTTCTAAAGCACCTTCAAACTCAATTTTCTTGTTGCTTTGTACAAAGGCAGTATTGGTTTCGTCGTTAGCAAACGTAAGCACATCACCACGTTTCAACCCAACATCAAACAGCCCAACAATACGTCGCCTTCCTTCAGCACGTTCAAGTGCAACAAGTCCTTCTTCGTCGTCTGCAATATCTTTATGCGGTGTTACATCACGTCCACCAGTCAGCTTAAGCGCAGAAATTACACGCTGTGGATCAATTTCAAAAAACTCCCTGCCTGAACGCACGCGATGATCTGCAAATGCGTTGTGAACAAGTCTCTCAACACCTGCATCATCGTCAACCTCAACTGCAAACACACAACGAAACGGCAACGGAACACTTGTATTGTCTAACGACCTTAGTCGTTGTTCCAAGTTCGTCGTTCGCCCTACCTTCACGTAACTGTCAAACGCTGGGTTAACCAACACGTATACGACCGCCATTATCTCGCCTCTTGCACTGCCTTTGTGTCAGCACACTATCCAAGCTGTAGTCTTAGTTCAATTTTTCTCTGCCTTTGCAGACAAAGGATAAATAACTGCGAAAGGAACGCGGTTATGAGCAGGAAACAGGAACAACAAGCAATGCGTGACTGGGTTGTAGCTGAAGGTTATGACACATTCTGCACGCTGAAATTTAAAAACGGCTACGACATAGATGAACGACAGGCAGAACGTGTCGTCCAGCTATTTCTACAGTGTGTAGACAGAACATATTGGGGAAAGCGTGTTGAGCGTGAAAATCTACGCTGCCCACGCTTTGTGTTTAAGCAACGTGGCATAAGCAGACAAAATACGCATTTTCATATTGTCATGCAGGCACACGGAGACATGCACACATTCCTTCAAGTTCTACGCAGTACATGGGTAGGCTTTAATGAAGCTTGCCCTATCGCATCAAGATTTGAAAAGGCACGAAACACGGCAGCAACAGGCACCTACTGCACACACGAATGGACACACTTAGGCAGCGAAACATTTTGCGACAAGCTCTCTCACACAGCAAGCACAGCAGGCGCACACGCAGGCAACAACATTCATAAACTACGCAGATTATTAAAGGCACTGTAACACGATACAGGCAGGGCTGCACATAGCGTGGAACGGCGATGCTGAAAACGCTGCAGCATACATGACAGGCAACAGAAGAAAGCAGCGCACTGCAGGCGCTGCTATTCTTCAGTATATTCAAACAAAACAATTAAAGCTAAAACTAATCAACTCAAACAGCAACGGTAAATACAATGGAGGCACAGCACAATGACATTACTTGAAACAACATATAGGCAACTACGCTGCGCAGGGCTGGTGCACTGCGCTGAGGAATTTAGCAGGTACTACTTAGGCAAGAACAGCAACTGGTATGCCTATCAAAAGCACACAGGGCGCGATTACAGCGTGAACGCGGCCATCCAGTGTCTACGCAGCATACGCTCCAAACAGCACAGTAACGAACTGTCCAAAGCGCAGGTGGAAGCATTACAACGTGTAGAGCAACGTATGATCGCGCACTTGAACATGCAGCACTGCATAGCTGAAGTATGCTAACACTTGACATTACCAGCATATTTCACACCATCGTAACAGCATGAACATAGGAGCTGAGCGATGCCAACTGTAAAAGAGCTAATGGAACAAAAAGAACAGCTGGAAAAAGAAATTGACGCGGCAATGAAAGCGGAGCGCAACGAGGCAGTGAAGCAAGTGCGTGACTTATGCAAGACATTCAATATTACCGCTACTGAACTGCGTGGTTGTCTTAAAACACGCAAGGGCAGGAAGGCGAAAGCGAACAGCTAACTAACTTGGGGGGAATGTTATAGAACTATAAATCTATAACATTTCTCCAATACCTCCAACAAAAACAGTGAATTACTTCAAAAGCAAAAAACGGTCGTCCAAAACAATGTGTGAGTTTACGTTTAGACGTAGGAAAACCACACATTTTAGGGAACGACGCTATGAAACAGGCCAAGCTACTTACGCAACAGGAACGCAAGCGGCTGGCAGCTGTGATTGACCACAAACGCCACGCAACTCGCAATCACACAGCTGTGGCGCTTTCGTTTTACGCAGGTCTGCGTGCGTGTGAGATTGCTGCACTGCGGATTGGCGACGTGTTTGACGACACAGGTGCTGTACGTGACACAATTCATCTTCGTGCAGCGCAGACAAAGGGCAAGGAAGCGGCCACAGTTCTCGTTAACAAACGATTGGCAGCACAGCTCAAGCGCTATGCTGCACAGCACCCAAATCGCTTATTGCAACCAACTGCCCCACTCATCTACAGCGCAAAGGGTGGCAGCTTCACAGCGCAGACCATCGTCAATCTATTTCAGTCACTTTATCGTGCAGCTGGCATTTCTGGTGCAAGCTCACACTCAGGTCGCCGTCAATTTGTAACGGAATTGGCAGACAAGGGCATCAACGCACGTGTCATCCAAGCTCTTGCACGCCACAAGCACCTCAACACCACTATGCGCTATATTGATTTGAACGAGAATAAACTGCGTTCAGCTGTTGAGCTGGTGGACTACTGAACGAACGAAAGAACGAAACGGACAGAAGAACAGTATTTGCACTATGCCTGTCGTTCCTTCTATCAAAAGTTTTCACAAGCAAGCTTTGACATGGAAAAATCGTGCAATTATCCGTCACTTGTTCGCACAACTAATCAAGCTTTACAGGTTTTATAGGTGAATTTGCATCAAGCGCACGCTCTTTACTGCGCAGCTTGGTCAAGTTCTTTTCCCAATCTGTTTTGTGCGTGCGAGCAACAGGCTTGCGTCGCTTTTTCTTCGTCTGTTCTGTAACCTCGTATATGCGCAAAATCACCACCTCAAAAACATAAGTACTTCACCAGCTCAAACCGCAGCTGTCAAAGTGCAGCGCTGTAAACTACTTTCACATATTTATGCACGTATTTTCTACGTCACAAACTCAGCTTACGCCCAAGTTTCTTTTCAAGCTGTTCTTTTTCGTCTTGTTCCGTTCTCTCGCCAAGCTCACGTTCCAAATCAGCAATAACTTTTTCCACCACTTGTAGCTTGGTTTCAGTTTTCGTTTGCCATCTACTTAATATGCCGCCGCCCCTATTGTCGTTGCTCCTGCTTGTAACAGGTAACGGCATATGTCCTGGTGCTGGGTGCACTTCATCATTTTCGCTGCCAAACACATCTCTATCAAACCACTGCTGCAAACTTGGGTTAGCTTGCACTTGCTGCTGCACGGTAGCCAACGCCTCTGCATATTCGTTTAGCGCTTGATCTTCAAAATTGCCCTGTGCAGCGCTTCCCTTCGCCTCAAGCGCCTCAGCCCTACTGTTGTAGAAATTAGCATTGTGCAGCCGTTGTTCGTATTCCTGCACTGCAATTGGTTTGTGTTTCAACTCCTCGCGCAAGTCCTGCTGCTCTTGCCAAGCTTCCAAATATGTTTGGTAGTGTTCACAAAGCCAATTCTTAAGCGTTCGTGTATCCACGCCCTGCCCTGTTTCTAACTTGCGAGCAATATCACGCAGTTTACGCAAGCGTGTTTCTTGGTTTTTCACCACAACACTTACTCAAAAAACTTAGAGTAGGTCGTTTCACCAATATCAAACTCGCCACCAGTAAAAAGCGTCTGCCACTTCTCCATATTCGCCTGCATCATAAGCGTCTTTTTTTGACAGCTTGTACATACAGCTTGGTAGGTTTTTGCAGCACCACCAGCAGCACCCAACTTTTCAACTGTTGTTTTGAAAACGAAATTCTCGTCACAACCATCCAATTCACACGCAAATTTACGTATGAACTTTAGATCCGCATCTGTAAGGTTTTGCTTCTTCAATGCCATTCTGCACCTCAGTCAATTTCAAGCTTAGGCAAGTTACGCACGATTTCCATAGTCTCCAAGCTCACAGTTATGACACGCTGGAACAGGTGCAGCGGATAAGCTGGATTGTTCATTGTCTCGTTCGCGTAATCGTTTGCATCGTTCACAATACCGCTTTTCTTGTCCGCCTTAACGCACTGCCGCTCCATCACCCAGTCAAGCGCACTCTTTCCATTTACTACGTAATCGTAAGCAGCAAGCGGTATGTTTGTGATCGTGATATTGTTGTTATAGTGCACTGTGGTTTTGTCTAAATTTGGTCGCTTGCCTGCAAACTTCATTTTCTCAACCCTGTAAAAGCTTACGGGATCGTCAATCGTTGCAAGCTCAAGTGCACCTTCTGCAAACGTAACGGGATATTTGTCTACGCTCTCGTAATTCACGTGCAAGTCACCCAGCTTGCGCCCTGCCTTAGCAAAAGCCCAAAAGTCTGCTTCCTGCTTGACAGCTGGAATGCGTGGAAGCTCTTTGCTTAGGTTATCTGCAAAACGTGTTCTGTAGTCTTCACTGTGCAGCAAGCCATATGTGTAATAAAACACATCTTCCTTTGTTATTGTCGCGTTACTGTAAGCAGTTTGAAAATGTTTCAAACCGTAGTCTGTTATGCCGTCTTTTATGCGATAGCCATTTTCCACGCCATCGCCTGCAAACAGGTCTTCATCGTCAGCGTCTACTTTTTCGTAGAGCTTAAGCGGAAAGTGCTGCGCAGTTTTAAGGGCGTGTAAGTCAGGAAGCAAATTAACCATCATTACCGTAAAATCAGAGCTTTCACCAACACCACTCACTGCAATAGTTCTGTTTTTAGCATTTGAATTTGGGTATACGCGCTGCGTTTGGTACATTCTTTCGTTTAAATTGCGTCCATAGTATAGCTGCTGCTTGGTAAACGGACGGTATATTGATGTTACGAATTGTCCGTCACTTATTTCCAACATTTTTTTCTTTTCAAAATTTGATATGAGTGAAGTTGTCCACGTAATTTTCTTATTATTTTCCACAATGTAGTGAGACGCTACTTCTTCGCTGCCTGACTGCTTATAGATTGCGACTTGGCTATTGTAGTAATTTAACGTATTTTTAACATTTAGTTTGAGGTTAATTGTACTTGAATTATAGCACCAAGCATCTCGCTGTGTTTTTACTCCACTTGTATAGCTTTCAAACAAAACACAGCCCGTTTTATCTTTCTTGTCGCCAATCAACAGATGATTTTCAAAGCTGTTATCGCGCTTGTTTATCCAATCTCCGTGTTCGTCAGCCTCAATCAGTTCCCACGCATCCGCTTTCGTAATACCTTGCACGCTTTCATAAGCTTCAACTTTAGCAAGTTTCTGCTCACGTGTCAGGTAATCACCAATGTCGTTATAGTAAATCTTACCTTTATCAGCTGCGCTCTTGTTCTTAACTAAGAATGACACAGCAACAGGTGCACGACTGCCCTCGCCAAAAGCGTTACCACTCTCTTTGCGTCGCTGTTCGCCGCTTGTGCGTGCATTCCCACGCAAGTTAAAAACATAAATGCTGGAAAATTCTTCCTCTAAACACTTACGCATTCCATCCATTGCATTGCCGTCAACCCAACCACCGTTCGTTACAAACCCAATAACGCCACTGTCACCAATCCTGTCGCTCGCCCAACGTATAGCTTTGATGTAGCTATCGTATAGCGAGTTTTTATTGGTTGAGCTTGTACGAGCAGCGTATGTATCTGCAATTCGTGCATTCAAGTCTTTATAAGTAACGCCCGTATCTGCAACGTTGTATGGTGGATTTCCAACAATAACACGTATGTCTAAAGCCTTCTGCCTGTTGCGTCGCTCACTGTTATCCTCCATCAAACGTGCAACAAGGTCATCGCTTTCATACATTTCAAACGTATCAGTTAAGCATATCCCATTAAACGCAGCGTAATCGCCACCACTAAGTGCGTGATAGGTTGCTTCAATGTTTATAGCTGCAATGTAATACGCCAGCAGTACAATCTCGTTCGCGTGTATCTCGTTCTTGTATTTGTATTCAAGTTGATCTTTTCTAATCAGCCCGCTTTGCAGCAGTCGCGTAATAAACGTTCCTGTACCCGTAAACGGATCAAGTATGTGTACACCTTTGCTGCCAAGTGTTTGTCCAAACTCCTTCTGCAATATGTCGTTTACACTGTGGATAATGAAATCCACCACTTGCACAGGTGTGTATACAATACCAAGTTTTTCAGTTAGTTTTGGAAAGGCGGTTTTGAAGAACTTTTCGTACAGCTCCACAACAATCTTCTGCTTGCCTTCTGCACTATCAATACCACTCGCACGTCGCCTTACGCTTGCGTAAAAACCTTCAAGCGCCTCAGCTTCCTTACCTATGTTCTGCTGCTCAAGTGCAGTCACAACCTTCTGCATAGCTTGGGACACTGGGTTTTGTGCAGCAAAGTTGTAGTCTTCAAACAGCGCATCAAACACAGGTTTGGTAATGAGATGCTGTGCCAGCATCTCAATAGCTTCATCTTCCGTTACAGCCTCGTTCAAGTCGTCGCGTATCTCTGCTAAAAACTCGTCAAACAGTGCCTTTTCTGCATCGCCTGTTTCCAGTGTCGCTTTGATGCGTTCAATATGCTGCTGCGCTATTTTACCAATGTCTTTAGCCCAGTCTTCCCAATACGTTCGTCTTCCACACTTTTGTACGATCTTAGCCCGTATAGCTGCAGGAAATTCGTCAAATATAAAGTTAAGCTGATCTTCTGTGCGTGCGCTTGTGTCACGCTCATCGCCTTCACCGCCACCTTCGCCAATGCCAGCACCTTCCTTGCCTTGCTGTTTTTGCGGCAGGTTTTCAGCAACAGCTACGACTTCAATCTGTCCACCAGTGTCGTTTGTAAGCTCAAGCTTGTTTATCGTTGCATCAAAACGATCATCGTGCGCACGCAAAGCGTTGAGAATTTGCCACACTACTTTGTAACGTTCATTGTCGTTTAGTGCGTTTTCTGGTGTTGTATTTGCTGGAATGACAACGGGCAAAATTACATAGCCCAGCTTCTTGCCTTCTGCCCTACGCATAACGCGACCAACGCTTTGAACTACGTCAATTTGTGATTTACGTGGGTGCAAGAAAAGGATTGCGTCAAGCGCAGGTACATCTACACCTTCGCTCAAACAGCGTGCGTTGCTCAAAATCTTGCATTCACCATCTGCAACATCGTCACCCAGCCAATGCAGCAACTCACCTCTTGTTTTCGCATTAAAACTACCATCAACGTGCTGAACTTGGCAACTTACGTGCTCTTGTGTTTCATCTTCAATCAATCCAACATCATTAAATTCATCAACAACAGCACCAAATTCGCGTGCTATAAGCTTGCTTGAGCGAATATCTTTACAAAACGCGATGGCACGACGCATTGGGTTAGCATCAACGCTAAAATCGTCATTGCTGCCTTGTTTCATTAGCGCTTTGTAACAGCCAATAATCTTTGTTGCGTCGTCCAGTTTCAGTTCGTTGTCAGCTGCAAGCCTGCTTTGAACACTCCTGCTTACAACGCTTTCGTCCATAGCTAACACAACCACCTTGTAGTCAGTCAGCATTCCGTTCTCTACTGCCCAGCTAAAGCCACGTGTAAAAAACGTTGGTCCATATAATGTTTCGTCGTCCATATCGCAAAGCTTCACACTTGCGTCTGCAGCTTTTGCGCGAGCATTTTCGCCGTAAATGCGCGGTGTTGCCGTCATATATAGCCGCTTCAAACCGTTCACGTATTTGTTTTCGTGCACCCGTATAAAATTGCTATCTTCTTCCCCGTCAATTTTCGCGCCCGTCGTCCTATGTGCTTCGTCACAAATAATTAGGTCAAAAGTCTGCAAGCCTTGTTCCTGCGCTGCAGTAATGACTGGAATGCTTTGATACGTACTAAACACCACAGTCATACGCTCAGCGTCTTGTGTAGCTGCACGCTCTGCAAGCTTTGTTGGGTTAGTTGTTGCTGGAAAGTTTAATTCGTGCGCTTCAATCTCAGCAACGTCACTGCTGTTTTTTCTGCGCTTGCCTACTTGTGCATCACTGCAAACAGCAAAACTACGCAGTTCAGTTTCTGTATCGTTCGTCCATTCGCGCACTGTCTGTGCTATAAGTGCGAGCGAAGGAACAAGAAACAGTACTCGTTTGCCTTTACCTGCAAGATTTTCAGCAATCTTAAGTGCTGTAAATGTCTTGCCTGTACCACAAGCCATAATAAGCTTGCCTCTATCGTGTTCCGCAAACCCTGCTTGTACGTGTTCAAGTGCTTGCAGCTGATGGGAGCGTAACGACTTTTTGGTTTGCAGCTTTACTTCTTCCGTTGCTTCAAACACGCTCCAATCAATAGCGCTCTCTCGCAACGCTGTAAGACCAACGCGCACAACTGGGATACTTTGATTTGTAATGGTAGCGTCTGCGTTCTCGCTCCAATCCACTTCTGTTGTGTCAATAAACACCCGTCGTGCAAATGGTTGACGTGAACTTGCACTTAGAAAACTATCAATATCCCGCTTTTGTATGCGATGCTGTGGAGAATAAAACTTGCACTGTATTGCTGCGTAACCTTCTTCATCACGCAGCTTCGCAACCAAGTCAATGCCAGTATCGCGCCCGTCTTCACCGTTTGCAGCAGCCCATTCCCCAAAAGTCCAAACGTCGCTGTATTGCTGCACCTGTACAAGGTCGTTTTTCAAATACGCTAAAGCCAAGCGCTCAAAGTATGTGCCCTTTTCGCGCTCCGTTACTGCCGCGTCTCTATAGCTTTTAAGAATACGATCAAGTGCTGACATTGCTGCTTCACCTCACTGCTGCTTGCAGTTAGCGTAGACCAGCCAAACACGTGTTGCCAGCAAAAATGCAGATATTTTCGTCGTCTAAAGCAAGTCAGCGCCCTGCCAAGCCTGCTACACGCAATGTAAGCGCCCTGCAGCCGTCGTCCAGCGCTGCTGCGTATGCTGACAGCGGACAGCCACCTAAACGCACTGTGTGAAGCACTTTGGCGCAACACCACTTACTCTTATGTTTACGTTGACTTTATCTCCGTCACTGTGTTTAGAATTGAACCGCTTAGCCTCTGCTCCAGCCAGCGAAGAAATGGGTGGAAGACATTAAGTTAGTTGAAAGATAAAGCACTGCCATAGCTTATTTGATCCTTGTTGTTGAGAATATTATGTGGACAGTCGCAGTTTCTAAAATCAGCTATCTTTCTCACGTCGTTGATAAAGATTATAAACCTCTAAAAGGATGTGAAAATGGTAACTTTAAATGAGTTTTCCTCTTATTTTGGCAAATTCGTTTCAAATAAAATAAACGAATTTTACAGCTTTGATCATTGGCGTTCACTCGCGATAGCACAAGGTGATGATGAGCAGGCGCCTGCATCAACTTACGGTGATTTTGAGGTTTTAGGAGATGACTTTAAAGTAGTTTCAATCAACACTAAATCTGAGGAACCCAGTACAGAGTGGTCAGTCCCACTTTTCATTGAATACATTTGGACGTTTAAGGATATTAAATTGAATATCGCCGTCTACATTGAGAATGGTGAATTTTGTGTGGGCTATTGTTGGAAAATAACGAAGGCCTTAGAAGACAGGCTCGTTAAAGAGTTTGACTTAATTAGAGAGTTTGACAAGAGGATGACACTTGCAGCATTGCAAGGAAAGTAGTGTTAGCTAAAACTTGATACTGAACCGCTGATTATAATATCAACATTGCACTGACCATTTTTAAGAAATGCTTCAATCAAGTCGTTGAAGCTTAAGTTGCCCTAACACTGTCACGCCTACAGCCGCCATCAAGCCCTACAACGCACACTGGCAGCGGCCAAGCACCTAAACGCACTGTGTGAAGCACTTTGACGCCTAAACACTGTCACGCTCTCCCTGTGTCTTGTATCCGTGCCGCGTGCGCACCAGTGCTTCCGCATCAATCACGCCGCGCCTAATGTAGAAATTTTCCAAGTAGTCGCGCCCTGTGCCCATATTCACAGCAAGCATATCAAGCACAGCGTGCGTGTGCCCCAGTTCTGCAAACATCTGCTCAGCATAGTAATGGCGCAAGCTGTAAGCACTGCGCCTGTCACCATCTTCCGTGTATAGCAGTCCAGCTTCATCAAGCAGCTTTGCAAACGTTTTATAGAAACCCGTTACTTGCTTTCCCTGCGCATTACAAAATAGCCAATCGTCACGTTCTGTGTGCCCTGTCAGCTTGCATAGTTCTTCGTACCAGTACATCAAATCTGCAGTGCTTGTAACTTCACGTGCGCCTGTTTTCGTGTCTTCTGCAACTTCAATGCCCAAGCCAGTGTCACCAAGCATAGTAAGCGTAAAACTTATGTCCTTGTGCTTTAGCTTGAGCACTTCGCCTGTACGCATTCCAGTGTAAGCAAGAAAGTGAACGTAAATCTGCAACAGCTTGCGATTTCGTTTATGCGCAGCATTTACACGCCTGTCGTTTTTTCCACGCCCTTCAACCCATTGCTGTAAATACTCTTGCAGCTGCAAAAATTCGTGCTCGTCAAAGCTTGCACGTCGCTTTGCTTTTATGCCTTTGCGTGCGTAAGGATTTTGTATTTGCGGTTGGTAGTTGATGAGCTTCATACTGTTAGCCCACCCAAACACCTCACGCAGTGCGCTTTGCTCCATATCCAAGCTTTTTTTAGCAGGATTTATTGCAAAATTAGGATACTTTTTGCGTTCTTCTTCGCTTGCCCGTGCCCAGTATGTTTGTCGCCAATTCCAATAACCTTGCACAAAGCTGTGTGTTAGCTCTTCAACTTTATGATCGCCAAAGTAAGCCAACCAGTACCGTTTTGCGTGTTTTTCATACCATTCCACACGTTTGTTTTTACCATTGCGCCCCTTAGCAAACCACTGCTGTTCAAGTATCTTTTTCTTGTCAGCCCACCACAGCTCGTACATGTCCCTAAAAGTCAGCGTCGTTACAGCTTGCTTCGCACGCGCTTTCAGTCGCAAGTCGTCATAAGCGTCAAGAGCAATACGTCGCGCTTCTTCCAAGTCAGTTTCACCAGTACTGCGCTGTACGTAGGTAACTTTGTTACCTTTAACGTCCTTCATACCCTTCACGTGTATACGCATATGGTAAACTGGACGTTTTGAGTTTTGGCGATGGAACAAAATAATTTGCCCATCTTTTAGCTCTACTTTGTTTAGGTAGCTTTTACTCATCGTCACGCTGCCAGTACCGTTTTGCTGTAAAGTTAACGTAAAATCAGCACTATCCCCTGTCTATCAAAACTGTGTTGTTAAACTTTTGCAATCGCAACATATAGAAAAGGCGCTGCAAAAAACAGCGCCTTTTCAAGCATTTAGCAAATTTGAGCAAGCTCCAAGTCTAACGCTTGGAGAACTGGAAGCTCCGGCGTGCCTTGGCGCGGCCGTATTTCTTCCGCTCGACCACGCGGGCGTCGCGGGTCAGGAAGCCCGCGGCCTTGAGCGGCGCGCGCAGCGACGGATCATACAGCTGCAGCGCGCGACTGATGCCGTGCTTGACCGCGCCGGCCTGGCCCGAGAGCCCGCCGCCCTTGACGGTCGCCATCACGTCGAACTGGTCCTCGACCCCGGCCACCTTGAAAGGCTGGCGCAGGATCATCTGCAGAACCGGGCGCGCGAAATACTTGCTGATCTCCTTGCCGTTGACCGACACCTTCCCAGAGCCCGGCTTGATCCAGACCCGCGCGGTGGCGTCCTTGCGCCGGCCGGTGGCGTAGGACCGGCCAAGCTCGTCGCGGACGGGCTGGCGTTCGATCGCGGTCTCGGGCGCGGCGGTGGCGGCGTCGCCGGTGTCGACCGCCGACTTCAGATCGTCGAGGGATTTGAGTTCTTCGGCCATCGTCATGCGCTCCGGGTGTTCTTGGCATTCATGGATTTGACGTCGACCACCTCGGGGCTCTGGGCCTCGTGCGGGTGCTCGGCGCCGGCATAGACGCGCAGGTTGGTCATCTGCTTGCGCGACAGGCGGCCGCCCGGAAGCATCCGCTTGACGGCCTGCATGACGATCCGCTCGGGGTGGTCGCCCTCGAGGATCTGGCGCGTGGTGCGGTTCTTGATGCCGCCCGGATAACCGGTATGCCAGTAGTGGATCTTGTCGTCCTTCTTGCGGCCGGTGACCTGCACCTTGTCCGCGTTGATGACGATCACGTTGTCGCCCATGTCCATGTGCGGCGTGAAGCTGGGCTTGTGCTTGCCGCGCAGGCGCATCGCGATGATCGAGGCGAGCCGGCCGAGAACGACGCCCTCGGCGTCGATCAGCACCCACTTCTTCTCGATATCGGCCGGTTTTGCCGTGTAGGTCTTCATCTGTGTCACCCTGGGGTTTTGGGATCTGTGGCGCGCGGGGCACGCCGCTTGAAATCTGAGCCGTGGTTCTACCCGAATGCCACGCACAGTCAAGCGCATCTTCCGCTATTTTTTTATCTGAAAACAGGAGGTTGCAATTTTGGTATAATAATACCCCAAACCGCGGACCGGCTGGCCGGAAAGAATTTCGCCGCGTCGCAGAAATGGGGTTGATCGAATCCCGCGTCCCCCCTAGATGCCGCGCAACAAGGGGAACCGATCCCAACTTCGGGCCGTCGTGGTCCGGGGGGGCGCTAAGGGACCTCTGGATTAGTCACTGGAAAGAAGGGGGTGCGGCCATGAAGGACGCCAACCTCTTCCAACTGGGGATCGGTCTGGAGACAGGCGCCCACGCGGAAGACACGACCATCGGCCGTGCGGCCAACATCGATTCACCGCAGGATCTGAAACTCGTCGCCGGTCGCGACGTGCTGGACGGGTCGCGCGACGACCACTTCATCCGCCGCGATGGCAAGGTCTTCGCCGGGACCCATCTCATCATCGAGGTGGTCGACGGCGCGGGGCTGGACGACGAGGCCCGTATCCAGCAAGCCTTCCGCGACTGCGTCGAGACCTGCGGCGCGACGCTCTTGCACATCCACACCCACAAGTTCTCGCCCCAGGGCGTGAGCGGCGTGGCGGTGCTGGCCGAGAGCCACATCTCCGTCCACACCTGGCCCGAGATCGGCTACGGCGCCTTCGACGTCTTCATGTGCGGCGACGCCGAGCCGTGGCGCGCGGTCGATGTACTCTCGCGTGCCTTCGATACCGCCGACGTGCGGGTTCGGGAACTGCTGCGCGGCGACGGGCTCGTGGAGGGTGTGCAATGACGGAGTGGTCGGTCGAAACGCTGCACGATCATTACCGGCAGGCGCTCTCGGTCGACCGTCTGCTCTATGACAGCGCGACCGAACACCAGCGCATCAAGGTCTTCGAGAACGGCAGCTTCGGGCGCGTGATGACGCTCGACGGGGTCGTGCAGACCACCGAGGGCGATAATTTCATCTACCACGAGATGCTGACCCATGTGCCGATCCTGGCGCATGGGGCCGCGCGGCGCGTGCTCATCATCGGCGGCGGCGACGGCGGCATGGCCCGCGAGGTGCTGCGCCACGCGTCCGTCGCGCAGGTCACCATGGTGGAGATCGACGCCGGCGTGGTCGAGTTCTGCAAGACCTACCTGCCGAACCTGTCGGCCGGTGCCTTCGACGATCCGCGGCTAGATCTGGTGATCGCGGACGGCGCCGACTACATGCGCGACTGCGCCGAGCGCTTCGACGTGATCATCGTCGATTCGACCGACCCGATCGGGCCGGGAGAGGTGCTCTTCACTGACAGTTTCTACGGCCATGCCAAGCGCTGCCTGACCGATGACGGCATCCTGGTCACCCAGAACGGCGTGCCCTTCATGCAGGGCGACGAGCTGACCGGCACGATGCGCGCCTTCAAGACGCTTTTCACCGACTGGGGCTGCTACCTGGCGACGGTGCCGACCTATGCCGGCGGGCCGATGGCCTTCGGCTGGGGCACCGACGGCCCGGCCCGCGCGACGCCGGCGGAGGTGCTGCGCGGCCGCTTCGAGGAGGCGGGCATCGCGCCGGATTACTACACACCCGAGGTCCACCGGGCCGCCTTCGCCCTGCCCGGCTACGTCCAGCGCCTGATGCCCTGAGCGACGGCGGGACCGGACCATGGCAGGTCAGCCGCGCGGCGGAATGGAATAGGTCAGGCTCGCGCGGGCGACCGGTGGCGCCATCCCCTCGGAATAGAGCAGCACGTCGCCCACGGCCAGCTGGCGGCCGAGCTTCAGAACCCGCGCCTCGCCCAGCATGTCGGTGGCCGCGGGCCGGCGCATGAAGTCGATGTTGCAGTTCGTCGTCACCGCCAGCGCCCGCGGCCCGATCCGGGCCAGCACCGCGAGATACATCGCGACATCGGCCAGGGCGAACATCGACGGCCCCGAGACCGTGCCACCGGGCCGCAGATGGCGATCGGCCACGCGCAGCCGGACGCCGATCCCGTCCGCGTCCGAGCGTTCGATCCGGAAATCCTCGGCCACCTGCGGGAACTCCCGCACCAGGAAATCCTCCATCTCGGCGATGTTCATCTTCAGGTCCATCTCGCGGCTTTCCCTCTCGGTTCACGGCGCGTAGACTTGCCGGAAAGCACCGCGCGAACAAGGGGGATCCATGACCGAACAGTTGCTTCTGCGCGAGGATCGGGGCCATGTCCGGCACCTGACCATGAACAGCCCCGGGAACCTGAACGCGCTGTCGGACGCGATGCTGGCCGCGCTGCAGAAGGCCTTCGAGGAGATCGAGGAGACCCCCGGCATCCGCGCGGTCGTGTTGCGCGGCGCAGGCAAGGCCTTTTGCGCCGGACACGACCTGAAGGAACTGACCGCCGCGCGCCAGGCGCCCGATGGCGGACAGGCGGCCTTCCGCGATGTGTTCGAGCGCTGCTCGCGCATGATGCAGACGATCCCCCGCCTGCCCCAGCCGGTCATCGCCGAGGTCCACGGCATCGCCACCGCGGCCGGCTGCCAGCTGGTGGCGAGCTGCGACATGGCCGTGGCGGCCGAAGGCACGCGCTTCGGCGTCAACGGTGTCAATATCGGGCTGTTCTGCTCGACCCCGATGGTCGCACTCAGCCGCAACGTGCCGCGCAAGAAAGCCTTCGAGATGCTGACCACCGGGCGCTTCGTCGAAGCGACCGAGGCCGAACGGCTCGGGCTCGTCAACCGTGTCGTGGCCCCGGAGGATCTCGGCACGGAAACGGCGGAGCTGGCCGAAACGGTGGCCGCGAAGCTCTCCACCGCGGTCAAGATCGGCAAGCGCGCCTTCTACGAACAGGTCGAGATGGATCTCGCCGCCGCCTATGCCCATACCGGCGCGGTGATGGTCGAGAACATGATGGATCGAGACACCGCCGAAGGCATCACGGCCTTCCTCGAGAAGCGCCCGCCGGACTGGGCCGATCGCTAAGGCTCAGACGCCGTAGAGCGCCCCGAACTTGGCGTCGAGATAGGCCAGCAGCGGCTCCTCGCTGACCGGGCGTCCGGCCGCGCGCTCGATCACCGTGCGGGGTTCCATCAAGCCGCCATGGCGCTGCACCGACTCCAGCAGCCACGCCACCGCCGGCCGCGCATCCCCGCGGGCGAGATCGTCCTCCAGCCTCGGCAGCGCCGCGGTCAGCGCCGCGTTCAGGCAGCCGGCATAGACGTTGCCGAGGGTGTAGGTCGGGAAATAGCCGAAGAGCCCGACGGACCAGTGCACATCCTGCAGCACGCCGTTCGAGGCCCGGTCCACGGGATAGCCGAAATCAGCCTCGAAACGGGCGTTCCAGGCCTCTTCCAGGTCGTTGACCGCGAGATCGCCGGCGATCATGCGCCGTTCGAGGTCGAAGCGCAGAAGGACGTGGAGGTTGTACTGCACCTCGTCGGCCTCGGTGCGGATGAACCCGCCATGCACCCGGTTCACGGCGGCGTAGAAGGACTCTTCGTCCGGGATACCGAAATCGCCGAAGCGGTCGCGCATCCGCCCGTAAAGCCAGCCGGTGAAGGCCCGCGAGCGGCCGAGCTGGTTCTCGCAGATCCGGCTCTGGCTTTCATGAACCCCCATGGAGACGCCCTGCCCGACCGGCGTCATCGCGTAGCCCGGCTCGATCCCCTGTTCGTAAAGCGCGTGACCGACCTCGTGGATGGTCGAGTAGAAGCAGTTGAAGGGATCGCTCTCGGAGACGCGGGTGGTGATGCGCACGTCGCTGCCGCCGCCCGACGTGAACGGGTGCACCGACGTGTCGAGCCGTCCGCGCGACCAGTCGTAGCCGAAGGCGTCGGCCAGTTCGCGGGCCATGGCCATCTGGATCTCGGCCGGGAAAGGCCCCCGGGGCGCGGGCGGGCTCCGCTCGGCGCCCGCGATCCGGGCGCGCAGCGCCACCAGGCGCGCCCGCAGCCGGTCGAAAAGCGCCTCGAGCTCGTCATGCCGCGCGCCCGGCTCGTAGTCGTCGAGAAGGGCGTCATAGGCGTCCCCGCCATCGGCCAGCGCCGCGGCCTCTTCCTTTTTCAGGCGCACGACCTCCGTCAGGGTGGGTGCGAAGGCGGCGAAATCATCCGCCGCCCGCGCCTCGGCCCAGACGCCCTGCGCCGTGCTGGTGACGCGGGCCAGTTCGGCGGCGAGCCGGGCCGGCACCCGCGTCGCGCGGGCATAATCGTGCCGGATATGACGCATCTGCGCGCGCCCGACGGTGTCGAGCCCGGCGTCGTCGACCGCGGCAAGCCAGTCCCCGATCCGCGGATCGGTGCGCCTTTCGTGCAGGACATGGGCCAGCGTCCCCTGCCAGGCCGCGCGTTGCCCCGCCGCGCCGCGGGGCATCATCGTCTCCTGGTCCCAGCCGAGCAGGCCGGAAATCCCCGCCAGCGCCTCGGTCTCGCGCTGGAAGGCCATCAGATCGTCGAAGGCGCTCATGCGCTGCCCCGCACGCTCTGGGCGGTGGGATACATGGTCTGGAAGCGTGCGCGCAGCACCAGCACGACCACGGCCACGGCGCCCAGCTGATGAATGATCGCGATCTGCCAGGGGGCGGCGTAGAGCACGGTGACGATGCCCAGCACCATCTGCCCGAAGATCGCGACCGCCATCCAGTCGAAGGCCCGGCGGGTGCGGACCAGGGGGCTGCCGCGCGCCTTCCACCACGCGAAGAGCGCGAAGACGAACAACAGATAGCCCGCCATGCGATGCATGAATTGAACGAGACCCGGGTTCTCGAAGAAGGCTCGCCAGGTGGCGCCGTTCTCGGCCCCGGGCACGTAGAAGGCATCGGCCGGGAAGAAAGCGCCGTTCATCAGTGGCCAGGTCGGGAAGCCGCGCCCCGCATCGATGCCCGCCACCAGCGCGCCCAGAAGGATCTGAAGGAACGAGAAATGCAGAACGCCGGTGGCGAGGCCCTTCAGCTTCGGTTCGGCGCCGCGCCGGGCCTGGATCAGCTCGCGCTCCTCGCGGCCGAGCGTCAAGACGTACCACGAAATGAGCGCCAGGATGACGAAGGCGATACCGAGATGGGTGGCGAGCCGATAGGAGGCGACATCCACCATCGTCCCGGTCAGACCCGAGGACACCATCCACCAGCCGATCGCGCCCTGCAGCCCCCCGAGCGCCCCCAGCCCGAGCAACCGGCCGGTCCAGCCGTGCGGGATCTGCCGGCGGACAAGGAACCACAGAAAGCCCGCGGCCCAGACCAGCCCGATCACCCGGCCAAGCTGGCGGTGGCCCCATTCCCACCAGTAGATGACCTTGAACTCGGCAAGGCTCATGCCCTTGTTCTGCAACTGGTATTCCGGGATTGCGCGATACTTGTCGAACTCGGACTCCCAGTCGGCCGCGCTCATCGGCGGCAGCGCCCCGGTCACCGGCTTCCATTCCGTGATCGATAGCCCGCTGTCGGTGAGCCGCGTCAGCCCGCCCACGGCGATCATGACGACAACGAGCGCGAACAACACCATCAGCCACGCGCGGATCGCCCCGCGCGCCCCGCGCCGCGCCCGGTCGATCAGCCCGGTCTGCGGCGCCGCCTCTGCGCGGGCCTCGCTGCCCACTTCCTCGAAAATACTCCGTTTCCCGCTCATGCCTCTCTCCTCCGGCGCAGGCGAACGATAGGCCGCGCCCCTGCCCCCTTCAAGGCGCGTCGGACCCGCCATCCCTGCGGCGGGTGATCGCGCGCATGATGCCGTGCAGCGTCTGCACGTCGGCTGTCGTCAGATCCAGCCGGGCGAACATGTTGCGCAGGTTGCGGCGCATGCCCTCGGCCTTGGACTCGGGCCAGAAGAACCCGACCGCGTCCAGCGCGGCCTCGTAACGGTCGCCGAGCTTTTCTATCTCGACGCCGCTGGCGAAACGGGTCCTGGCCATCTCGACGACCTCGGGCACGGCCTTTTCGGTCTGGCGGCGCCATTCATAGGCCGTCAGCAGCACGCATTGCGCGAGGTTCAGCGAGGGAAAGGCCGGGTTCACCGGCACCGAGATGATCGCGTTGGCCCGCGCCACGTCGTCATTGGTCAGCCCGGCGCGTTCCGGGCCGAAGAGCACGCCCACCTGCTGGCCCTCGGCGATCAGCGCCCGCGCATGCTGCATCGCGCGCTCGGGCGTCATGACCGGCTTTGTCATCTCGCGGCCGCGCGCGGTGGTGGCGAAGACGTAGTTGAGATCACCGAGCGCATCGGCGGTGCCATCGTAGAGCCCCGCGCCGTCCAGCAGCCGCCCGGCGCCGCTGGCCATCGCCACGGCCTTGGGGTTCGGCCAGCCGTCGCGGGGCGCGACAACGCGCATCCGCTCCAGCCCGAAATTCCACATCGCCCGCGCCGCCGCGCCGATATTCTCGCCCATCTGGGGCGCGACCAGCACGAAGGCCGGCTGCGGCCCGGCCCAGGCCCCGCTCTGGCCCGCTTCGCTCGTCATGATCCTGTCTCCCGGAAAACCCGCGGGCGTGATACGCTGCGCGCAGTATCGGTGCAAGGAGATGGGTATGGCATATGACGCGGGGCTGGCGCAGCTGATGCGCGACGACCTGGACGGGCGCGACGGGATCACGGAACGGCGGATGTTCGGCGGCATGTGCTTCATGCTGGATGGCAACATGCTCTGCGGCGTTCACCAGGGCGGCGCGATGTATCGCGTCGGCAAGCAGAACGAGGCGGCCGCGCTGGCGATCCCGGGCGCCGGGCCGATGCAATTCACCGGCCGGCGCATGGGCGGGTTCGTCGACATCGAGAGCGACGCGATGGCCGACGACGCGCGCCGGATGCAATGGCTGGCGCTGGCGGAGAATTTCGTCTCGGGCCTGCCGGCGAAGTAGCCAAGCGGGCTCTGGCGCGTTAAGAGGGCCGAAAGACCGGACGAGGCCCCATGTCAGACGCAGAACAGCCGCAGATCTATCTCATCTCGCCGCCCGCCTTCGACCTCGGCAGCTACCCGGCCACGCTGGCCCGCATCCTCGACGCCGAACCGGTGGCCTGCCTGCGCCTCGCGCTGGCGGCCCCGGAAGAAGACGACCTCGCGCGTGCGGCCGACGCGCTCCGCCCGCTCTGCCACGACCGCGACATACCGCTCGTCATCGACACCCATTACCGGCTGGTCGAGCGGCTCGGGCTGGACGGGGCGCACCTGCCCGACGGGGCGCGCAACGTGCGCAGCGTCCGCAAGGAGCTGGGCAGCGACGCGATCCTCGGGGCCTATTGCGGCGCGTCGCGCCATGCCGGGCTGAACGCGGGCGAGGCCGGGGCGGACTACATCGCCTTCGGCCCGGTGACGGATACGCCGCTCGGCGACGGAACCGTGGCCGGGGCAGAGCTTTTCGCCTGGTGGTCCGAGATGATCGAGCTGCCGGTCGTGGCCGAGGGCGCGCTGACCGGCGACGCGGTCGCGCAGCTGGCGCCGGTGGTCGATTTCTTCGGCGTCGGCCACGAGATCTGGGCCGAGGACGATCCGCTCGCCGCGCTGCGGGCGCTGCTGGCGCCGCTGCGCTGACCGATCAGAGGTCGAGCCCCTCGCGCACGCGGGCCTCGCAATACAGCGTCAGCGCCTTGCGGTGCGGAAACTCCGACACCTTGACCGGTTCGTGGAACACCACCTCGACCGCGCCCTGTCTCGGCGCGGCCAGAACCGTCAGCAGGTGACGGCCGAAATCCATGTCGCCCCACCAGCCATAGAACCGCGGATCCGTTCCCGGCGGCGGGTGGTAGACCACGGTAACCGGCTGGACATGCATGAAGTCCACGATCTCGGGCGCGAAGAAGGCGGCGAAAAGCGTCGACTTGAAGGGCAGCACGCGCACGCCATCGGTGCTCGTGCCCTCGGGGAAGAACAGCAGCTTGTCGCCGCGCCGCAGCCGGGCCTCGAATTCTTCCTTCTGGCGCCGGGCATGGTTGCGGTTGCGCTCGATGAAGACGGTGCCGGTGGCGCGCGCAAGCCAGCCGATACCGGGCCAGCCCCGCACCTCGGCCTTGGAGACGAAAAAGATCCGCTGCGGCGCGTTCAGCGTGAAGATGTCGAGCCAGGACGCATGGTTGGCCACCACCGCCCCCCGGTGGCGCATCGGCGCGCCTCGCACGGAAAACCCGATCCCCAGGATCACGAAGGCCGCCTTGCAGACGAGCTGGGTGATATGGGGCGTGACGGGCCGCCCCCAGGGCCACTCGACCAGGCGCACCGCCAACAGGAGCAACAGGCCGCCATAGGTCACGGCGCCGAGCGTCACGCCGCGCGCCAGCACCCGCAGCCAGCCCGCCGGGCCGATCGGCGGCGTCTCGGGGATGTCGTCGGAATGCCAGGTGGCGCTCATGGCCTCAGCCCTCGCGGCCCCGGACGTAGAAGCTCCGGTGGCGTTCGGACATGCGCGTCGTATCCATCAGCAGGCAGACATCGGTGGTGTTGAAGGCATGATCCACGAAGGCCCCGTCGCCCACGAAGCCGCCGAGCCGGAGATAGGCCTTGATCAGCGCCGGGGTCGCCACCATCGCCGCGCGCCGGTCGACGGCCTCGCGCGGGAGCCGGTCCATCGGCGTGTAATGCGGCGCGATCGCGCGGACCCGCAGGTCCGGCGGCGCGAGATGGTTGTAATGAAGATAGGACAGCGGCTGGCTCAGCGCCTCGGGATCCGTGCCGTGAAAGCTTGCCACGCCGAAGAGGATCTCGATGCCGTTGTCGAGCACGTATTCGGCCAGCGCGTTCCACATGTGGAACATCGCCGTGCCGCCGCGATGATCGGGATGCACGCAGGACCGGCCAAGCTCGAGCAGCTTGCGCCCGGAGGCCAGCAAGGGGGACAGGTCGTATTCCGTCGCCGTGTAAAAGCCTCCCGCCCGGTCCGCATCCGCCCCCTTGAGCAGCCGGTAGACGCCCACAACGTCGTCGAGCGCATCGGCATCCCGGCGCGTGTCGATGAGCAGCAGGTGATCGTAATAGGCGTCGTAGCGATCCGTCTCGAGCCGGTTCTCGTGATCGACGCCCGCGCCGTCACCGCCCAGTTCGGCCACGAACACCTCGTAGCGCAGGCGCTGCGCGGCGCGCAGATCGCGCGCGTCGCGCGCGAGACGCAGCTCGTAATGACTGTCGTCAGGTTTCATCGGTCACGGTCTGCCTGCCCCGCAGGAACGTTCCGGGTTGATAGGCACAGAGCGGTCCGATTGCAACATCGCCGCGCCGGGGTACCAGGCTGTTGCGCACCCGTTTAGGTTGTGCTAGAGATCTTTGTATCGCCATATAGGAAATTAAGGTTCCCCGGCCAGTATGAGTTCGACGCGTTTTCCGTCTATGACGACCTTTCCTTCGTTCTGGAAATTCACCGTGATGCGGCCGTTGATGACGGACTGCACCTGGCCGATTCCCCAATCCGGGGCGTCCGGGTGGCGCACCAGCATGCCGGGTTCCAGGAATTCGTTCATGCCCAGCGACATGGGGCGGTTTCCCCTCGGGCCGGCGACGTGACGGGGCGCGACCACGATCTCGCCAGCCTGCTCGGGTCGCGCGTCTGCCACGACCTGATAAGCCCCCTTGGCGCGATCAGCAATGGTCTCGAGCTGCTGCAAATGGAAAGCCCGGACGACAGCCCGGAACTTGCCCTCATCGCCGACAGCATCGCCAATGCCAACGCGCGGATCCGGTTCTTTCGCATCGCCTTCGGGCTGGCCCCCGACGACGCGATGCTCTCGCGTGCCGAGATCGCCGGCATCATCGACGACAGTTACCGCGGCACGCGGGTCTCCGTCGTCTGGGAACCGGACGGGGACCTGCCCCGCCCCGAGGTCAAGATCGCGTTCCTGTGCCAGCTCTGCCTGTTGCGGGCGCTTCCCCGCGGCGGCGAGATCACGGTCAGCCGCGGCGATGCGTCCTCCTGGCGGCTGCGCGCCACCGGCGCGGTGCTGGCGCCCGACCCGGACAGCTGGGCGGCGCTGTCCCGGCCCGGCGGGCTTTGGGGCGGCAGCCCGGCGGACGTGCAGTTCGGTCTCTTGCGCGCGCTCATGGACAGCGACGGGCTGGCCCTGGCGACGCGGATCACCCCGGCGGAAATCGTGATGGAATTCTGACGTCAGTCGAGCGGTTTCAGACCCGCGGCATACCTGCGGGCGTTTTCCTGGTAGTGCCGGGCCGACTCGCGCAGGCCCTCGATCGCCGCGGCATCCAGCTGGCGGACCACCTTGCCCGGCGCACCGACGACCAGCGAGCCGTCGGGAATTTCCTTGCCCTCGGTGACCAGCGCGCCCGCGCCGATCAGGCAGTTCCGGCCGATCTTCGCGCCGTTCAGCACCGTGGCGCCCATGCCGATCAGGGTCTCGTCCCCGATCGTGCAGCCGTGCAGCATCGCCTTGTGGCCGATGGTGCAATCCCGCCCGATGGTCAGCGGAAAGCCCATGTCGGTGTGACAGACCGTGTTTTCCTGGATGTTCGACCCGGCCCCCACGGTGATCGGCTCGTTGTCGCCGCGCAGCGTGGCCGCGAACCAGATCGAGGCGCCGGTCTCGAGAATGACATTGCCGATCAGGTTGGCGTCGGGCGCGATCCAGACATCCCCGTCCTCGGGCAGGGTCGGCGCGATTCCGTCCAATGCGTAGAGTGTCATTTTCCCTCCTCGAACTCGCTCTGGAGCTTGCGGACATGCTCCGTCAGGCCGGGCTGCTGGCTGCGGCGCAGCCGCTCGGCCGTGACGATGGTCTTCAGCTTCTCCTCGGTGATGTCGAGATCGTCGTTGACCAGCACGTAATGATAGCTGGCCCAGTGGCTGATCTCGTCCCAGCTGCGCTGCATCCGCTTGGCGATGATCTCCTCGCTGTCCTGCCCGCGTTCGATCAGGCGGCGGCGCAACTCGCGGATCGAGGGCGGCAGCAGGAAGATCGACAGCACGTGCTCCTGCAGCGTCGAGTTCGAGATCTGCTGCGCACCCTGCCAGTCGATGTCGAAGAGCACGTCCGAGCCGTTGTCGATCGCATCCTGCACCGGCGCGCGCGGCGAGCCGTAGAAATTGCCGAAGACATGCGCGTGTTCGAGCATGTCGCCCTCCGCCACCATGCGCTTGAACTGGCTCTCGGCGGTAAAGACGTAATCGGTGCCGTCGACCTCGCCGGGCCGGGGCGCGCGGGTCGTCGCCGAGACCGAGAACCGGATGGCCGGGTCCCAGGCCATCAGCCGCCGGGCAAGGGTCGATTTCCCGGCGCCGGAGGGCGACGAGAGAATGATGAGAAGCCCGCGGCGCTGGGTCATGTTCCGGATCACTCCACGTTCTGGACCTGTTCGCGCATCTGATCGATCACGGCCTTGAGGTCAAGGCCGACGGCGGTCAGCGCGCTGTGCCCCGATTTCGAGCAGAGCGTATTGGCCTCTCTGTTGAACTCCTGCATCAGGAAATCGAGCTTGCGCCCGACCGCCCCCTCGGCTGCAAGCAGCTTCTCGGCGGCGGTCACATGGGCGTCGAGCCGGTCGAGCTCTTCCGAGACGTCCGCCTTGACGGCCAACACCGCCAGTTCCTGCGCCACGCGGTCCGGATCGGCGCCCTCGGCATTGTCGAGGATCCGCGCCATCGCAGCGCTGAAATTCTGCGCCATCTCGGCACTGCGCAGCTCGGCGGTCTCGCGGGCGGCGGTGACCAGCCGGCGCAGATCCTCGAGCCGCTGCGCCAGGAGCCGGGCCAGTTCGCGGCCCTCCGCGGCGCGCATTTCGGCGAAGCTGTCGAGCAACTCCGAGAGCGAGGGCCGCAGCGCCGCCACCAGCACCGCGTCTTCGGCCGGATCCTCCGACGCTGCGCCCATCACGCCCCTCAGCGCGAGGATCTCCGCCGGGCTCGCGGCGCGCAGGGCGAGGCCGGCGCGGCCGGCAGCGGCCTCGACCTCGGCCAGGGCGGCAAGAACGGTGTCGAGCTGCGCGCGGTCCAGCCGTTCGGCCCCGTCGCCCCCCTCGCGCTGCAGGCGCAGCGTCAGGGTCAGGCTGCCCCGGCTGACGCGGCGCGCGATCTCGGCGCGGATCATCGGCTCGAGCCCCTCGACGCGATCGGGCGTGCGCACCCGGATATCGAGCCCGCGGGCGTTGACGCTGCGCAATTCCCATCCCCAGGACATATCGCCGGTGCGGCCCTTGACGCTCGCGAAGCCGGTCATGGAGTTAACCATTTATAATCTTCTTTCTCCCGCGCCGGCGCCGGGCCGTGCATATTAAGGATTGGGTAATCAGAACGACGTTACGGTTAACAGACCGACGTGCCGGCGACAACGCGCCGGGCCACCAGGAGGCTCTCGTGACCGACCAGAAACTGAAGAGGCTTCAGGGATACTGGAGCGCGCTCCGGGCGGGCCGGCCGGCCCCGCGACGGTCGGAGATCGACCCGCGCCGGATCGAGCCGCTGCTCGAAAACGCCTTCATCCTCGAGCGCACCGCCCGCGACGCCGCGCGCTTTCGCCTGGCGGGGGCGCATTTCTGCACGCTGATGGGGATGGAGATCCGCGGGATGCCCGTCAACGCGATCTTCGTGCCCGGCTACCGCGCGGCCTGCGACCGCGCGGTGTCCGCGGTCTTCGACGAGGGCGCGCAGGTGCTGCTGGATCTCGTCGCCGAGGAGCCGGGGCGCATGGCCCTTTCCGGGCGCATGCTGATCCTGCCGCTGGCCAGCGAAACGGGCGTGCTCAGCCGGGCGATGGGAGGGCTCGTGACCGCCGGGATCATCGGCGCGCCGCCACGGCGCTTCTCGATCCGCGGGCAGCAGACCCTCGACCCGGCGGCCGGGGCCTATCCGACGCTCCGGGACCGGCCGGGCTTCGCCGAGGCGGCGATACCTTTCCGCACGCGCCCGCTGCGGGCCCTCGACGGCGACGGCCCGTCGCCGGCCCCGCCCAGGGGCCGGCCCGCGCGCTTGCGTCTCGTCGAAAACGACGATTGAGCCGGTCAGCCGGCCGCCGCCTGGCGTGCCGCGCGCTGGCGCGACAGTTCCTCCGACACGAGGAAAGCCAGCTCCAGCGCCTGGCTCGCGTTGAGCCGCGGGTCGCACGCGGTGTGATAGCGATCGGACAGGTCCTCGTCCGACACCGCGCGCATGCCGCCGGTGCATTCGGTCACGTCCTTGCCGGTCATCTCGAAATGCACGCCGCCCGGCCAGCTGCCTTCGGCCGCGTGGATGTCAAAGAACTCGCGCACCTCGCGCAGCACGCTGTCGAAGGGCCGTGTCTTGTAGCCGGTGGCCGACTTGATCGTGTTCCCGTGCATCGGGTCGCAGGACCAGACGACGTTGGCCCCCTCTTGCTGGACGGTGCGGATCAGGCGCGGCAGATGTTCGCCCACGCTGCCCGCGCCGAACCGCGCGATCAGCGTCAGCCGGCCCGGTTCGTTCTCGGGGTTCAGTTTTTCGAGCAGCAGCTTCAGATCCTCGGTGGTCATGCTCGGCCCGCATTTGAGCCCGACCGGGTTCTGCACGCCGCGCGCGAATTCCACATGGGCGCCGTCGGGCTGCCGCGTGCGGTCGCCGATCCAGATCATGTGCCCCGACCCTGCCACCGGCAGGCCGCTGGTGGAATCGATCCGGCAGAGCGCTTCCTCGTATTCCAGCAGCAACGCCTCGTGGCTGGTATAGAAATCCACCGTGTGCAGCTCGTGCGAGGTGCCGCCGTTCACGCCGGCGGCGTTCATGAAATCGAGCGAGTCCGAGATCCGGTTGGCAAGATCGCGGTATTTCTCGGCCTCTTCGCTGTCGGTGAAGCCCAGCGTCCACTGATGCACCCGGTGGATGTCGGCAAAGCCGCCCTGGCTGAAGGCGCGCAGCAGGTTGAGCGAGGCCGCCGCCTGGGTGTAGGCCTGCAGCATCCGGTGCGGGTCCGGGATCCGGGCCGCGGAGGTGAAGTCGATATCGTTGATGATGTCGCCGCGGTAGCTCGGCAACTCGACGCCGTCCTTGGTCTCGGTCGGGGCCGAGCGCGGCTTGGCGAACTGCCCGGCCATGCGGCCGACCTTCACCACCGGGCATTTCGCCCCGTAGGTCAGCACCACCGCCATCTGCAGCATCACGCGGAAGGTGTCGCGGATCGAGTCGGCGTCGAACTCGGCGAAGCTCTCGGCGCAATCGCCCCCCTGCAGCAGGAAACCGCGGCCGGCGGCCACTTCGCCCAGCTGCCGCTTCAGTTCGCGGACCTCGCCGGCAAAGACCAGCGGCGGATACTTGGACAGCTGACGCTCCACCGCTGCCAGGGCCTCGGGGTCCGTGTAGTCGGGCATCTGGACCCGCGGCTTGGAACGCCAGTCCGATTTGCTCCATACCCGTGTCATCGCGCCATCTCCTGCGGTTCGGTCATGCGGACCCTCTATAAAAGCCGCGCGCCCGCGTGGCCAGACCGTGTTTTCGTGATCGGTTGCGGTTCGGCGCCTCTTGATCCCGTGGGGCAAACCTGCTTTCCGTATCGGGTCAGACTCTTGCGGCCTGGGGAAGGCCGCAGCGCGGAGCGTGCCAGATGCCCGATACCCAGTCCACGAAGCCACGGCGGTTCGTCTTCCTGCTCCTCGACCAGTTCACCATGTTGTCCTTCGCCGGCGCGGTGGAACCTCTCAGGATCGCGAACAACATGGCGGGCAAGACGCTGTACGAATGGGCGCTGGCCGGAGAAGGCGGCGACATGGCGTGGTGTTCCAACCGGGCGGGGTTCAAGCTCGACATGGGGCTCGAGGACGTCGGGCGCGACGACGTCATCCTGGTCTGCGGCGGCATCGAGGTCCAGAAGGCCGCCACCCGCGGCATCCTGAACTGGCTGCGCCGCGAGGCGCGGCGCGGCGTCATCGTGGGCGGGCTGTGCACCGGGGCCTATGTGCTGGCCAAGGCCGGGCTGCTGGACGGCAAGCGCGCGACCATCCACTGGGAGAATCAGGACAGCTTCACCGAGGAATTCGACGAGGTCGAACTGACCAAGTCGGTCTTCGTGATGGACGGCAACCGCTTTTCCACCGCCGGGGGCACCTCCTCGATCGACCTGATGCTCAAGCTGATCGCCGACGAGCATGGCGAGGCGCTGGCCAACGCCGTGGCCGACCAGCTGATCTACACGTCGATCCGGACCGACCAGGACACCCAGCGCCTGTCGATCCCCACGCGGATCGGCGTGCGCCATCCCAAGCTCTCCACCGTCATCCAGATGATGGAACAGAACATCGAGGAACCGGTCTCGCCGGCGCTGCTGGCCAAGCAGGTCGGCATGTCCACGCGGCAGCTGGAACGGCTCTTTCGCCGCTACCTCAACCGCTCGCCCAAGCGCTATTACATGGAGCTGCGGCTTCAGAAGGCGCGCAACCTGCTGATGCAGACCGACATGAGCGTGATCAACGTGGCGCTGGCCTGCGGCTTCGCCTCGCCCTCGCATTTCTCGAAATGCTACCGGGCGCATTACAACACCACGCCCTACCGCGAGCGTGGGGCGCATGCGAGCCGGCTCTCGATCTGAGCCGTCCGGCGGGCGCCCGGGCCCGGTCATACCTACTTTCTTTTTCGATGTAGCCGAATTACCGTGCGCGGCACGCAATTACGCCAACACGGGAGTACATGATGAAAAAGCTGCTTCTGGCCACTGCCGCCACGACCCTGGTCGCGACCGGCGCGCAGGCCGAGGACGTCAATATCGGGGTTCTGCTGGGCTACACCGGCCCGATCGAGTCCCTGACGCCGCCGATGGCCGACGCGGCCGAGCTCGCGCTCGCCGAGATCAACGAGAGCGGCAATTTCCTCGACGGCATGACGCTTGTGCCGGTCCGGGGGGACTCGACCTGCGTCGACTCCGCCGCCGCGACCGCCGCGGCAGAGCGCCTGATCACCTCCGACAACGTCGCGGCGATCATGGGCGCGGCCTGCTCGGGCGCGACCATCGCCGTGCTCGAGAACGTCGCCAAGCCGAACGGTGTCGTGATGATCTCGCCCTCGGCCACCTCGCCGGCGCTGACCTCGATCGAGGATAACGGCCTCTTCTTCCGCACCGCGCCGTCGGATGCCCGCCAGGGCCAGGTTCTGGCCAATATCCTCATGGACAAGGGCATCACCGAGGTCGCCGTCACCTATACCAACAATGACTACGGCAAGGGCCTTTCCGACAGCTTCATCTCGAGCTTCGAGGAAGCCGGCGGCACCCACACCATCAACGTCCCCCACGAGGACGGCAAGGCCGACTACTCGGCCGAGGTCGCGTCCATGGCGTCGGCCGGCGGCGAGGTGCTCGTCGTGCTCGGCTATGCCGACCAGGGCGGCAAGGGCGTGATCCAGTCGGCGCTCGACACCGGTGCCTTCGAGACCTTCATGATGGGCGACGGCATGTTCGCCGACTCGCTGATGGCCGATCTCGGCGATTTCATGGGCGGCTCCTTCGGTGCCGTGCCGTGGTCCGCCGGCGATGGCGCCGAGGCCTTCACCCGCATCACCGAGGCCGCCGGCATCAACGGCGACAGCTCCTTCACGCGGGAATCCTACGACGCGGCGGCGCTGATCGCGCTGGCAATGATGGCGGGCGGGGAAGCCACCAGCGAAGCCGCGGCCGCCAATATCCTGACCGTGGCCAACGCGCCGGGCGAGCCCATCCTGCCGGGCGAACTGGGCAAGGCGATGCAGATCCTCGCCAATGGCGGCGAAATCGACTATGTCGGCGCCACCAATGTCGAGCTGATCGGCCCGGGCGAAGCCGCGGGCACCTACCGCGAATACGTGGTCGAGGATGCCGACTACGAAACGGTCCAGTTCCGCTGAGACCGGCCGCCAAGACCTCGGAACAGCCCGGGTTAGCTCGGGCTGTTCTGTTACCGGGGGATCAAGAATAATGATAAGGGTCGAAGACCTGCACAAGCACTTCGGCGGATTCCGCGCCGTCGACGGCGCGACGCTGAGCATCGAGAAAGGCTCGATCACCGGGCTGATTGGCCCCAACGGTGCGGGAAAATCCACGCTTTTCAACGTGATCGCGGGCGTTCTGAAACCCACGTCAGGCCGCGTCTTCATGGAAGACGCAGAGGTCACCGGGCTCGAGCCGCACACGCTTTTCCATCGCGGGCTGCTGCGAACCTTCCAGATCGCGCACGAGTTCGGCTCGATGACGGTGCGCGAGAACCTGATGATGGTCCCCGCCCGGCAGTCCGGCGAAACGCTCTGGAACGCCTGGTTCCGCCGCGGCGCGGTCGCGCGCGAGGAGCGCGCGCTGGCGCGCAAGGCCGACGAGGTGCTCGAGTTCCTGACCATCGATCACCTGGCCGACGAACGCGCCGCGAACCTCTCGGGCGGGCAGAAGAAACTGCTGGAGCTTGGGCGCACGATGATGGTGGACGCCAAGATCGTCTTCCTCGACGAGGTGGGCGCAGGCGTGAACCGCACGCTGCTCGGCACGATCGGCGACGCGATCCAGCGTCTCAACCGCGAGCGCGGCTACACCTTCTGCGTGATCGAGCACGACATGGATTTCATCGCGCGGCTCTGCGACCCGGTGATCTGCATGGCCGAGGGCAAGGTTCTCGCCGAGGGCACCGTCGACGAGATCCGCGACAACGAGCACGTCATCGAGGCGTATCTGGGCACCGGGCTCAAGAACAAGGCCAAGACCGGGGAGGCGGGCGCATGAGCTTCCTCATCGGCGAGAACATGACCGGCGGCTACGGCGCCGCCGACATCCTGCACGAATGCACCGTCGCCGTTGAAAAGGGCGAGATCGCCGTGATCGTCGGGCCGAACGGCGCCGGCAAGTCCACCGCGATGAAGGCGATCTTCGGCATGCTCAAGCTGCGCCGCGGCTCGGTCCGGATCGACGGCGAGGACATCACCAGGCTCTCGCCCCAGGCCCGCGTGCCCAAGGGCATGGCCTTCGTGCCCCAGACCAACAACGTCTTCACCTCGCTCAGCGTCGAGGAGAACCTCGAGATGGGCGCCTATCTGCGCCGCGACGACATCTCCGGGACGATGGAACAGGTCTACGAGCTGTTCCCGATCCTGCGGGAAAAACGCCGCCAGGCCGCCGGCGAGCTGTCGGGCGGGCAGCGCCAGCAGGTGGCCGTGGGCCGGGCGCTGATGACCCAGCCCAAGGTCCTGATGCTCGACGAACCCACCGCAGGGGTCAGCCCGATCGTCATGGACGAGCTTTTCGACCGGATCATCGAGGTCGCGCGCAGCGGCATCTCGATCCTGATGGTTGAACAGAACGCCCGACAGGCGCTCGAGATCGCCGACAAGGGCTACGTTCTGGTCCAGGGCGCCAACCGCTACACCGACACCGGTCAGGCGCTGCTTGCCGACCCGGATGTCCGCAAATCCTTCCTGGGAGGCTGAGATGGAAGCCCTGAACGCCATCGTGGCGCTGTCCAACTTCGTTCTCGTTCCCGCCATCGCCTATGGCAGCCAGCTGGCGCTCGGCGCGCTGGGGGTCACGCTCATATACGGCATCCTGCGCTTCTCGAACTTCGCCCATGGCGACACCATGGCCTTCGGCACGATGGTGGCGATCCTCTTCACCTGGTGGCTGCAGTCGATGGGCGTCAGCCTCGGCCCGCTGCCCACCGCGCTGCTGGCGCTGCCGGCGGCGATCGCGGTGACGGCGCTGCTGCTGCTGGGCACCGACAGGCTGGTCTACCGCTTCTACCGCGCGCAGAAGGCGGTGCCGGTGATCATGGTCATCGCCTCCTTCGGCGTGATGCTGGTGCTCAACGGCGTCGTGCGGCTCATCATCGGCCCCGGCGACCAGCGCTTCGCCGACGGCGAGCGCTTCATCATCACCGCGCTCGACTTCCGCCGGATGACCGGGCTCGACGAGGGCCTCGCGATCAAGACCACCCAGGGCCTGACGCTGGTGACCGCCGTCATCGTGGTGGCCGCGCTGTTCTGGTTCCTCAACCGCACCCGCACCGGCAAGTCGATGCGGGCCTTTTCCGACAACGAGGATCTCGCGCTGCTCTCGGGCATCAACCCCGAGCGCGTGGTCGCGATCACCTGGATCATCGTGGCCGGGCTGGCGGTGATCGCCGGGGTGCTCTACGGGCTCGACAAGTCGTTCAAGCCCTTCACCTATTTCCAGCTCCTGCTGCCCGTCTTCGCCTCGGCCATCGTCGGCGGCCTAGGCAACCCGCTCGGTGCGATCGTGGGCGGCTACATCATCGCCTTCTCCGAGGTCGGGCTGACCTATGCCTGGAAGAAGGTGCTGGGCTACCTGATGCCCGAGAGCCTCGCGCCGGACGGGCTCGTGCAGCTCCTCTCCACCGACTACAAGTTCGCGGTCTCCTTCGTGATCCTCGTGCTTGTGCTTCTGTTCCGGCCCACGGGCCTCTTCCGGGGGAAAGCGGTATGACGACACGCGGCTATCTGCTCTTCGCGCTGATCCCGGTGATGATCATCGGCGTCGGCACGCTGCAAAGCTGGAACCTCGCGCTCGCCATCCTGAACATGGGGCTGATCTCGGCGATCATGGCCCTCGGCGTGAACATGCAATGGGGCTATGCGGGGCTCTTCAACATCGGCGTCATGGGCTTCTTGGCGCTGGGCGGCCTCGCCGCGGTGATCGTCTCCATGCCTCCCGTGGGCGGGGCCTGGGCCGCGGGCGGGCTGCGTGTGCTGCTCGGCCTCGCCTTCGGGGCCGCGACCATCGCCGGCGCCGTGGCGCTCTACAAGCGGATGGCGCCGGGGCGCAAGCGCGCGCTGGTTCTCGCGGTCTTCGTCGTGATCGGCTTCTTCGTCTACCGCGCGATCTTCGACCCGGCGGTGCAGGCGATCGAGGGTTACAACCCCGCGACCAGCGGCTACCTCGGCGGGCTCGGCCTGCCGATCCTCTTCGCCTGGCCCGTGGGCGCGCTCTTCGCCGCCGGCGCGGCCTGGCTCATCGCCAAGACCGCGCTGGGGCTGCGGTCCGACTATCTCGCCATCGCCACGCTCGGCATCTCCGAGATCATCATCGCGATGCTCAAGAACGAGGACTGGCTGAGCCGCGGCGTGAAGAATGTGGTCGGCCTGCCCCGTCCCGTGCCCTACGAGGTCGATCTCCAGAAGTCGCCGGGCTTCGTGGATTTCGTCACCGGCTACGGGATGGACCCGGCCGAAGGCTCGTCCATAGCGGTCAAGCTCGCCTATGCCGCGCTCTTCCTCGTCGTGCTGGCGATCCTCATCTGGCTGAGCGAGAAGGCGCTGAACTCGCCCTGGGGGCGGATGATGCGGGCGATCCGCGACAACGAGACCGCCGCCGAGGCGATGGGCAAGGACGTCAAGCGCCGTCACCTGCAGGTCTTCGTGCTGGGCTCGGCGGTGATCGGGCTGGCCGGGGCGATGATGACCACGCTCGACGGGCAGTTGACCCCGGCCTCCTACCAGCCGCTGCGGTTCACCTTCCTGATCTGGGTGATGGTGATCGTCGGCGGCTCCGGCAACAACTGGGGCGCGGTGCTCGGCGGCTTCTTCATCTGGTTCTTCTGGGTCGAGGTGGAGCCGATGGGCCGCTGGGCGATGGACCTGCTGACCTCGGGCCTGGCCGAGGACAGCGCGTTGCGCGCCCATTTGCTCGACAGCGCGGCCCATATGCGGCTGCTGACCATGGGGCTGATCCTGCTCCTGGTGCTCCGCTTCAGCCCGCGTGGCCTGATCCCCGAACGCTGAGCCCGCCCTTCATCGTTCGGCAAGTATCCTCGGGGGTGAATTGCGCCCGCGCCCGGCGCGGGCGCAAGAGGGGGCAGACGGCCCCCTGCCCCCGCCGGAAACGGGCGCGCGGGCGCGGGAAAGCGACAGATCGCCCCCCGCCGATGTCGGAGACCGGCTTGTGATCGGCCCGTCCCCGCCCGAGACTGCCATCGGGACGAAGCAGGGAGGCCCCATGAAACCCCATACCCAGGTCTGCGTGATCGGCGGCGGCGTCGTCGGCTGCTCGGTGCTCTACCACCTGACCAGGCTCGGCTGGACCGACGTCATGCTGATCGAGCGCTCGGAACTCACATCGGGGTCCACCTGGCACGCCGCGGGCGGCTTTCACACGCTGAACGGCGACACCAACATGGCCGCGCTCCAGGGCTACACGATCCGGCTCTACCGCGAGCTCGAGGAGATCACCGGCCTCTCCTGCGGGCTTCACCACGTCGGCGGGGTGACGCTCGCCGACACGCCCGAACGCCTCGACATGCTCAAGGCAGAGCGTGCCAAGCACCGCTTCATGGGGCTCGAGACGGAACTGGTCACCCCCGAGGAGATCCGCCGGCTCGCCCCGATCACCAATACCGAGGGAATCCTCGGCGGGCTCTACGACCCGCTCGACGGCCATCTCGACCCCTCCGGCACCACCCATGCCTATGCCAGGGCCGCGCGCATGGCCGGCGCCGAGATCGTGCTGCGCACCCCGGTGCTGGAGACCAACCCCCGCCCCGACGGCAGCTGGGAGGTGGTGACCGAACAAGGCACGGTGATCGCCGAGCATCTGGTCAACGCCGCCGGGCTCTGGGCGCGCGAGGTGGGCCGGCTGGCGGGGATCTACCTGCCGCTCCACCCGATGGAACACCAGTATCTCGTCACCGACGACATCCCCGAGATCTACGAACGCGACGCCGAGCATCCCCATGTCATGGATCCCGGCGGCGAGAGCTACCTGCGACAGGAGGGGCGCGGGCTCTGCATCGGCTTCTACGAACAGGGCGCCGAGCCCTGGGCGGTGGACGGCACGCCGCTCGATTTCGGCCACGAACTCCTCGCCGACAAGCTGGAAAAGGTGGCCGACTCCATCGAGTTCGCCTATCGCCGCTACCCGGTCCTGGAACGCGCCGGGGTGAAGTCGGTCATCAACGGCCCCTTCACCTTCGCGCCCGACGGCAACCCGCTGGTTGGTCCGGTCCCGGGCCTGCGCAACTACTGGGCGGCCTGCGCCGTGATGGCGGGGTTCAGCCAGGGGGGCGGCGTCGGGCTGTCCCTGGCCCAGTGGATGGTCGAGGGCGAGCCGGAACGCGACGTCTTCGCCATGGACGTGGCGCGTTACGGCGACTGGATCACGCCCGGCTATACCCGCCCCAAGGTGACCGAGAACTACCAGCGGCGCTTCTCGGTCAGCTACCCGAACGAGGAACTGCCCGCCGCGCGCCTCTTCCGCACCACGCCCATGTACGACATCTTCAAGGACATGGGCGCGGTCTTCGGCCATCAATACGGGCTCGAGGTCGTCAACTACTTCGCCCTGCCCGGCGAGCCGGATTACGAGATCCCGAGCTTTCGCCGCTCCAACGCCTGGGACGCCACCGCCCGCGAGGTCGCGGCGGTGCGCGGCGCCGTCGGCATCAACGAGGTCCACAATTTCGGCAAGTACCGCGTGACCGGCCCCGGTGCCCGGCGCTGGCTCAATACGATCATGGCCGGCCGCATCCCCGCCGAAGGGCGCATCTCGCTGACCCCGATGCTGGCGCCCTCGGGCCGCATCATGGGCGATTTCACCGTGTCCTGCCTCGGCCCCGAGGACTTCCAGCTGACCGCCAGCTATGCCGCGCAGGCCTTCCACATGCGCTGGTTCGAGCAGCACATGGCCAAGGGCGTGACGATCGAGAACGTCTCGGACCGCCTGACCGGCTTCCAGATCGCCGGGCCACGGGCGCGCGCGCTGCTCGCCCGCGTGACCCGGGCCGACGTCTCGGCGGACGCGTTCCGCTTCATGGACGTCAAGCGGCTGGATATCGGCCTGACCCGCGCGCTGGTCCAGCGGGTCTCCTACACCGGCGATCTCGGCTACGAGATCTATGTCGACGCCATGGACCAGCGCGCGCTCTGGGAGGCGCTCTGGTCGGCGGGCCAGGATCTGGGCATCCGGCCCTTCGGGATGCGGGCGATGATGTCGCTCCGGCTCGACCGGTTCTTCGGCGCCTGGATGCACGAGTTCTCGCCCGACTACACCCCCGCCGAGACCGGGCTCGACCGCTTCGTCCGCCATGACAAGGACGCCGATTTCATCGGCAAGGCGGCGATGCTTCGCGACCGCGACGCCGGACCGGCGCGCCGGCTCTGCGCCTTCGCGGTCGAGGCCGCGGATGCGGATGTCGTGGCCTACGAGCCGATCTGGCTCGACGGCAGGGTGGTCGGCTTCTGCACCTCGGGCGGGTATTCCCACCATGCCGGCGTCTCGGTCGCGCAGGGCTTCGTGCCCAGCGACCGGATCACCGAGGATCTCGAGGTCGAGATCGAGATCCTCGGCGACCGGCGCCGTGCGCGGCGGCTGACGACGCCACTTTTCGATCCCGACGGCGCCCGGATGCGCGGATGAGCGGACCGGCGGACGGCGATATCGCGATCCTGCTGCTGGCCGCAGGCGCCGCGCGGCGGATGGGCGGACGCGACAAGATGCTGGAGCCGCTGGGCGACCGCCCGCTGCTGCGCGAGCGTGCCGAGATCTGCCTCAAGACCGCCGCCGCCCGCGTCTACGTGGTGCTGCCGCCCCATGCCCCCGAACGCCGCCGCGCGCTGGAGGGGCTCGACCTCGACTGCGTCGTGGCGCCCCGCGCCGCCGAGGGCATGGCGTTCTCGCTCCGGGCCGGCATCGCGGCGCTGCCGGCCGGAACACGGGGCGTCCTGGTCGTGCTCGCCGACATGCCTGAAATCACATCAGATGACATGGATCAGATGATCCGCGCCGCCGAAACCGGGGGGGACGACATCCTCCGGGCCACCGGTGCCGACGGCCGGCCCGGACATCCGGTGTATTTCCCGGCCTGGTGTTTCGACGCGTTCGGGACGCTCGACGGCGACCGGGGCGCGCGCGATCTGCTGGCCGCGCATGCCGACCGGCTGCGCGAGATTCCCCTGCCCGGCCGGCGCGCCACCACCGATCTGGACACCCCCGAGGACTGGGCGCGCTGGCGGCGGCGTCACCGGCTCTGAGGTCAGTTGGCGCGCCGCAGCGGGGCGTGCCGACGAAAGCGCGTCCGGCGCGGCGGCGTCGCGGCGACGCCGGCGGGGCCCATCAACTCGGGGAAGATGTCGAAAAGCTCGTTGCGCTGCGCGTTGCCCTGCCCGTCCCCGCGCGGGATCGCGGGCTGGTAGCATTCGCTCCAGCAGCCATTGGCCCGCAGCGCGGCATGGGTATCGAGCGTGAAATGGATGTAATGCGTGGCAACGCAGTCCACGCGATGGATCGCCCGGTTGTCCACGAGATGCTTAGCCGCGACGAAGGCCGGGCGCCCGCCGAGCGGCAGGAAGGTATGGTCCTGGCCCACGAGGAAGCGATGATTGGGCGAGACCATCATGTCGCGCGCGGGCGTGCCGGGGCCGAGCGCGCCGGCCTGGATCAGCACGGGCTTCATGTGCGGCGCCGAGAGGAACCGCCGCCAGTCGAGCCGCCGCACGCTCACCCAGCGGATCGTCTGCGTGCCGTGATCCCGGGTCACCACGCGATCGCCCGCGCAGAGCATCTGGACGGGCGCCGGACCGTCGGGCGTCTCGATGGCGGTATGGGGGGTGTGGCAACTCATTCTAGGTCCCCTTCGTGGCGGGTGGGCACGGGTCTTCTGGCGGGGGCAAGGCGGGCCTCGCCGGTGTGTCATCCGCCGGGCGAGGTGATGGGCGCCGGCGTCGCCCGGGCGTGTCATCGCCCCGGGGACGCCGGCGCCGCGCTCCCGCACCCAGCAGGAAAACGCTAGCGGCCCGGCTCGGCCACGGGAAGGAAAACATGGCGAAAACAAGGCAATAAAGGGGCAAACCGGGCCGTTGCCCGGGATGCTGGACCGCATACGGCGGGCGTGGATTGTTTCCGTTTTCACGCAGCCTGAAGCCCCGTCCGCGCCGCTTTGCCGGGGATCTGGCCCGGATCGGCCGGTCATTGTTTCGCCTGCCGCAACGACGGCAGGGGCGGCCCGGCCCCGAATTGGGGCAGCTTCGCCACATTTGCGCCCGAATTCGCATCGTTCGCGCCCGACGGCCAGTGCCGGCAGCGGCCCGGGACTGTGCGCGCCCCCGCAACAACCCGACGCACGGGATCCGAATCAGGCGGCGATGATCAAGGGGGGGACGTGGTGCCCGAGGTCGGACTCGAACCGACACGGTATTGCTACCGGGGGATTTTGAATCCCCTGCGTCTACCATTCCGCCACTCGGGCCACCGATGATCCGTCTATAGCGGCGGCGCCGGTCCGTCAACGCCGCCGGCAAAGCGGCTTGACCGGCGTCCGCGCCCGTGGTGTTAGAAGCCAGGGCAGGGCCGAGGCAGATGATACGATCCCTCTATAACTGGACGCTCCGACTGGCCGAGACGCGCTACGCGCTCTGGGCGCTCGCGATCGTCAGCTTCGCGGAAAGCTCGGTCTTTCCGATCCCGCCGGACGTGCTGATGATCCCGATGATCCTGGCCCGGCCGGGCCGGGCCTGGCTGATCGCGGCGGTGGCGCTGGTTGCCTCGGTGCTGGGCGGGCTCTTCGGCTACTGGATCGGTGCCGAGCTTTACCAAAGCGTCGGCCGCCCGGTACTGGAGTTCTACGGCAAGGACGCCTATTTCGAGGAATTCCGCCAGACCTACAACGCCTGGGGCGCCTGGGCGGTGCTGATCGCGGGCGTCACGCCCTTCCCCTACAAGGTCATCACGATCCTCTCGGGCGCAACGGGGCTGAACCTGACCGTGTTCATGGTGGCCAGCCTCGTGGCCCGGGGCCTGCGGTTCTTCCTCGTGGCGGCGCTGCTCTGGAAGTTCGGCGCCCCGATCCGCGCCTTCATCGAGCGCCGCCTGGGCCTGCTCTTCACGATCTTCGTCCTGCTGCTCCTCGGCAGCTACATCCTGGTGAGGTACCTGTGACACGCAAGACGCTCTGTCTCCTGGCCGGACTCGGCTCGCTCGCCCTGCTGCTCGGCGCGCTTGCCTTCCAGTACTGGGGCGGGCTCGCGCCCTGCAAGCTTTGCATCTGGCAGCGCTGGCCGCACGGGATCGCGGCGGCCGCGGCCGCGCTCGGCCTCTTTGCGCTGCCGGCACGCGCCGCGCTCATCGGGCTTCTGTCGGTGCTGACCGGGGCCGGGATCGCCTTCTACCACACCGGCGTCGAGCGCGGCTGGTGGCCCGGCCCGACATCCTGTTCGGGCGGCGGCGACCTGTCAGGGCTGAGCGGCGCGGACCTGCTGAGCACCGAGGGCGCGGGTGCGATCGTCATGTGCGACGAGGTCGCCTGGGAAATGCTCGGCTTCTCGATGGCCAGCTGGAACGGGCTGGCCTCGCTGGGGCTGGCCGCGGTCTGGGTGCTGGCGCTGCGCGCGCGCTAGGCTTCGAGCTCGGCGTCCCAGTAGAGGAAGTCGAGCCAGCTTTCATGCAGGTAATTGGGCGGGAATTTCCGCCCGAGATTGCGCAGCTGCTCGGAGGTGGGCTGCCCCGGCGGCTTGCGCAGATGCATCCCGCTCTGGCGCAACAGGCGCGAGCCCTTCTTCAGGTTGCAGGGTGCGCAGGCCGCCACCACGTTTTCCCAGCTCGTGCGCCCGCCGCGCGCCCGCGGGATGACATGATCGAAGGTCAGCTCGCCCCGCGCCCCGCAGTATTGGCACTCGAATTCGTCCCTCAGGAAAAGATTGAAGCGCGTGAAGGCCACGCGCTTCTGGGGTTTGACGAAATCCTTGAGCACCACCACCGAGGGTATGCGTATCTCCATCGACGGTGACCGGACGACCCGGTCGTATTCGGCGAGGATGGTCACCCTGTCGAGGAACGCGGCCTTGACGGCTTCCTGCCAGGGCCAGACCGACAGCGGATAATAGGAGAGCGGGCGGTAATCGGCGTTCAGCACCAATGCCGGGTGCGACCTGAGATTGACCGGGTCCCTGACGAAGTTAGTCCTGAAATCGCCGTCCATGAATCATTCCGTCCCCTGCTCTGCCTGCCTCGGGCACCAGAGCGGGACGCACCCGCCCCGGTATGAATCGACTATATCTGGTCTTTCGGACCTGACAAGCCCTCCATATACTGTGAGGAGTTGCCGATGGCCCTTCCTCTAGACGACGGAGGTTACAGCCGCATGACAGACCGCCCCGCACCCCCCGCGATCCTGGAAACCGCGCTTTACGCGCGCGATCTCGACGCGGCCGAGGCGTTCTATGGCGGGCTGATGGGGCTGGAGAAGATCGTGCGGGTCGGCGACCGGCATGTCTTCTTCCGGCTCTCCGGAAGCATCCTGCTGATCTTCAACCCGGCCGAGACCATCCGCCCGACCGGCAACCCCGCCCTGCCCGTGCCCCCGCACGGGGCCGAGGGCGAAGGCCATGCCTGCTTTGCCGCCGACGCGGATGCGCTGGACCGCTGGCGCGCGCATTTCGAGGCGGCCGGCATCGAGATCGAGGCCGATTTCCGCTGGCCCAACGGCGCGCGGTCGATCTACCTGCGCGACCCGGCCGGCAACTCGCTGGAATTCGCCGATCCCGCGCTCTGGGTTGTCCGGGCCTAGCGCCCCAGGTATTCCGTCATGAAGCTGAGCGCGACGCCAAGCCCGTCGGGCGCGATCCCGTGGCCCACCCCCTTGGACACATGGGCGTAGACCGTGAAACCCGCCGCCTCCAGCGCCTCGGCCGCTTCCGGCAGCGCCGCGGGCGGGACCACGTCGTCCTGGTCGCCATGGACCAGCAGAACCGGCGGCTGGCTGATCGCCTCCGACAGCGACTCCGGCGCCAGCAGGCGGCCCGAGAAGCCGACCACGCCGGCCACGCCGGGGGCGCGCCGGGGCGCGACATGCAGGCTCATCATGGTGCCCTGTGAGAAGCCGAAAAGAATTGTATTCTCGGGACCTATACCTTCTTCCTGATGCGTCTTGTCAAGAAAGCCGTTCAGGTCCTCAACGGCGCGCGCCATGCCCTCGCGTGCGGCCTCCTCGCTCGATCCGTCGATCCAGGGGATCGGAAACCACTGGTAGCCCATGGGGCTGGCCGCGCAGCGTTCGGGCGCGTTGGGCGCCACGAAGACCGTGTCGGGCATATGCTCGGCCAGCGGATCGGCAAGGCCGAGCAGGTCGGCACCGTCGGCGCCGTAGCCGTGCAGGAAGATTACGAGGGTCTTTCCCGTGCCGGAGGCGGCGGCCCGGCGGCCGGCAGTCAGCGCGCGCATGTCTATTCCCTTATCCCTTCGCGATCCTTCGCCACCCGGTAATAGGACCAGAGCAGCCGCGCCGCAACGCCCCTCCAGGGGGACCAGTCACCCGACATCGCGCGCAGCGCGCGCTCGCCGGGGCGGTCGGGCAGCGCGAACAGCAGCCGCGCCGACTCCTGCAACGCCAGGTCGCCCGGCGCAAAGACATCGGCCCGCCCGAGCGCGAACATCGCGTAGATCTCGGCGGTCCAGCGCCCGATCCCCCGCACCGCCGTCAGCCGCGCGATGACCTCCTCGTCGGGCAGGTGACGCAGGCCGCGGAAATCCAACCGGCTGGCAGCGAGATCGCGCGCGAAGCCGATCTTCTGGCGCGACAGGCCGCAGGCGCGCAGCTCGTCGTCGCTTGCGGCGAGGATTTTGCGCGGCCCCGTCAGCCGCGCCGCCTTCAGCCGCCGCCAGATCGTGTCGGCCGCGGCCACGGACAATTGCTGGCTGACGATGCTGCTCAGAAGCGCCTCGAAGCCGTCCCGCCGCCGCCGCAGCGGTGGCGGCCCTGCCTGGTCCACCGCATACGCGAAGCGCGGCTCCACGGCACAGAGATGCGCGGTGCCCTCGGCGATGCAGGCATGGGTCTCGATGATGCGTCCGGTCATGGCGTCACCAGCCCGTCCACCCAGTCGAGCGCGTCCGCGACGGTCTCCACCCGGGTGCAGTCGGGCGGCGGCGGACGCCGCAGCATCACCACGCGGATCCCGAGCGCCCGCGCGGCCACGAGCTTGGCGCGGTTTTCCACGCCGCCCGCGTTGCGCAGCACCAGGACATCGACGCCGCGCGCCCGGAAGAGCGCGATCTCGTCCGCGACCCCGATCGGTGGATGGCTCACCAGGAATTCCCCGTTCGGCCAGGGGAACGGCGCCTCCGCACGGCCGATCTGGCGAAAGATCAGGTGCCGCCCATGCAGATTGGCGAACCCCTCCATCCCCTGCCGGCCGGTGGTCAGGAATACGGTGGCCCCGTCCGGGATATGGGCCGCCGCCTCTTCCTCGCGATCGACGAAGACCCAGTCGTCGCCCGGCCCCGGCGCCCATTCCGGGCGCAGGACCAGCAGGTGCGGCAGACCGCGCGCCGCCGCGACGGCCGCACTGCGCGCCGAGATACGGCGGGCAAAGGGATGCGTGGCATCCAGGATCGCCCCGATCCGTTCGGCGTCCAGGAACCGCTCGAAACCCGCGCGCCCGCCGAAGCCGCCGGACCGGGTCGGAACCGGCAGTGGCGCGCGCGCCCGCGCCGCCCCGGAAAGCGAGGCGATCACCGCGAGCCGCGGGTCGCCGGCCAGCGCGGAGGCCAGCGCCCGTGCCTCGCCGCTGCCGGCCAGAAGCAACAAGCGCAGGCGGGAATCCGGCCCCGTGGCCGGGCGGTCGAGAAGCGGGTCTCCGGTCATCGGCGCGAGCCTAGCGCCCCCGCGGGCCGAGGCCAATCGGCAATCGGCGCGCGACCGCTTGCCGCTTGCCGCTCCGCCGGGGCCGGGATAGGACAGGCGGCATGACCGACACCGCCCTCGCCCCCGACTCCGACCTGCGCGCGAAGCGCAACGTGGTCGTGCTGGTCTTCGCCCAGGCGATCCTCGGCGCGCAGATGCCGATGATCTTCACGATCGGCGGGCTGGCCGGGCAGTCGCTGGCGACGAATGCCTGCTGGGCGACGCTGCCGATCTCGCTGATCGTCTTCGGCTCGATGACGACCGCGCCCTGGCTGTCGCAGATCATGCAGCGTTTCGGCCGCCGAACGGGCTTCGTCATCGGCGCCATGGGCGGCGCGGCGGGGGCGCTGATCGGCGCCTATGCCCTTTCCATCGGCTCGTTCTGGCTCTTCCTCGTCGGCAGCTACTTCACCGGGATTTACATGTCGGCGCAGGGCTTCTACCGCTTTGCCGCCGCCGACACGGCAAGCGCGGTTTTCCGCCCCAAGGCGATCTCTTACGTTCTGGCCGGCGGGCTGGCCGCCGCGATCATCGGCCCGCAGCTGGTCAAGGTGACCTCCGACGCCTTCGTCGTGCCCTTCATGGGCACCTACCTGGCCGTCCTCGTCGTGAACGTGATCGGGGCGTTCCTCTTCATCTTCCTCGACATTCCCAAACCGCCGCGCGCCGCACCGGGCGCCGATGGCGGGCGCAGCCGGATGGAGCTTCTGGCCGACCCCCGCATCGCCGTGGCGATCATCTGCGCGATGGTCTCCTACGCGTTGATGAACCTCGTGATGACCTCGACGCCGCTGGCCGTGGTCGGCTGCGGCTTCGAGCAGAACACCGCCGCGGACGTGGTCACCGCGCATGTCCTGGCGATGTTCGTGCCCTCCTTCTTCACCGGCCACCTGATCGCGCGGTTCGGGGTCGAGCGGATCGTGGCGCTGGGGCTGCTGATCCTCGCCGCGGCGGGTGGCGTCGCGCTGGCCGGCGTCGACGTCGAAAACTTCTTCGTCGCCCTCGTGCTGCTGGGCGTGGGCTGGAATTTCGGGTTCATCGGGGCGACCACGATGCTGGCCGGGGCCCATAGCGCGGCTGAACGCGGCCGTGTGCAGGGGATGAACGACCTGATCGTCTTCGGCGGCGTGACGGTGGCCTCGCTGGCATCGGGCGGGCTGATGAACTGCACCGGCGGCAATGCCGAGCAGGGCTGGATCGCGGTGAACCTCGCGATGGCGCCCTTCCTGGTGCTCGCGGGCGGCGCGCTGATCTGGCTGGTCCTGCGCAGCCCGCGCACGGCCTGACGGCGACCGGCGCCCTACCAGCGCCCGGTCAGGGCCCGGAAGGCCAGCGCGCCGCGCTTGCGGAACTCCGACTCGGGCAGGCTGCCCGCCTTGACGAGGTCGGGGTTCCGCGCGGCGGCCCGCAACGTGGCATCGGCCCGCCAACCCGCCAGCAGCGCGGCCGCCGCGCCGCGCGCCACCCGCCCGCGTTGCGCACGGGCGCGCGACAGCCGCGACAGCCCTTCGGCGGCCAGCCGGGCGACGGCCTCGGGCCGGCCGTCCGGCAGCGGCCGGTGGCCGCGGGCCTCCAGCTCGGGGATCGCGCGCAGATAGGCGGCAAGCCCCGCGCCCCAGGCGAAATCCCGCACCACGGGCTCGGCCATCGCGTCTGCCCCGAGCACCTGCGCCGCCGCCCACATCAGGTTGCCGCCAGTCGCGTCGATATAGGCCGACAGCGCGGCGGCATCCTCGGGCGGGGTGCCGTCGATATCGGCGCGCCGGGCCTCTGCGATAGCGGCCAGGAGCGCCGTGTCCAGCCCGTGGGCGCGGATGGTCCCGGCCAGCGGCGCCGCGACCTCGTGGGCCCGCGGGGTCTGGCCCGCGGCGATCTCGTCCAGCGTGTCGATCCACCACTGGATCCGCATCTCCGCGATTACCGGCTCCTGGGTCACCCAGGGGGCGCGGGTCACCTCGACGTTGAAGGCGTAGAGCGTCATCAGGTCAGGCCGCGCCCCGGCCGGCGCGGCAAGCACGCTGCGAAACCGGTCCGGGTCGCCCCGTTCCACCAGCTCGGCGCAGGCCGCGACGCTCATGGCGCCCCGGCCCCGTCGCGCACCAGCTTCCACTCGATCGCGTCGAGAAGCGCCTCGAAGCTCGCATCGACGATATTGGCCGAGACCCCGACCGTGGACCAGCGCCGCCCCTGCCCGTCGGCGCTGTCGATGATCACGCGGGTCACGGCCTCGGTCCCGCCCTGGGTGATCCGCACCTTGAAGTCCACCAGCCGCATGTCGTCGATGATCGCCTGGTAGGGGCCGAGATCCTTGGCCAGCGCCCGCGCCAGCGCGTTGACCGGCCCGCGATCGTTGCCCTCCGGGTCGAGGCTTTCGGAGACCGACAGCTTCTTCTCGCCGCCGATCTTCACCACCACCACCGCCTCGGACAGGCTCACCATGCGGTTGTACTTGTTCTTCCGCCGCTCGACGGAGACGCGGTAGCGCTTGACCTCGAAGAACGCGGGCATCTGGCCCAGTTCGCGCCGCGCCACCAGCTCGAAGCTGGCCTGCGCCGTGTCATAGGCATAGCCCATGTCCTCGCGCGCCTTGACCACCTCGAGGATCCGCCCGAGCGCCGGGTCGCCCGGCGCCACCTCGATCCCCGCGTCCCGGAGCCGCGAGCGCAGGTTCGACTGCCCGGCCTGGTTCGACATCGGGATGATGCGTGCGTTGCCGACCGCGGCAGGATCGATATGCTCGTAGGTGGCCGGGTCCTTCAGGATCGCCGAGGCATGGAGCCCGGCCTTGTGCGCGAAGGCCGAGGCGCCGACATAGGGCGCCGACTTGTCCGGCACCCGGTTGAGAATGTCGTCGAGCATCCGGCTGATGCGGGTGAGCCCGGCCAGCGCCGCCTCGCTCACGCCGGTCTCGAAGCGGCTGCGATAGGGCTCCTTGAGCAACAGCGTCGGGATCAGCGTCGTGAGACTGGCATTGCCGCAGCGCTCGCCCAGCCCGTTGAGCGTGCCCTGGATCTGGCGCGCGCCCGCGTCGACGGCCGCCAGCGTGTTCGCCGCGGCGTTGCCGGTGTCGTCATGGGTGTGAATGCCGAGCCGGTCGCCCGGAATGCCCGCGGCGATGACGGCGGCGGTGATCTCGCCCACCTCGGCCGGCAGCGCACCGCCATTGGTGTCGCAAAGCACGATCCACCGCGCACCCGCGTCGCGGGCCGCCCGCAGGCAGGAAAGCGCGTAATCCGGGTTCGCCTTGTAGCCGTCGAAGAAATGTTCCGCGTCGAACAGCGCCTCGCGTCCGGCCGCCACGACATGCGCGACCGACTGCGCGATGGTCTCGCGATTCTCGTCCAGCGTGATGCCGAGCGCCGCCTCGACGTGGAAATCATGGGTCTTTCCGACGAGGCAGACCGCCAGGGTGCGGGCATTCATGACCGCGGCCAGGACGTCGTCGTTCTCCGCGGACCGCCCGGCGCGCTTGGTCATGCCGAAGGCCGTCAGCACCGCGCGGGTGTCGGGGGCATGCGCGAAGAACTCGCTGTCGGTCGGATTGGCGCCGGGCCAGCCGCCCTCGATATGGTCCACGCCCAGCCCGTCCAGCGCCGCGGCGATGCGCGCCTTCTCGGCGGTCGAGAACTGCACGCCCTGTGTCTGCTGGCCGTCGCGCAGGGTCGTGTCGTAAAGATAGAGCCGCTCGCGCGTCATCGCCCCGCCCCTTCATCGTTCCGGAAATATCCTCGGGGGGCGCGGGGGGCACGCCGTGGCCGACCGGGCCTTCGCCCGGTTGCCGGGGATCGCGGCGCCGGGCCGCGGGCTCGACGCGGTGTTCCGCG
>NZ_JBOCEG010000009.1:0-161060 GCF_050586465.1 Rhodovulum sp. YNF3179 | reverse complement strand
ACGTCATGGCCGAAATCCGAGAAACACACCCCCGAGACGAGCCCCACATAGCCCGTGCCGATCATCGCGATACGCATTAATCCAAGCCCTCCGGTCGCTTTCGCGCCCGGTTTAGCGTGCCGCGGCCCGCGGGGAAATCGGAATCTCTGCCACCCTCAGAAGATGAAATTGTCGGCCGTCAGCATGTCGGCCTCGAGGCGCCCCCATTTCGGCTCCACGCGCAGCATGTCGCCGGCATAGCTGACGGAAACGCCGTAGGAGCGGTCGACGATGTTCAGTTGATCCATCCCGTGCAGCCGCGGATAGGCCGAGAGATCGATCCGGTCGTCTTGCCGCATGAAATCGCGGATCACGTCCAGGTCGCGGTCCGGCGTCATCGCGAAGACGTCTTCCCCGCGTCCGCCGAAAAGCAGGTCCGCGCCGGGGCCGTCGATCATGCGGTCGTCGCCCACATGCCCCCGGATCACGTCGTCGCCGCCGAACCCGGTGATCAGGTCATCAGCCCAGATCCCGTTGAGCCAGTCGCGTTCGCTGGTCCCGCGGCGCAGCGGGCCGAACTCTTCGAGATCGACGTGAAACCGGCTGATCCCCGGCTCGGTCGCGGACCCGGCCAGCAACTCGAGCCCGTCGAACGGATCCGGCCCGGCCGGTGCCAGCGCGATCGCCGACACGTTCTGAAGCGCCGTCTCGGCCGTATCGACGGTATGGGTGAGGTAATGCAGGCGGCCGTCCGGCGAAAGCTCGAAGAGCGTGACGCCGTCGTCGCCGCCGCCGGCCGCCACCAGAACCCGGTGGCCGATCTTGATCGTGTCGAGCGCCGTCGGCGCGCCGAAGCGGGTCTCCCCGGAATCGATCAGGTGATCGGTGACCGAAAGCCCGCCCCAGGGCACCACCTGAACGACGGAAAGCGACTGCGAGTCCGTTGCGGCGAGCACGAGGTAGGTGATCCCGCCCGACACCGCCACGTCCAGCGCGGCAGGCGCCGCGACGTAGAGACCATCTTCCGGCGACACGGTATCGGCCGCCGACAATTCGCCCGACCCCCAGACCCGGTAGGAGGTGACCGCGTTCCGGCTGCCGGATGCGGCGAAGACGAAGTCATGCCCGTCGATTCGCCCGGACGCCAGCGTCGTGACGTCGGTGGCATCGGTCATGCCCAGGTCCCGCGGGGCCATGTCGGGCGTCAGCTCCAGCCCGCCGATGCCGTCGCCGTTGCGATCGGTGTGGTATATCCGCGCCCCGTCTCCCGACGGCAGGACCGCGAGCCCGGCGAGCCCTCCCGGCAGGTCGGCGCCGGCGAAGCCCTGGACGGGCGCGAAACTGCCGGCCTCCGTCAGCGGGTGGAACGCGATCCGGTCATCGGCGCGGCCGGCGGGGATCACTGTCTCGACACCGTCGACCGTCGCCACGCCAAGCCCGGCCAGCCCCGCCGTCCCGGCTTCGGGTCCTGCGCCGCGCTGGTCGAGCATCCGGGCCGGGCCGCCGGACTCCAGCGCGATGACGCTCAACCCCCCGTCCGCGCCGGATCCCGCGAAGACGCGGAGTTCCGCCTCTGCCGGGCCGGTCCGGACCTCCAGCGCGGAAATCGAGGCCATGTAAGGCAGCGTGTCGCCGCCGATCGTCTCGCGATGCGTGATACGAGCCACCCCAGCCCCCATTACCCTTTTCCCCGGCACCAGCGTTGCGCGTGCGGCTTAGCGAAACCCTACCGGCCCTCTCCCCGGATAGGGTGCAGTTCGCGGTGGATTTTACCGGTTCGCGCGCCTGGGGGGGGGTGCGGCCGGTGGCGCACCGCCAGGACCCGGCCGGGCACGCCCGCGGCGGCTCAGGCCGTCAGGAAGGTAACCGTGCCGCCCGGCCGGATGGCCGCGGCCGTCAGCCGCCCGGTGAAGACCGCCCCGGTATCGACCGCGATGCGCCCGCGCGCCGCGACGGGTTCGGGCACGACGTCGTGACCGTGGACGATCCAGATACCGTCCCGCCGCCGGCGACGGGGGAACTCCGGATGTCCCCAGAGAACGGCCTTGGCCGGTTGGGCCGCGGGGGGGCGCCGGGGATCGGCCCCGGCATGAACCGCGCAAAGCGTGCCGCTCTGCCAGAGCAGCGGACGCGCCCGCAACCATGCCTCGGTCCCCGCGGGCAGGGCCTGTCGCAGATCCCGGGCGAGGGCGGCCAGCCTGCGGGCCGTGGGTGCCGCGCCCGGGGCCGTGCGCACCCCGAAGCTCGCCAGGGTCTGAAGCCCGCCATGCCGGAGCCAGCGCGCCCCGCGTCCCGTGGCATCATCGAGGAAATCGAGCAGCATGCGTTCGTGGTTTCCCATCAGGCAGACCGCCTGGCCGGGCCGGGCGGCCTCCAGTGCACGCAGGCGGGCCAGGACCCCGGCGCTGTCCGCGCCGCGGTCGATGTAGTCGCCGAGAAACACGATCCGTGTCGGTCCGGGCGCGGTGGCCGCGATGTCCGCGTCGATCCGCGCAAGCATCCGGTCGAGCAACCCGCTGCACCCGTGGAGATCGCCGACCGCGTAGACGGGCAGCGCCGGGGCCGGCGGCACGCTGTCCGGGCGCCGAAGCCCCAGGATCTCGGCGAGCCGCCGCATCCGCTCAGCCACGATAGTAGTCACCGGCGGCACCGTAGCCGTCATCGCCGCGCGACGCGGCCTGTGTCAGCACCATCCCGGTCACCTCGAGCCGCGCCGTCTGGAAAAGACGCAGCCCCTCGGCCACGCTCTCGCGGGGGGTGCGGTCATATTGCACCGCGTAGAGGATCGCGTCGGCCGCCCGCCCGATCACCCGCGCATCGGGCACGAGCAGCACCGGCGGGCTGTCGATCACCACGATATCGTAGGCGGCACGCGCGGCATCGATCAACGCGGCGAAACCCGGCCCGGAAAAGAGATCTGCGGCATTCCCGCCGGGCTCGCCCCCCCTGAGCAGGTCAAAGCCCCGCCCGCCCGGGTCGTGCTCCACCGCGGTGTCGAGCCCGCCGCCGTCAGCGTCCAGGGCCGCCACAAGGCCCCGCTCACGCGGGTCCCCGAAATACTGTCCGAAGACGCGCCGGCGCACGTCGCCCTCGATCAGCAGCACGCGCCGATCGAGCCCGGAGAGATTGCGCGCCAGCGCGATCGCCAGGGTGGTCTTGCCCTCTCCCGGCAGGGACGACGTGCAGAGCACCACCTGCGGCTGACGGATGCCCGCCATCATGAGCGAGGTGCGCAGGTTGCGCACCGCCTCTGCCGCGGCGGATCCGGGCCGGGCGACGATGTGGTCGAATACCCGGCGGCGCCCCTTCCGCCGAATGCGCGGGATACGGCCCAGTACCGGCACCCCGGTCGCGGTCTCCAGATCGGCTGCGCTGCTGTAGCCGCGGCGCAGCATCGCGCGCGCGACGACCGCGCCGCCCCCGAGACAGAGCCCGAGCATCCCGGCCATCACCGTCAAGAGACCGCGCTGCGGCGCGGACGGCACACGCGGCGGGACCGCCCGCGAGAGGATCCGACTGTCGGGTTGCTGCAGCCCTTGCTGAACGCTGGTCTCTTTCAGCCGCCCGAGGAAATACTGGTATATCGTCCGGCTGGCCTCGGCCTCGCGGCGGAGTTGTTCCAGTTCCACGAGGTCGGCGGACTGACGCGCGATCCGCGCCTCGAGCGGCGGGACGGCCGCGGCGAGGGCCGCGCGGCGGGCCCCGCCTGCACCGGTGCCGGGCGGGATGGCGTCAATGCGCTCGCGCAGCGCCTTCAGCCGGCGGCGCTGGGTCTCGAGCGCCGTGGCATCCACGAGTTTCGTGCCCGTCGAGAAGGTCTCGAGCCGCTGCGACCGGGCCACCAGGTCGCGACGGAGCCCTTCGACCTGGTCGGAAAGCCAGGCGGTGGCCCGCGCGGTCGCATCGGCCTTCACGGCCAGTTGCGCACCCATGTAGGCGTCGGCGATCGCGTTGGCGATCCGGGCCGATTTCGCGGGGTCCGTCGTCGTGACGACGACCTGGAAGACGACGCTGCGGGGCAGGACGGTGATGCGCGTTCGCCGGCGAAGCGTGTCGATCCCCGCCTCGCGCGGGGCAACATGCGCCGCCCCGAGGCCGGGCCAGAGCGGCCGGCCGAACTGCGCCGCGCTCCAGTCGGACAGTCGCGCGGCCAGACGGGCCAGGCGCCCGGGGGGGCGCAGCGCCGGGTTGAACTCCGGGTCGCGGCCAAGCTCCAGGTCATCGACGACGCGTCCGAGCAGCCCGCGCGAGCGCAGCACCTCGATCTCGGAATTGACCACCAGATCGTCGCCCGACAGGCCCGACATGACCGATTGCAGGTCCACGACCCGCGCGGTGCGGGTTTCGATCATCACCACGGCGGCCGCCTCGTAGCGGGACACCGACACGAAGGTCAGCCACGCCCAGGCCGCCAGCGCGGCGCAGAGACCGCCGGCCAGCACCGCACCCCGGCCGCGCCAGAGAAGCTGCGCGATACCGGGGGCATGCGACCCCGGCCGCGCGCGCGGCCGCGGCGGGGCGATAGGTGCGGGGCGTTGGTTCACGGCGGCTCTCCGGTCTGCGCGGTCGCTGCCAGTCTGCGGGGCAGGGCTTGTCGCCCGGTTAGCGGCCCGGCCGTGCTTGACCTCCCTCGCCGATAACGCCCGGTTCAGGGCACGGGCGCTATGCCTTGGTAAATGCTGCCCGGTCGCGGCGGCGCCAGCCCGGAGATCGCCATGCACCCCCATGCCGCAGCCGACCGCCTGAGCCTCGCCCCCGGCCGCCGGACCGCCCGCTCCCGGGGCTATGCCGGCAAACGCGTTTTCGATATCTGCGTCGCCGCGGTCCTGCTCGGGATCGCGGCGCCCGCCATCGCGCTGCTCTGGGCGCTGGTGCGGGCCGATGGGGGGGGCGGCTTCTTCGGACATGCGCGAGTAGGGCGCGATGGCCGCGTCTTCCGCTGCTGGAAGCTCCGCAGCATGGTGCCCGACGCCGAGTCGCGCCTCGCCACGATCCTGGCGACGGATCCCGCCGCGGCAGCGGAATGGGCCCGGCGCCAGAAACTGTCAAACGATCCGCGGGTGACCGGACTCGGCCGGGTCCTGCGCCGTACGCGTCTCGACGAACTGCCGCAGCTCTGGAACGTGCTGAGGGGCGAGATGAGCCTCGTGGGCCCCCGTCCCGTCACCCGCGCCGAACTCGGCCGCTACGGGTCTGCGGCGCCGCTCTACCTGGCCTTGCGCCCGGGCCTGACAGGGCCCTGGCAGGTCTCGGGCGAGGATGGCGGCGACTACGCCGCCCGCGTGCGCCGGGACGCGGCCTATGCCCGGCAATGCAGTCTCGGCGGCGACCTCTGGCTGCTGATCCGGACCTGCGCCGTGGTCCTGGCCCGGACCGGCGAATGACCCACAGGCGAAAGGACAATCACATGGCACCTACGGCACTGGTTTGCGGCGCGGGCGGGTTCATCGGCCATCACCTGGTCCGCCGCCTGAAATCCGAAGGGTTTCGGGTGCACGCGGTCGACCGGAAACATCCGGCATTCTCGCCCAGCGCGGCCGACGCATTCGTGCTGGGCGATCTGCGCGATCCGGACGTGGTGGGCGCGGTCGTCGACCGGCCGTATGACGAGGTCTACCAGCTGGCCGCCGACATGGGCGGGGCCGGGTATATCTTCACCGGCACGCATGACGCCGAGATCCTGCGCAACTCCGCCACGATCAATCTCAACGTCCTCGAGGCCTGCCGCCGCCAAGCCGTCAGCCGTGTCTTCTTCGCGTCCTCGGCCTGCATCTACCCCGCCCACGGCCAGGCGGACCCGGGCGCGGCCGGCTGCCACGAAGACAGCGCCTACCCGGCCGATCCCGACAGCGCCTATGGCTGGGAGAAGCTCTTTTCCGAACGCCTTTATCTTGCCTATGCCCGCAACCATGCAATGACCTGCCGCATCGCGCGCTACCACAACGTCTTCGGTCCCGAGGGCACCTGGCAGGGCGGGCGCGAGAAGGCGCCGGCCGCCATCTGCCGCAAGGTCGCCGCCGCCCCGGAGGGCGGCAGCATCCGGATCTGGGGCGACGGTCGGCAGACCCGATCCTTCCTGCACATAGACGAATGCATCGAGGGCACGCTGCGGCTGATGCGATCCGATGCCGACCTGCCGCTGAACATCGGCTCGGAGGAAAGGATCACGATCAACGATCTGGCGCATCGGGTCATCGGCCTGTCGGGCAAGACGCTCTCGATCGAGAACGTCTCCGGATCGCAGGGCGTGCGCGGCCGGTGCTCGGACAACGGCCTGATCCGCGCCCGGTTGGGCTGGGCGCCCACGCGTCCCCTGGCCGAGGGCCTGGCCGACACCTATGCCTGGATCGCACGCCAGGTCGCGCAGGCCCGCGACCCCCGGGCCGCCTGAGCCGGACAGCCGCATGCGGATCCTGGTCCACGACTATGCAGGGCATCCCTTTCAGGCCGGTCTCTCGCGCGAACTCGCGCGGCGCGGACACCGGGTCACACACGCATGGTTCGCGGGCGATCCGGGGCCCAAGGGACGCCTGGCCCGGCAGCCGGACGATCCCCCCGGGCTGGCGTTCCGCCCCGTGACGATCGCGCGGCCCTATTCCAAGGCCCGGCTGCTGCGCCGTCTCCTGGCCGACCGTGCCTATGGCAGGGCTCTGGCCGACACGATCCGCGCGGTCGCGCCGGAGCTGGTGCTTTCGGGAAACACCCCGGTCGCCGCGCAGGCCGGCGCGCTCGCCGCCGCGCGGCAGGGCGGCGCGGGATTCGTGCACTGGGTGCAGGATCTGCAGGGGCGCGCGGCGCAGCGCCTGCTGGCGGCGCGCCGGCCAGTGCTGGGCCGGGTGGCGGGATACGCGCTCGGCCGCTGGGAGGCGGACCAGATGTGCCGGGCCGACCACGTCATCCTGATCGATGAGGCGTTCCGGCCCGCCGCGCAGGCCATGGGCGTTGCCCGGGCCAGGACCACCGTGATCCCGAACTGGGGGCCGCTCGAGGACGTTCCCGCCGTCGCCCGCGACGCCCCGGCCGTCACGGCCTGGGAGCGGGACCGCGGGATCGGACCCCGGCCGCGGTTTCTCTACGCCGGCACCATCGGGCTGAAGCACGACCCCGCCCCCCTGGCCGCGCTGGCACGCGCGCTCGAGCTTCGGGACGCGGGACACCTGGTCGTCGCCGCGTCCGGGACCGGCGTCGCGTGTCTGGAAAGGATCCGGTGCGCCCGGCTGCACCTGCTGCCGCTGCAGCCGGCCCGGGATTTCCCGACAATGCTGGGCGCGGCCGACGTCCTGCTGGCGATGATCGGCCCCGAAGCCGCCGACTGCGCGGTGCCCTCCAAGCTTCTGAGCTATCTCTGCGCCGGCCGGCCCGTCGTCCTGGCGGCACCGCCGGACAGCCCCGCAGCCCGGATCGTCGACAGCGCCGGCGCCGGGTGCGTCGTGCCACAGGGCGACACGCGCGGCTTCACCGAGGCCGCGCTCGGCCTGGCACGGCACCCGGCCGCCGCCCGCCGGGCCGGTGCGTCGGGACGTGCCTGGGCCGAACGGCATTTCGCCATCGGCCCGGTCGCCGACAGCTTCGAGGCCGTGTTCCGCGCCGCGGCCGCCCGCCGGGGGCGGGTCGCATGAGCCCGCGCGTCGCCATCGTCGCCGGCCAGTGGGGCCAGAATGTCGGAAACGCCTTTTTCAATCTCGGCGGGCGCCACCTGCTGGGACAGGTCTTCGGCCCCGCGGAGGTCGGCTTTTTCCAGGATCAGCCGAACTATCGAACGCTGCACGACAAGCGCCGCGGCAATCCTGCCAACCACGCCGAGCTGGTCGCGGATCTCGACATCGACTGGCTGGTTCTTCAAGGCCCGGTGCTGAATGCCTGGATGGCCGCCAGCTGGGAAAGCGCCTTTCGCCGGCTTGCCGCGCGCGGCGTGCGGGTGATGCTGCACTCGGCCGCCTTCTTCAAGTTCACGCCGCGGGAAATCGCCGCCGTCCGGGCTTTTCTCGAGGCCTATCCCCCGGCCCTGATCGTCACCCGCGACCCGCGCAGCCACGCGATCCTCCGGGACCGGGTCCCGGGGGTGCCGAGCCATGACGGGATCGACGCCGGGTTCCTGCTGCCCGAGGTCGCGCGGCCCTTCGCCCTGGCCCCGGGGACGGCGCCGCACATGGCCTTCACCTTCGACCGCTACCCCGAACCGGCGATTTCGGACCGGCCCTTCGACCCGGCACGCCACACCACGCGGCAGGTCACGCTGCTGGGCAAGCCCCGCCACCTGGGCGTCCCGCGCCGGCTGGACCGCTTGGCGCACGCCTCGAAGATCCGGGCCTATCTCGGCGACCTGACCGATTTCCGGCGCCTGCCCGCGACGCTGGACGGTCACCGCATCCTTCGGCCCGAGCATCGCTTCTACCCGCATGTCACGCACAAGATCTACCGCCGCCCCGGCGCCCTGGCGTCCGACGAACCCTGGAGCTATGCGACCGTCTATGCCGGGGCACGGCTGACCCTGTCGGACCGGGTGCATGCCTGCGTGGCAGCACTTGCCTATGGCAACCCGGCGATGCTCTTCACGCCCTCGCCCCGCGCCGCCCTGTTCGAGCGGCTGGGGCTCGACGCGATCCGCCGGCAGCCGGTCTCGCTGCCGCGTGAGCGGCTGGACGCGGCCGTCGCCGCCCAGATCGCCTGGCTCCGCGCCAATGTATAGCCGGCCGCGGCTTCACATGGCCGTGGTCCTGCCGCCGCCGGTCACCGGCCAAACCCTGGCGAGCCGTGCCCTGGTGCGGCACCTTGGGCAGGCCGCGCCGCCGGGCGCGGTGGCGATCCACCCGGTCTCGGGCGGGGGCGCGGCCTGGCGTGTCCACAAGCAGACGGCGCTGCTTGCCGCGATCCTGCGGGCTGCTGCAGCCGGCAGGGGGCGGGACGCGCTTTATCTCGTGGTCGACTCGGGCGCCGGGCTCTGGGCCCAGGCGGCGGCAGCGCCGGTTCTGCGAACCGGGTTTTCGCGGGTCGTCCTGCATCACCACGGTTTCGCGCCGCTGCGGCGTCGCGATCCCCGTCTTGCGGCGCTCCTGTCCGGGCTCGGCGACCGGGCGCGGCATATCGTGCTCTGCCCGGGGATGGCCACGGCGCTTGTCCGGCACTACGCCGTCGCACCCGACCGGATCCGGGTTCTCGGCAACGCCGCCCTGATCCCGGCCCCGCCGCGGGCGCCCGCACGCCCGGCCGACATCCCCCTGACGCTGGGTTTTCTCGGCAACATCACGCGGTCCAAGGGCATCGGGGCCTTCATGGCGACCCCGCGCGCACTGGCGGAGGCGGGCCGGCCCGTGCGCGCCCTGATCGCCGGTCCGGTCACCCGGCCGGACCTCGAAGCCGAGATCGCCTGGTTCCTGGCCGAGGATCCCGCCGGCCGGTCGGCGCTGGGGCCGGTTTCCGGCCCGGCCAAACGCCGCTTCCTCGCCGGGATCGATGCCCTGCTCTTTCCCTCCGCGTACCCCAACGAGGCGCAGCCCTTCACGATCTTCGAGGCTCTGGCAGCCGGGCGGCCGGTCCTTGCCACGCCCATCGGCGGTATTCCAGGCCAGATCGAGCGTGCCTGGTGCCTGCCGGCGCCCGGCTTCGCCGCCGCCGCGGCCCGGATCGTCGCCGGCTGGCAGGACCGCCCGGAGACCCATGCCGCGGCCTGTGCCGCCGCACGCGCGCGCTTCGAGGCGGCGCAGGCACGGGACGTTGCAGCGCTCTGGTCCGTGACCCGCTGGCTGCTGGAGGGCGCGGAATGATCTTCACCTCCGAGGCGTTCATCATCTTCGCCGCGGTCTTCTTCCCGGCCTATTTCGCGATGCCCGGCGCGCGGTCGCAGAACGCGGTCGCGCTGGCGGGCTCGGCCGTCTTCTACGGCTGGTGGGACTGGCGGTTCCTGGGCCTGGTCGGGGCCGTGACGCTGGCGAACTTCCTTCTGGCGCCGCTTGCCCGCCAGGGGCGGGCCTGGCTCTGGGCCGCGGTGGCGTTCAACCTCGGTCTGCTCGGGCTCTTCAAGTATTTCGGCTTCTTCGTCGAGCAGGCGGTCGCCGGGCTTCAGGCGCTGGGTCTCGCCGCGCACCGCCCGGCCCTGTCCCTGATCCTGCCGGTCGGCATTTCCTTTTTCACCTTCCAGGCGCTTTCCTACACGCTGGACGTCGCGCGCGGCCGCGTGGCGCCGGAACGCGACCCGCTGCGCTTCGCCACCTATATCGCGCTTTTCCCGCAACTCGTGGCCGGCCCGGTGGTCCGCGCGCGGCGGCTCTTGCCTCAGCTGGCACGTCACCGTCGCTTCACCTGGGCGAATTTCTGGCTCGGCACGGAACAGGTGCTGACCGGCGCGGTGCTGAAGATCGTTATCGCCGACCGGCTGGCGCCGCTGGCCGACAGGGTCTTCGTCGGCCCCGAGGCCTACGGCCCGGCCGGGATCGCCTTCGGCGTGCTTTGTTTCGCCGTGCAGATCTATGCGGACTTCGCCGGCTATTCGCTGATCGCCATCGGGCTCGGTCGGATCATGGGGCTGCGCTTTCGCGTGAATTTCCGCCGGCCTTACATGGCACGCGATCTCCGGGGCTTCTGGCGGCGCTGGCATATCTCGCTTTCCACCTGGCTGCGCGACTATCTCTACATCCCGCTCGGCGGCAGCCGGCGCGGGGCGGCCCGGCGCGATCTCAATCTCGTGCTGACGATGGGGCTCGGGGGGCTCTGGCACGGGGCCGGCTGGCCCTTCGTGACCTGGGGGCTGCTCCACGGGGCCGGGCTGGTCGCGACCCGCCGCCTCGGCATGGCGCCGGTGGCGCGCTGGCCCGCGCGGCTCGGCCTTTTCGCAACCGTGTGCCTGGCATGGGTTTTCTTCCGCGCCCCGGACCTGGCCACGGCCGGGGCGGTCCTGGCCGGGATCGCCGGGGCGGGACCGGGCCAGGGCCTGCCCGGCGATGCGGTTTCACGCGCCCTGGCGGCCGGCCTGATCGCGTCCCTTCTCGCCGCCGAGGCCCTGACCGAGGACAGCGCAACCGCGCGGCGGCTGACGCGCCATCGCGCCGTCCGCCTGGTCCGGGCGGGCGCCTTCGTGCTGGCCCTGCCGCTGCTCGGCGTCTTCACGGGAGAAGCCTTTGTCTATTTCCGGTTCTGAAAGGCCCCGTCCGCTGGCTCCGCTGCTGCTGCTGGCGGGCGTCGCGCTCGCGGTGCTGATGGTCGACCGGGCGATCCACGCGCTGGCGTTCCGGCTGCTGGCGGCCAGTGAGCAGCCCCATGCGCGGCTCTACCTGGGTGATCCGGCAGGCGCTGAACCCGGCACGCTCCTGGTGCTCGGTCACTCCCGGGCGCGGCACGCCTTCCCGGCCCGGCTGCTGTCCCGTCACCTATGCCGGCCGGTTCTCAGCCTGGCCCATGACGGCCTCGGCATGGAGAGCGTCGCGGCGCTCGGTGCCGATGCGCTGGAACGCAGGCCCGGGCTGGACGCCGCCCTGATCGAGGTGTCGGCCCTTTTCGGCCGCGACCTGAGCCGCACCGATCTCGCGCTTTATGCCGGGCAAAGCCCGCGGCTCGCGCGGCTGGTCGCGGAAGGAACCGAGGCGCGGTTGCCCTGGACCCGGCTTTTCCGGTCGGCGGTGCTGAACGGCCAGTTGTTCTGGCGTGGTCTTTACCACATCGGCCGCGGCGCGGAGCCGGCCAGGCCTGCCGGCGCCGCCCCGGCGCCCGGTGTACTGGCCGCGTTCCGCGCCGCGCCCCCGCGGCGGCTCATCCCGGCGCCCGACGCCGTCGCGGCGCTGCGAAGCCTGGTGGCGCGTCTGGACGCTGCGGGGGTCCGGACCGTCCTGATCGTCGCGCCGCTTCACCCGGTCGCGCGGGCGCATTGGGGGCCGGCCGACTGGCCCCGGACGCTGGCAGCCCGGCTTGGCCGGCCGGTGCTGGATCTGGGCGGCGTGCTCGATGCCGTGCCCGCGGGGTTCACGGACCCGCTGCACACGAGCGTGCAGGGCGCGCGGGCCACGCTCCGTCACCTTCCGGGAGATCTTTCGCGCTGCGGGGACGGGCCCGGGTGACGGGCCTGCTGGCAAGTCTCGCCCGGACCGGCGCCGTGGCTGGGCTGGCCCGTGTCGCGGGCCTTCTGGCGGCCCTGGTCCTGGCCCGGCGCCTCGGCGTGGAGGGATACGGGCTTTTGGCGGCGACACTCGGCGCGGCGGCGCTCGGCGGCCGGATCGGGACGCTTGGCTGGCCCGCCTTGCTGACCCGTGCCCTGCCGCGCTACCGGTCCAGGCGCGCGGGCCGGGCGCCGGCCCGTTTGCAGGCGACCGGCGACCGCATGGTGGCCCGCGGCAGCCTGGGACTCGCCGCCGGGATGGCGGCCGCCGGCGTCCTGGCGGGTGGAACGGTCGGGCTGGTGCTGGTCGGCGCGGCGGTGCTTGTCCCGGTCATGGCTTTCCGGGCCATGTCCCGCGCCGCGTTGGCCGGCCTCGGGCGACCGGGACGCGCCATCGCCGCGGATGAACTCCTGCCCCCGCTCGGCGTCCTGTGCCTGGCAGTGACACCGCTCCTGTCCAGCCCGGCCGCGGCGGTCGCCGCCCATGCGGCCGCGGGACTGGCCGCGGTGGCCTGGGCCAGGCACACCCGCTGGTCCCTTGCGCCGCGGGCGCCCGGCGACACCCCCCCGGCCCGGCTGAGACGCGCCTGGCAGGTCGCCGCGCTGATCGCCCTGACCGGCCTGTCCGCACGGCTCGCCCTGCTGCGGGCCGATATCGTCATGCTGCCGCTTCTGGCCTCTGTCGCGGAAACCGGCCTCTACGCGGCGGCGCAGAAACTGAGCCTGCTGCAATCCGCGCCCGTCGCGGTGCTGGTGACCGTCGCGGTGCCGCGGATCACCGCCGCGCTGGCGGCCGGGCGGCTGCGCCATGCGCGTCGGCTCTACCGCGGTGCGGTCGCCGCGGCTGCCGGCAGTGCGGCGATCGTCGGCGCGGTCCTCTGCCTTGCCGGGACACCGGCCCTGGTCGCGGTCTTCGGCACCGAGTTCGCCCTGGCGATGCCGGCACTGACCTGGCTTGCAGTTGCCCAGGTGGCGGCCGCACCGGGGCTCGTGGCCACCGGCATTGCCCTTGCGCTGGGCCGGGGGCGCGCCGCGGCCGCGCTGGCCTGGACGGCGCTGCTCTTCGGCGTTGCGGCGAACCTCGTGTTGATCCCCGTCCACGGGGCGGCCGGCGCCGCCGCGGCGACGGCAGCGGCGATGACGCTGCTGACGGCCGGTCAGCTGATGCTCACGGCGCGGGTGCTCCGGCCCGCCGAGACCAGAGCCGGCCGGAACAACAGCGCCAGCCCTAGCACGAAGGCCAGCAGTTCCGGCAGGGCATAATTCCCGCCCTGTCCGCCAAGCTGGCTGCGCAGCAGCGGCAGGATCGGCAGCGCCGCGAGCGCCAGCAGATCCGGCCGGCGTCTGAGGACCGCCACCCGCCCGAGAAGCAGCCAGAGCGCGGCCAGGGTCATGGCCAGCGCGAGCGCGAGACCCGCGGCGCCGGCCTGGACCCAGGCCCCCAGCAGCAGGTTGTGCACCATGTTCCGGGCCCCGGGGCGAAACTCCTCCACATGGCCGGTGCCGTGCCCGGTGAGCGGCGCGGCCGCGATGCTGTCCAGCGTTCGCGCATATTGGTGAAGACGGCCGTCGGCGCCGATGTCCCCGTAGCGGGCGCCGAGAAGCTCGAAGATCCCGGCGGTCGCGCCGGCCAGCCAAGCCAGCCCGACCCCGGCGGCGACCACCAGCCCCGCGAAAAGAGCTGCCTGCGCCCGGCTTCGGACAAGCCCGGCCGCCACGAGAATCCCCGAGAGCACGAGCACCAGCGCGAGGCTTCGGCTCAGGCTTGCCAGGACAAGCAGAAGCGCGGCGCCGAGCCCGGCGGCACCGGCCAGGCGGGCCGCGGTCCCGCGCGCCGGTGCGACCAGCGCCGCCGCCGAGAAGAGGCCGGTGATGCAGAAGAACCCGAGCGAGACCTGCCGGAGCGACGCCGGCGTGCGCGCCCCGCCCGCCGCCCAGTCGCCCGCGTTGAAAAGCGTCAGGAAAAGCCTGAACTGCAGAGGCGCCGGGCTGCCCGTGGCGAGGGCCTCCGCCACGAGGCCCGGCAGGGACTGTCCATGCGCGGCAAGTGTCATCCAGGCCAGCGCGACAAAGACGCCCGCGCCCATCAGGCCGCCCGCGACCACGCTGTCGCAGATCCGGCGGACCGGCAGGCGCAACAGGTAGAGGAACACGCCCGCCGCGAGGACCGCCTGAAGCCAGAGCTTGGCGACCAGCGCCGCCCCGCGCCCGGGATCATCCGCGGGGAAAACCCCGGTCAGAAGCACGGCGAGATAGGCGACGTAGACCAGCGCGAGCGGCCCTGCGGCGGCGACGCTGGCCCGCGCGGCCGCACCCTGGGCTCGCCCGGCCCGCGCAAAACCAGCCAGGGCGCAAAGGATCACCGGCAGATGCACGGGCTTCAGCGCGAGCCCGGTATCGACCAGGGTGACCCACTGCACCGGCCCCAGCACGAAGACCATGGCGAGCGGCCAGTCGATGGCGGACGCCCGGATCACGGGGGGGCGATCCCGTCGGGCAGGGCGATCTCGGCCGGGACGGACATGCCGCGGCGGAGCGCCCCGGCCCTTTCCCCTGCCCGCACCGCCAGCGCGTCGTCGGCCAGCGCCGCACGCAGCGCCGCGGCCGTCGCCGGGGCAAGCCCGGCACGGGCTACGGCGGCCGGCGCACGCGGCAGCGCGACGGCTTTCAGCGCGGCGTGGAGCCGGGGCGGCAGGCGCGGCTTGACCCGGTAGAGATAGCTCCGCGACCGCGCGACGCGACGCAGGACCGAGCCGGGCCGCGTCACGCGCCGGCACGCGCTCGCGTTGGCGGGGAGCGCCCCGGCCGGGACGGCGTCGACGCCCAGGAAAGCGCAAACCCGGTCGAGCCCCGCCTGCCGGCGCGCGGCATAGACCTCGAAACTGAGGACAAGCACCTGCGCGGGACCGAGCCGCGCCAGCCAGGGTTCGATCTGCCATCCGTAACGGCTATAGGCCAGGTAGCTCGGATCGGCGCGCACGGCGATGTCGGGTGGCCGGGTCTCGTCCCCGAGGCTGGCGGCATGGCGGAATTGGCTGGTGATCCGGTCGACCGGATCGCGCACCAGGTAGATCACCCGCAGCCGCGGGCCGAGGACCCGCACCGCGCGGTGCGCGACGCCCTCGTGGTCGGGGCGCTTCGCGTAGGCGGTGGTCGCCTCGCCCGGACGGCAGCCTGCCGGCGCCGCGGCGAACTTGGCCGCGTAGCGCGCCCGCCCTTCCGGCGTCTCGACGGCCGGGTCCAGCAGATCCCCCGGCTCTTTCTCCGGCGGCAGCCAGAGCCCCGGCACCCGGCGCAGGTCATGATAGAGCGTCGTCGTTCCGGCCTTCATCGCGCCGATCAGCAGAAAGGCCGGCAAACCCATCGCTCAGGCCCCGACGATATCGGCACCGAAGGCGGCGCGCGCCGCTTGGGCCCGGGCGCGGGCGCGGGCCGCCCCGGGCGCCGCGATGGCCGCACGGGCGGCGCGCAGGCGCGCGCCATGCGCGGCGTCGTGGCCAAGGGGGTTGGACCGCGAGGCGGCGCCCCGCGCCAGACCCGCGGCACGGGCATGCGCATCCATCGCGGCCAGCACCGCCGCGCGGGTCGCGGGGCAGGCATCGTCGAACGGCGCCAGGCCCAGCGCGAACCGTGCCTCGAGCGCCGCCACCACCTGGCTCATCGCCCGTGTGACGGCCGCGAAATCGGCGACCAGCAGTCCAGGGCCGCGCCAGGACGCCAGGGCCTCGTAGAAGGCGGCGTAGTCGAGGAACGCCCCGCGCACCGTCACCGCGCCCGTGCCCATCGCCAGGCGCGAGGCCACCGCCGCATCCGGGTCGCGGATCACCACCAGCACCGGGATATCCCGCGAGAGCGCCCGTTTGACATGGGCGGCGGCATGGGAATGATGCGCGAGCCGGAGATCCGGACGGCACCGGCGGAGCGCGAATTCGGCCCAGGTGTTGCCGCAGCGGGGGGCGCCCTCGATCACCAGATCGGTCCGGGCATCCAGCACCGTGCCCGGCCGGCGGCACGCGCGGATCGGCAGGTAGACCGCGGGCCGTGCAGCCACCACGCGGCGCAGGGACTGGCGGATCCCGCCCAGGGCCGGCGGTCGCGGCAAAAGGATCGGGGACGGCACCGGGATCATATCCGCGCCCCGGCGGGGAGATGCGCGGCCGCGCCCTGCGCCTTGGGCAACGGCAGATGCAGGATCAGCACGTTGCAGCCCGCCACGCGCAGATAGCCGAACTCGCTGGTCAGGCCGCGGATCAGGCGCCAGCCGAAGCCGCGTTCGGGCAGGGCATGGGGGCGCAGAGGCGTCGGGCGCGGCGGCGCGCCTTGGGGCATCGCGAGGCCATCATCGAAGACGACGCAGGAGACACGGTCGCACCGGATCCAGAGGTCCAGGCCGATGCGATGATCGGCGCGGTCGGTACAGGCATGCTCGAGGATATTGTTCAGAACCTCGGCGAGGACCAGTTCCACCGTCAGCCGCGCATGCCGCCGGTCGATCCGGTCGTCCAGCGCATCGGCCACCGCGGCGAGCGCGGTCCGGACCGCGGCGGGGCCTGCGGCGAAGCGGCAACTGAGATCCGCGGCCGCTGTCACTGGCCGTTCCCGACCCCGAGCGCGGTCGCGAGATCCGGGTGAATCCGAAACACTTGGTCCATGCGGGTCAGCCGGAAAACCTTGTCGACCGCGGGGGTCAGGCCGGCCAGGGCAAATCCGCGGTCCGGGCCCGCGAATTTCATCACCGCCACCACCGCGCCAAGCCCGCTGCTGTCGAGGAACTCCACGCGCGACAGGTCGAGGATCACACGCCGCGTGGCATCCGTCAGCCGCGCGCGCACGGCGTCCTTGAACTGAATCGCCACGGCCGCGTCGAGCCGCGGTTCGGCCGGGCGAAGGACGAGCACGTCGTCATGTTCTTCGCTTTCCAACTGCATCCTGTCACCTTTCCACAAGGTCGGGGCAATCTAGGCACACCGGGGTTACCAAGCGGTGATCGCGACCCTTGCGAAGCCGCGCGAAGGCTGGAATAGGAAAGGGAACACCGGGAAAGGGAGGTAAGCGCATGGACGAGGTAGTCATCGCGGGCGCGGCACGCACGCCGATGGGCGGTTTCCAGGGGGCGCTGGCCGATGTGCCGGCGGCGGACCTCGGCGGCACCGCGATCCGCGCCGCGCTGTCCGATGCGGGGGCCGGCGCCGGAACCGTGCAGGAACTCCTGATGGGTTGCGTCCTGCCGGCCGGCCAGGGCCAGGCGCCGGCGCGCCAGGCCGGCTTCGCCGCCGGGCTGTCCGAAGACGTGCCCGCGACGACCGTGAACAAGATGTGCGGATCGGGCATGAAGACGGTGATGATGGCCCATGACCAGCTGGCACTCGGGGCGTCGGACCTGCTGGTGGCCGGCGGCATGGAGAGCATGACCGGCGCACCCTACCTGCTGCCCAAGATGCGCGGCGGAGCGCGGCTGGGCCATGCGCAGGTGATCGACCACATGTTCCTCGACGGGCTGGAGGACGCCTATGACAAGGGCCGCCTGATGGGCACCTTCGCAGAGGACTGCGCGGAGAAATACCAGTTCACCCGCGCCGCTCAGGACGGCTACGCGCTGCAATCTCTCGAGAACGCGCTGGCGGCGCAGGAAACCGGCGCCTTCGACGCCGAGATCACGCCGGTCACGGTCACGACACGGACCGGCGCGCGCGTCGTGGCCGCGGACGAGCAGCCCGGCCAGGCCCGCCCCGACAAGATCCCGCAGTTGAAACCCGCCTTCCGGAAGGACGGCACCGTGACGCCGGCCAACGCGTCGTCGATTTCGGACGGGGCGGCGGCGCTGGTGCTGGCGCGGCGCGCGGCCGCGGACGCCGCCGGGCTCAAGACCCGCGCCGTGATCCGCGGGCATGCGAGCCACGCCCAGGCGCCGGGCTGGTTCACCACCGCGCCGGTCCCGGCGACGCGGAAGCTGCTCGACCGGCTGGGCTGGACAGTGGACGATGTCGATCTCTGGGAGGTGAACGAAGCCTTCGCCGTGGTGCCGATGGCCTTCATGGCCGAGATGGGCGTCCCGCGCGAGAAGCTCAACGTCAACGGCGGGGCCTGCGCGCTCGGCCACCCGATCGGGGCCTCCGGCGCACGCATCATGGTGACCCTGCTGTCCGAGATGGAACGCCGGGACGTCAGGCGCGGCGTCGCGGCGATCTGCATCGGGGGCGGCGAGGGCACGGCCATCGCGCTGGAACGGATCTGAGCCGGCCCGGGCCGGGGTCCCTTTCGAAAGGAGCGTCATGCGCGTCGACTACCCGACCCTTCGCAAGACCGTCGCGGCCCTGACCGCGGGCGAGACCGACACCGTCGCATTGATGGCGACCGTCACCTGCGAAGTCTTCCACGCCGACGACCGTTTCGACTGGGTGGGGTTCTACCGCAATGTGGGCGGCGAGACGCTCAAGATCGGCCCCTACCAGGGCGGGCATGGCTGCCTGGTCATTCCCTTTTCGCGCGGGGTCTGCGGCGCTGCCGCGCGCAGCGGCGAGACGCAACGCGTCCCGGATGTCGAGGCCTTCCCCGGCCATATCGCCTGCGCCGCCTCGACCCGGTCGGAACTGGTCCTGCCGGTGTTCGACGGATCGGGCGGGCTGCTGGGCGTGTTCGACCTGGACAGCGACCGCCCCGACGCGTTCGACGAGACCGATGCACGGGAACTGGCCGACATGCTGGCGGATGTTTTCGCCCGGGCGTCACATGGCTGACACCGCCGCGCCCGATCCTGCCGTGCGGATCGGCTTGCCCCGGCCGCGCGAGACGTGAAAGACTGCCCCATGGACAAACGACCCCCGATCAAGACCTGGGCCGAGGCCGCGCCGCGACTGGTTGCCGTGGCCGCCGGCCGTGCGCCGGCCGACATGGTGATCACCGGCGGCACCTGGGTGAACGTCCACAGCCGCGAGATCCTGCCCGCCCAGGATATCGCCATCGCCGAGGGACGCTTTGCCTATTGCGGCCCGGATGCCAGCCACTGCATCGGCGACGAGACAGAGGTGCTCGACGCCGACGGGCTTTACCTGGTGCCCGGTCTCTGCGACGGGCATATGCATATCGAGTCGGGCATGCTGACACCGGCGCAGTTCGCCCGCGCCGTGATCCCGCACGGCACCACCACGATGTTCACCGACCCCCACGAGATCGCGAACGTGCTGGGCCTGCGCGGTGTGCGGCTGATGCATGACGAGGCGCTGCTGCAACCGATCAACATCTTCACGCAGATGCCCTCCTGCGCGCCCTCGGCGCCGGGGCTCGAGACGACGGGCCATGAAATCACCCCCGAAGACGTGGCCGAGGCCATGTCCTGGCCCGGCATCGTCGGGTTGGGCGAGATGATGAATTTTCCCGGCGTGGTGGCCGGGGACGGGAAGATGCTGGCCGAGATCGCGGCGACCCAGGCCGCCGGCAAGACCGTGGGCGGGCACTACGCGAGCCCCGACCTCGGCCCGGCCTTCCACGCCTATGCCGCCGGCGGGCCCGCCGACGACCACGAGGGCACGCGCGAGGAAGACGCCATCGCACGCGTCCGGCAGGGCATGCGCGCGATGCTGCGGCTCGGCTCGGCCTGGTACGACGTCGAATCCCAGATCACCGCGATCACCGAAAAGGGTCTCGATCCGCGCAATTTCATCCTCTGCACCGATGACAGCCATTCGGGCACGCTGGTCGAAGACGGGCATATGAACCGCGTCGTGCGTCACGCCATCGACTGCGGCTGCGATCCGTTGGTGGCGCTGCAGATGGCGACGCTGAACACCGCGACGCATTTCGGGCTGGAACGCGAGCTCGGCTCCATCGCGCCGGGCCGGCGGGCCGACGTGATCCTGACCTCGGACCTGCGCGCGCTGCCGGTCCACGGCGTCATCGCCCGCGGCCGGACCGTGGCGGTCGACGGCCGCATCACCGTCGAGACGCCGCATCTCGACTGGCCGGAAGACGTGCGCTCGACGGTGCATCTGGGCAGGACCCTCGCGGCGGCGGATTTCGAAGTGCCGGCGCCGGCCGACGCGGCACGGGTGACGGCCCGGGTGATCGGCGTGGTCGAAAACCAGGCGCCGACACGGGCCCTGACGGCGGATCTTCCCGTGCGCGGCACCGTCGACTGCGATCCCGAGAACGACATAGCCCAGATCGCGCTGGTCGAACGCCACCGCGGCACCGGGGGCGTGGTCAACGCCTTCGTGTCGGGCTTTGGCTACGGTCCGGGCATGGCGATGGCCTCGACCGTGGCGCATGACAGCCACCACATGATCGTGGTGGGCACCGACCGCGAGATGATGGCCGCCGCGGCCAACCGGCTGGGCGAGGTCGGCGGCGGCATCACCGTCTGGAAGGACGGCGCCGAGCTGGCGCTGGTCCCGCTGCCCATCGCCGGGCTGATGTCGGACGCCCCCGCCGAAGACGTCGCCGCCGCCGCGTCCCGCATGGGCGAGGCGATGGCGGCATGTGGCTGCACGCTCAACAACGCCTACATGCAGCACTCGCTGCTTGCGCTGGTGGTGATCCCGGAACTCAGGATCTCCGACAAGGGGCTCGTGGATGTCACGCGGTTCCAGCTGACCGATCTCTTCGAGGCCGGCCCGGAGTCCGGATCGTGAAGGCGCCGCTCCAGAACCTCCCCGTCGAGAGCCCGCCCGCCGAGCCGCCGCAGAGCTTCCGGGACGCGGAAGCGGCGGTCGCGCATCTGAACGCGCTTTACCACGCCGCCACGGCCTTCCTGCGCGAGAAGTTCATCGACAGCCTGACCGGACCGGCGCCACAGACGCGGTTCCGGGCCTTCTATCCCGAGATCCGGATCATCACGGCAAGCTTCGCCCATGTCGACAGCCGCCTCGCCTTCGGCCACGTGGCCGAGCCGGGAACCTATTCGACCACCGTCACGCGGCCGGATCTCTTCGAGACCTACCTGCGCCAGCAGATCGGGCTCTTGCTGGAAAACCATGACGTCCCGGTCGAGATCGGTCTTTCCGACACGCCGATCCCGGTGCATTTCGCCGTCGCGGCCGAGGACAACATCACCGTCCCGCAGGAGGGCGTGCTGAACTTCACGCTGCGCGACGTGTTCGACGTGCCGGACCTGACCACGACGGACGACGACATCGTCAACGGCTACGGGTTCAAGAACCCCGACGGCTCGGGCGCGCTGGCGCCGTTCAAGGCGCAGCGGGTGGACTACTCGCTGGCGCGGCTGGTTCATTACACGGCCACGGCGGCCGAGCATTTCCAGAACCACATCCTGTTCACCAACTACCAGTTCTACGTCGAGGAATTCGCCGCCTTCGCCCGCGAGATGCTGGCCGACCCGAATTCCGGCTACACGGAATTCGTGATGCCGGGGAATGCCGTCATTTCCGCCCCCGACGATCCGCTGCCCGAACCCGGCAAGATCCCGCAGATGCCGGCCTATCACCTGAAGCGCGACAAGCAGGCGGGGATCACGCTGGTGAATATCGGCGTCGGCCCGTCCAACGCCAAGACCGCCACCGACCATATCGCGGTGCTGCGCCCGCATGCCTGGCTGATGGTGGGCCATTGCGCCGGGCTTCGGAACAGCCAGCGCCTGGGGGATTTCGTGCTGGCCCATGCCTATCTGCGCGAGGATCGCGTGCTGGACGCCGACCTGCCTGTCTGGGTGCCGATCCCGGCGCTGGCCGAGATCCAGATTGCGCTGGAGGAAGCGGTCGGCGCGGTGACCGAATTCGAAGGCTACGACCTCAAGCGGATCATGCGCACGGGCACGGTAGCGACGCTGGACAACCGCAACTGGGAACTGCGCGACCAGTCCGGGCCGGTGCAGCGGCTGAGCCAGTCCCGCGCCATCGCGCTCGACATGGAATCCGCCACCATCGCGGCCAACGGCTTCCGGTTCCGGGTGCCTTACGGCACGCTTCTCTGCGTCAGCGACAAGCCGCTGCACGGCGAGCTGAAACTGCCCGGAATGGCCACCGAATTCTACAAGACCCAGGTGAAACGGCACCTGCTGATCGGCATCCGCGCGCTCGAGACACTGCGCGACATGCCACTCGAACGCATCCATTCCCGCAAGCTGAGGAGCTTCGAAGAGACCGCATTTCTGTAATCGGGCAGAAAAAACCGCACAAAATGGCGTTTTTTGCTATGCTGATCGCCACTAACGATTGTGTGACACCACGATATTCAGTTAGATTCATGGATTGTAACCCCAAGAACGAGGGGCAAGCGAAGGAGCAGTCGAATGGCACAAAAACCGATGACCAAGACCCAACTCGTGGCCGCGCTGGCCGAGAAGACCGGCATGGACAAGAAAAGCGCCGGCGGCGCGATCGATGCGCTGACCGAGATCATCACCAGCGAAGTTTCGGGCGGCGGCGCCGTCACCCTGCCCGGCGTCGGCAAGGTGTACTGCCGCGAGCGGCCGGCCCGGATGGTCCGCAACCCCGCCACGGGCGAGCAGATCCACAAGCCGGCCGACAAGGTCGTCAAGATGACCGTCGCCAAGGCGCTCAAGGACAGCGTCAACAGCTGAGCGTTGTGAGCCCGGGGGCTTAACGCCCCCGGCCCCATCGTCTAGGGTCGCCTGCGGGCGGCCTTTTCCTTTTCAGGGGGACTTCATGGACATTCGCGCGATCCTTATGGGGGTGGCCTTTGCCGTCATGTGGTCCAGCGCCTTCACCTCCGCCAGGATCATCGTCCAGGACGCGCCGCCCCTGTCCGCCCTTGCCGTCCGGTTCCTGATCTCGGGCCTGCTGGCCGTGGGCATCGCGGCGCTGCTGGGCCAGCGCGCCCGGCTCACCCGCGCGCAATGGGGCGCCACGGTGCTCTTCGGGATCTGCCAGAACGCGCTTTACCTCGGTCTCAACTTCGTCGCCATGCAGACGATCGAGGCCTCGCTTGCCGCGATCATCGCCTCCTCCATGCCGCTTCTGGTGGCCGCCGCGAACTGGGTCGTCTTCGGCGAAAGGGTCCCCGCGCTCGGGATCTTCGGGCTCTTCGCAGGGTTTGCAGGCGTCGCGATCATCATGGGCGACCGGCTCTCGGCCGGGGTGGACGGCTTCGGCCTGACGCTCTGCCTCATGGGCGTGCTCGCGCTGACCTTCGCGACGCTCGCGGTGCGCGGGGCATCCTCGGGCGGGAACGTGCTGATGATCGTCGGGGTGCAGATGCTGATCGGCAGCGCGGCGCTCTTCCCGGCGGGTCTCGCGCTGGAAAGCTGGCAGGTCACCTGGTCCTGGCAGCTCGTCGCGGCCTTTGCCTACACGACGCTGGTGCCGGGGCTGGCGGCGACCTTCACCTGGTTCGTCCTGGTCCGGCGGATCGGCGCGACGCGGGCGGCGACCTTCCACTTCCTCAACCCGTTCCTGGGCGTGGCCATCGCCGCCGCGCTCCTGGGCGAGGCGCTCGGCGCGGGAGACCTGCTCGGCGTCGCCGTGATCATGGCGGGAATCCTGGCGGTGCAGATCTCGAAACAGGCCAAGGCGGCCGAGGCCGCCCCGCGCTAGCCGATCGCGCCGCGGTTCGCGCCCACCTGGCCGCGGTGCAGCAAAAGGTGATCGAGCAGGACGCAGGCTGCCATCGCCTCGCCCACGGGTACGGCACGGATTCCGACACAGGGATCGTGCCGCCCCTTGGTGACGATCTCGGTTTCCGCGCCGGACCTAGTGATGGTGCGCCGCGGCGTCAGGATCGACGAGGTCGGCTTCACCGCGAAACGCAGGACGACGTCCTGGCCCGTCGATATCCCGCCGAGGATGCCGCCGGCATGGTTCGAGGAATACACCGGCCCGTCAGGCCCCATCGCGATCTCGTCGGCATTGGCCTCGCCGGTCAGGTCCGCCGCGGCCATGCCGGCGCCGATCTCGACGCCCTTCACCGCGTTGATCGACATCATCGCCGCCGCGAGATCGGTGTCGAGCTTGCCGTAGACCGGGGCGCCCAGCCCCGCGGGAACGCCGCGCGCCGTCACCTCGATCACCGCGCCGACGGAATTGCCGGACTTGCGAAGCGCGTCCAGGTAGCCGGCCCAGTCCTCGGCCGCCTGCGGATCGGGCACCCAGAAGGGGTTGCGGTCGATCTCCGCCCAGTCGAAGCGCGCACGATCGATCGCATGCGGCCCCATCTGCACCATGTAGCCGGTGATGGAGATCCCGGGCGCCAGCGTCTCCAGCGCCGCGCGCGCCACGCCGCCGGCCGCCACCCGCGCCGCCGTTTCCCGCGCCGAGGATCGCCCGCCGCCTCGGTAGTCGCGGATCCCGTATTTCTGCCAGTAGGTGATATCGGCATGGCCTGGGCGGAACTTGTCCTTGATGTCACCGTAATCCTTGGACCGCTGGTCGGTATTGCGGATCATCAGCTGGATCGGCGTGCCGGTGGTCTCGCCCTCGAAGACGCCCGACAGGATCTCGACCTCGTCGGCTTCGCGGCGCTGGGTGGTGTAACGGTTCTGCCCCGGCTTGCGCCGGTCGAGCCAGCGCTGCAGCCCGGCCGCGTCGAGCGCGATGCCCGGCGGGCAACCGTCGACGGTCGCACCCAGCGCGGGCCCGTGGCTTTCGCCCCAGGTCGTGACCCGGAAAAGATGCCCGAAACTGTTGATCGACATGCGCGTTTCTCCTCTGTCCCCGCGGTCTAGCGGGCGGGACGGCGCGCCTCAAGCGGTTTCACCTTGCCGAAGCCCCGTGCCGCAACTAGGTTCGCCCCTACCTCGGGGTGCCCCGACAAGGGCTGAGATGCGCCGCCGCGCGAACCCGTTGAACCTGAACCGGCTCACACCGGCGTAGGGAAGGTGACCAGGGCAAGACGCTCCACCTGACCGCGCCTGTAGCGAAAGGAGGAGCGCATGAAACCGATTTCCATCCTGGCTGCGGGTTGTTTCCTGGCATTGGCGGGCGCCGCCGCTGCGCAGGACACCCCGACGCTGACCGTCTACACCTATGACAGCTTCGTCACCGAATGGGGGCCCGGCCCGCAGGTGGAGGCCGCCTTCGAGGAGACCTGCGGCTGCGACCTCGAATTCGTCGCGGCCGGTGACGGCGCGGCCTTGCTGGCGCGCGTGCGCCTCGAGGGCGCGCGCAGCGATGCCGACGTGGTGCTCGGGCTCGACACCAACCTGATGGCGGCCGCGGCGGAAACCGGGCTCTTCGCGCCCCACGGGCAGGACGCCCCCGCCTTCGATCTGCCCGTCACCTGGGACGACCCGACATTCCTGCCCTATGACTGGGGCTACTTCGCCTTCGTCTACGACGAGACCCGGACCGGGGACGCGCCCGCCAGCTTTCGCGAGCTGATCGCCGACGAGGATCTCAAGGTCGTGATCCAGGATCCGCGCAGCTCCACCCCCGGGCTAGGTCTGCTGCTGTGGGTCAAGCACGCCTATGGCGACGAGGCCGGCACGATCTGGGAAGCGCTCGCCCCGCGCATCCTGACGGTGACGAAGGGATGGTCCGAGGCCTATGGCATGTTCCTCGAGGGCGAGGCGGACATGGCGCTCTCCTACACCACCTCGCCGGCCTATCACCTGATCGCCGAGGAGGATCCGACAAAGGCCGCCGCGCTGTTCGAGGAAGGCCACTACATGCAGGTCGAGGTCGCCGGCAAGCTGGCCGGCACGGACCAGCCGGAGCTGGCCGACGCGTTCCTCGCCTTCATGACGTCGGACCGCTTCCAGTCGGTCATCCCGACCACGAACTGGATGTATCCCGCCGTCACACCCGACTCGGGTCTGCCCGAGGGCTTCGAGACGCTGGCCACGCCGGACAAGGCCCTGCTCTTTCCCCCCGAGGAGGCAGCCGCGATCCGTGACGCGGCGCTGAACGAATGGCGCGACGCGCTCAGCCGCTGAGCCCGGCGCTCGCGCTTGGCTGGGGCGCGGCGGCGCTGCTGCTGGCGCTGACGCTCGGCACCATCCTCGCCGTCGCCTGGCGGGCCGAGGCCGCGGCGCGGCTCGGTGCGGCCGACTGGGCGGCGATCCGCTTCACCGCCTGGCAGGCGCTGCTCTCGGCCGCGATCAGCATCGCGCTGGCGATCCCCGCGGCGCGTGCCCTGGCACGGCGCCGGTTCCGCGGCCGGGGCGTGCTGATCACGCTGCTCGGCGCGCCGTTCATCCTGCCGGTGATCGTGGCCGTCCTGGGCCTGCTGGCGGTGTTCGGCAGGGCCGGGCTGGTGAGCGGGCTGATCGCGCCGCTCGGCCTCGGGCCGCTCTCGATATACGGGTTGCAGGGCGTGGTGCTTGCCAATGTCTTCTTCAACCTGCCGCTGGCGACACGGCTGATCCTGCAGGGCTGGCACGCCATCCCGGCCGAGCATTTCCGGCTCGCCGCGCAGCTGGGCATGGGACCGGCCGAGATCGCGCGCCACCTGGAACGCCCGATGCTGCGGGCCGTGGTGCCCGGCGCCTTCGCGGCGATCTTCCTGATCTGCATCACCAGCTTCGCGGTCGCGCTGACGCTCGGCGGGGGGCCGCGCGCCACCACGGTGGAGCTGGCGATCTACCAGGCGTTCCGCTTCGATTTCGACCTCGGACGCGCCGCGCTGCTCGCCCTGGTGCAATTCGGGCTCTGCGCGATCGCGGCCGCGGCAGCGCTGATCGTCGCGGTGCCCGTGGCCTTCGGTGCCGGGCTCGACCGCACCGTGCAGCGCTGGGACGCGGGGGGGCGCGCCTATCGCTGGGGCGATGCCGCGCTGCTGACATTGGTCGCGGGGTTCCTTCTGTTGCCGCTGGCCATGGTGGCGGCGGGCGGGCTGGCCGCGCTGCCCGGCCTGCCGGCCAGCGTCTTCGAGGCCGCGCTGCGGTCGCTCGCGGTGGCGCTGGCCTCCACGGCCCTTACGCTCGGGCTCGGGATCGCGCTGGCCTCGGCCATCGTGCGGCTCCGGGACCGCCCGCGCCGCGCCGGTTTCCTGGAAGCCGTCGGCTACCTCTCCATCGCGGCCTCGCCCATGGTGATCGGCACCGGGCTGTTCATCCTGCTGTTCCCGGTGGCCGACCCGGTCGCGCTGGCACTGCCGGTCACCGCGCTGGTCAACGCGGCCATGAGCCTGCCCTTCGCCTTGCGGGCCCTGATCCCCGCGATCCGCGACGTCTCGGAGACCTATGGACGGCTCTCCGAAAGCCTTGGCATCGGGGGGTGGACGCGGTTCCGGTTGGTGACGCTGCCGCGGATCCGCCGGCCGCTCGGCTTCGCGGCCGGGCTGTCGGCCGCGCTGTCGATGGGCGATCTGGGCGTGATCGCGCTCTTTGCCGACCCCGACCAGGCGACGCTTCCCCTGCAGCTCTACCGGCTGATGGCGGCCTACCGCATGGAGGACGCCACCGGCGCTGCGCTGCTGCTGCTCTGCCTCAGCCTCGCCCTGTTCTGGATCTTCGACCGCGGAGGACGCGTTGGGACTGACACTTGAAAAACTCCTGATCGAGATCGACGGCTTCTCCATCGCGGGCGATCTGACCGTGTCGACCGGGCGGCGCGTGGCGTTGATCGGGCCTTCCGGGGCGGGGAAAAGCACGCTGGCGGCCGCGATCGCCGGTTTCATTACCCCGGCGCGGGGCCGCATCCTTTGGGAAGGCCGGGACATCACCGCCCTGCCCCCCGGGGACCGGCCGCTGACCCTGCTCTTCCAGGATCACAACCTGTTCCCGCATATGAGCGTGGCCGACAACGTGGCGCTGGGGCTGCGCCCGAGCCTGCGTCTCTCGGCGGCGGAAAGCGCCCGCGTGGACCGCGTGCTGGACCGCGTCGGCCTGGCAGGCCAGGGCGCCAAGCGTCCGGGGGCCCTGTCGGGCGGACAACAGAGCCGGGCGGCGCTGGCGCGGGTGCTGCTGCGGGACCGCCCGCTCCTGCTGCTCGACGAACCCTTCGCCGCGCTCGGCCCGGCGCTGAAGGCGGAGATGCTGGCGCTCGTCGAGGAAATCGCCACCGAGGCGGGCCTCACCGTGCTGATGATCACCCATGATCCCGCCGACGCGGAGCGGCTGGCCCAGGAGACGATCCTGGTGGCCGATGGCCGGGCCGCACCGCCCGTGGCGACCGGGGATCTCTTCGCCGACCCGCCGCCGGCGCTGCGCGCCTATCTCGGCTGACCCGGTCCGGTTGGCCCGGGTATCCCCCGCGCGCCGCGGCATCTTCGAAACGAAAAGGGCGCGCCCGTCGGGCGCGCCCTCGTCTCGTCCCGGGAACCCGGGTCAGGCCTGCTTGCGCTTGACCGGGGCCCAGAGCCGCTTGTTCGTCAGGTAGAGCAGCACCGACAGGAGCGTCAGCAGGATCACGGAGCTGAAGCCCATCTGCTTGCGCGCCATCATCTTGGGTTCGGCGGTCCACATCAGGAAGGCCGAGAGATCCTTGGCCTGCTGCTCGATCGTGGCCTCGGTGCCGTCGGCAAAGGTCACGTCGTCGCCGTAGAGCGGCGGCGCCATCGAGATCCAGCCACCCGGGAAGGCCTCGTTCTCGTAGAGCACGGTGCCCGCCTCGAACTTCTCCTCGCCGGTGTAGCCGGTCAGGAGCGAGGCGATGTATTCCGGACCGCCCATCCCCTTGAGGAACTGGTTGATGCCCAGGCCATAGGGGCCGTGGAACCCGGCCCGGGCCTTGGCCATCAGGCTCAGGTCCGGCGCGCCGGCGGCGGTCACTTCCGGGAACTTGTCCGACGGCCGCGCGGTGCGCATGTCGCCGGGGAAGGCGTCGTCGCTGTCGTCCGGAACCTCGTAGAACTCGGCATACGCCCGCACCTGGTCGTCCGGCAGGTCTGGACCGCCGGAATCCCCGAGGTTACGGAAGTAAAGCTGCTTCAGCCCGTGACAGGCCGAGCAGATTTCCGTGTAGACCTGCAGCCCGCGCTGGAGCTGCATCTGGTCGAACGTGCCGAACGGCCCCTCGAAGGAGAAGTCGTAATCCTTCACGTAGCCCGCGCCACCGGCTGCCAGGGCCGGGCCCGCGCCGAGGCCGAGAGCGACAAGCGCTGCGATCGTGGTCTGTCTGATCATCGCGTGTGTGTCCTTTCGTTCACTCGGCCGGGGTCGGCGTTGTGCCCGCAGTCTCCGACTTTTCCGGATAATGCGCGTTGAAGTCTTCCTCGATCGTCGCCGGCTGCGGCAGCGGTTTCTCGATCACGCCGAGCAGCGGCAGGATGACCAGGAAATAGCCGAACCAGTAGGCCGACCCGATCAGGGCGATGTAGGGATAGATCCCCTCGGCCGGCATCGCACCGACCCACATCAGCACCATGAAGTCGACGATCAGCAGCCAGAACCACCACTTGAACATCGGACGGTACCGGCCCGAGCGCACGCTCGAGGTGTCGAGCCACGGCGCCAGCGCCATCACGAGGATCGAGCCGAACATCGCCAGCACGCCGAAGAACTTGGCGTCGATGATGCCGCCGGTGATGAAGCCGGCGAACTGCACGATCCAGACCGAGTCGTCGAAGGCGCGCAGGATCGCGTAGAACGGCAGGAAGTACCATTCGGGCACGATATGCGCCGGCGTCACCAGCGGATCGGCCTCGATGTAGTTGTCGGGATGGCCGAGATAGTTCGGCATGAAGCCGACGATCGCGAAGAAGACCAGCAGGATCACCGCGAGCGCGAAGAGATCCTTGATCACGAAATAGGGCCAGAAGGGCAGCGTGTCCTTCTCGGCCTCGGCCTTGGACTTGCGCCGCACCTCGACACCGGTGGGGTTGTTGTTGCCCGTGGTGTGGAAGGCCCAGATATGCACCGCGACGAGCGCCGCGATGATGAACGGCAGCAGGTAGTGCAGCGACAGGAAGCGGTTCAGCGTCGCGTTGCCGACGGCCGGCCCGCCCAGCAGCCAGGTCTGGATCGCCTCGCCGATGCCGGGGATCGCGCCGAAGAGCCCGGTGATCACCGTGGCACCCCAGAACGACATCTGGCCCCAGGGCAGCACGTAGCCCATGAAGGCCGTGCCCATCATCAGCAGGTAGATCAGCATGCCGATGATCCAGGTCACTTCGCGCGGGGCCTTGTAGGACCCGTAATAGAGGCCGCGGAAGATGTGCAGATACACCGCCACGAAGAACAGCGACGCGCCGTTCATGTGCAGGTAGCGGATCGCCCAGCCGCCGTTCACGTTCCGCATGATGTGCTCGACCGAGGAGAAGGCCATGTCGACATGCGGCGTGTAGTGCATCACCAGGACGATGCCGGTGATGATCTGCAGCGCCAGGCAGAAGGTCAGGACGATGCCCCAGATCCACATCCAGTTCAGGTTCTTGGGCGTGGGGATCATCAGGGTGTCATAAGCGAGGCTCGCGATCGGCAGACGCCGATGAAGCCACTTCTCGAACCCCGACTTGGGCTCGTAGTGATCGTGCGGGATACCGGACATGGGTTTCTCCCTTAACCGAGTTTGATCGTCGTTTCGTCGACGAACGCCGCGACCGGAACCGGCAGGTTCTCAGGCGCGGGACCTTTGCGGATTCGGCCCGACGTGTCGTAATGCGAGCCGTGGCAGGGGCAGAACCAGCCGCCGAACTCGCCCGCCCCGTCGCCGAGCGGAACACAGCCGAGATGGGTGCAGACACCCATCTGCACCAGCCACTCGCCGCTTTCGTCGAGCGCCCGGTTTGCGTCGGTCGCCGGCACCTCGCCGTCGATATTGGCGTTCCGCGCCACCGGGTCGATGAGATCGTCGATCTCCACCTGGTTGGCGGCTTCGATCTCTTCGGCGGTGCGGCGGCGGATAAAGACCGGCTTGCCCAGCCATTTCACCGTGATCTGCGTGCCGGGTTCCAGCCCGGCCACGTCCACCCGGATCGAGGACAGCGCCTGCACGTCGGCCGAGGGGTTCATCTGATCGATCAGCGGCCAGACAGCCGCGCCGGTCGCGACGGCGGCCGTTCCGCCGGTCGCGTAATAGAGGAAATCCCGGCGGGTGCCCGAATTGTCTTCTGCGTGGGACACGAGGCATTCTCCCTTATCTGGCCCGAGGCTTGGGCCAATGATAGATCGCAAGCCTCGGTCGCCCAAGGCTTTCCGCGCGCATACTTAGAGCCGCGGGCCGTCGGCGTCTATCGGACAATCGGGCGCAGTTGGAACAGAATGTCGCACCCTGTGGCCTAGCCGCCGCGGCCGGGCCGGTCTTGCGGCCCGCGCCGGGACCCGCGCAAGCTTCCCCGCGCACGCCATCCCGATCATTGCGCTGGACATGATAGCCCGCGCCCGACCGGAGTCGAGGCCTTCCCGCGATCGGCCGCTCCCATGCCCGGATCGCGCCCGCAGGCGGCCGGCCGGCAGCGGCGGCGCGGGTCAGGCCGGCAGGGTCGCGGCCATGCTGTCGCGCTCGGAGATCTTCAGGAACCAGGCCGCGAGCGACTCGCGCCCGCCGCGCCAGTCGCGGTCGCCATGGCGGAAATCGAGATATCCCAGCGCGCAGCCCACCGCGATCTGGCCCATGCCGAAAGGCCCGTGCAGATGCGCCATCCAGCGCGCCTCGAGCGCGTCCAGCGCGCGGGTGATCTTTTCCCACTGGCCCGCGACCCAGGGCGCATGGCGGATCTCCTCGGGACGGCAGCGGGCCTCGTAGACCATGAGCACCGCCGCCTCCATGATCCCGTCGGCGGTCGCTTCCAGCACCAGCGTATCCCAAAGCGCGGGCGGCTCCGGGTAGAGCCCCGCCCCGGCCCGCTGATCGAGATAGCGGCAGATCACCCGGCTGTCGTAAAGCGTCGCACCGCCCGGCCGCACGAGGGCGGGGATCTTGCCGAGCGGGTTCTCCGCGACCGGCATCTGCTCCGGCGCCGTCGGGCTCCCCACCGCGAAACGCGGCGTCACCTCGTCGAGCTGCCCCGTCTCGCGCAGGACCACCTGGACCTTGCGGCAAAAGGGCGAGGCCGGATTGTCGTAGAGTTCCATTCAGACCCTCCGGATCGCGATCCGTCCAAGCGCGGCCATGTCGACCTCCACCCCCGGCCCGTCCGCGCCGAGCCGGATCACGCGGCGGAACCGCACCGCCCCGTTCACCTGGTCGCGATCCTTCGGGCGATGGGCGCTCAGGCCCTCGGCGAGGGTGTCGAGCGAGTCCTCGGCGCGCTGGTCGGTCTGCGAGACCTGTATCCGCCGGCTGAGCGCATAGGCGGCCAGGGCGACTGTTCCGTAGCGCAGGGCAACCCCGGCGATGGGGGCAAGGGGCAGGGCCATCGTCTCGTCCTCCGAATTCCTGACCAGAGACTAGGCAGCCCCGGCCGCCCTGTCCACAGGCGCGGCTCCAGGCTTCCAAGTGGCGGAAATATCCCCGCGCGCAGCGCGGAGAATCGCACGAAGTGCCAGACGGCTTGCGCCCGCAGGGCGCTCAACCGGCCGGAACGGCCGACAGTTGCACCCCGTCATGGCCGGTGATCCGGGCCGGGACGATCGCGCCTTCCTGCTGATCGGCCGCGAAGCGGACCTCGGTGAATTGCGGGGTGCGCCCCATTCGCGGGGTCTCCATCAGCACGTCGTGCCGCGCCCCCTGCTGTCGGTCGAGATGCGCGGCGACCCGCGCCGCACCGGCCGCGCGCAAGCGGGCGGCACGCGCCTTGACCGTCGCCCCGTCCGGCTGCGGCATGCGCGCCGCGGGGGTGCCGGGCCGGGCCGAGAAGGGAAAGACATGCAGCCAGGTCAGCCCGCATTCTTCGACCAGCCTGAGCGAGTTTTCGAACATCGCCTCGGTCTCGGTCGGAAAGCCCGCGATGATGTCGGCGCCGAAAACGATGTCGGGACGCAGACGCCGGGCCTCGGCACAGAAGCGGATCGCGTCGTCACGCAGGTGGCGGCGCTTCATCCGCTTCAGGATCATGTCGTCGCCGGCCTGCAGGGACAGGTGCAGATGCGGCATCAGCCGGGATTCGGTCGCGACGGCCCGCATCAGGTTGTCGTCCGCCTCGATCGAATCGATCGACGATATGCGCAGCCGTGGAAGGTCGGGTACGAGACGCAGGATCCGCATCACCAGGTCGCCCAGCCGCGGGGCGCCCGGCAGATCCGCGCCCCAGCTGGTCAGGTCCACCCCGGTCAGCACCACCTCGTTGAAGCCCTTGTCCACGAGCCGCCTGATCTGCGCGACCACCACCCCGGCCGGCACGCTCCGCGAATTGCCGCGGCCATAGGGGATGATGCAGAAGGTGCAGCGGTGATCGCAGCCGTTCTGCACCTGGACATAGGCGCGGCTGCGCGTCCCGAACCCGTCAATGAGATGGCCGGCGGTCTCGGTCACGGACATGATGTCGTCCACCTGGACCCGCTCGGTTTCACCCACGAAATCCGGCCCGCGCGCCAGCCGGTCCCAGGTGGTGCGCTGCATCTTCTCGGTATTGCCGATGACGTGATCGACCTCGTCCATCGCGGCGAAGGTTCCGGGTTCGGTCTGGGCGGCACAGCCTGTGACCACGAGCGTCGCGTCCGGATTCTCGCGGCGCAGACGGCGGATTTCCTGGCGGGCCTTGCGGACCGCTTCCGCCGTCACCGCGCAGGTGTTCACCACGACGGCATCGCCGAGACCGGCCGCGCCGGAAAGCTCGCGCATCGCCTCGGTCTCGTAGGCGTTCAGCCTGCAGCCCAGCGTGGTGAAGCGCGGCGCGGTCACGAAAGCCCCTCCAGGAAGGCGGGCGTCAGCACCCCGTCGAAGACATGCGCGGTCGGGCCGGTCATCCAGACGCCGTCCTCGCGCCAGTCGATCTCCAGTTCGCCGCCATCGAGCACCACCGTCGCGCGGGGACCCGTGAGACCGCGGCGCACCGCCGCCACGACCGTCGCGCAGGACGACGAGCCCGAGGCGAGCGTGATGCCGGCGCCCCGCTCCCAGACCCGCAGCCGCAGCCGGTCGGGGCCGATCCGGCTGACCACCTGGACATTGGTGCGCTCGGGAAAGAGCGGATGGTGCTCGTAGCGCGGTCCGAACTGCGCCAGCGGGATCGCCTCGGCATCCTCGACGAAAAACGTGCAATGCGGGTTGCCCATGGCGGTGGCGACGGGGGCGCCCTCGATAGGCAGCTCCAGCGTGTCCATTTCCTCGGCCAGCGGGATCTCGCGCCAGCCGGTCTGCGGCGGTCCCATGTTGACCCGGGTGAGCCCGCCGCCGGCGTCTTCGCACGCCAGCAGACCGCGCGCCGTCTCGAGCGTCAGCCGGTCGCGGCCGGCTTCCTGCATCAGATGCCGGGCGACGCAGCGGGTGGCGTTGCCGCAGGCCCCGGACTCTGAGCCGTCGGCATTGTAGAAGGTGAGCGCGGCGGCCGCCTGCGCCGAGTCGCCGATGACGGCGAGCTGGTCGAAGCCCACCCCGCGATGGCGGTCGCCCAGCGCACGCGCCAGCGCCGGCGTCACGGGCGCGCCGCCGCCCCGCCGGTCGATCACGGCGAAATCATTGCCGAGTCCGTGCATTTTCATGAACGGCAATCCGTCCATCCGCGCCTCCTTCCGAACAGGCGGCATATATACATGAGCCGGGCGTTTGACCATATGTGCGCCATGCTGAAAAAATCCGCGGAAATCCCCCTTGACCGGCGCAGACGCCCCGTATACCTAGCGGCTCTCGAGTGGGCCGTTAGCTCAGTTGGTAGAGCAACTGACTTTTAATCAGTGGGTCGCAGGTTCGAATCCTGCACGGCTCACCACTTGATCCCGGACAGTTTCACGCCCCGCACAGCCGCACCGGACCGGGCACCGTTTCGCGCCCTGCCGCGGGCGCCGGGTGCGAAAGACGCTTAGAAAAACACGGCATCGCGGGCGGGGCTGCCCATTCCCCGGGCAACTCCGGGCAAAGCCCCCGGCGTGGAGCGATGTCGCGGCGGCCGGTTTGACAGCGGCGCGCAAAGGTCGCCAACTGCGGCAAAGACCGCCCAGCCCGGAGCCGCTTTGAGCGTGACGACCAAGGATCATCTCTTCCAGGCCCGGCTGACCGAACTGGTCAGCCGAATATACCCGGATGGCGCGCCGGACCTCCTGGCCGAACGGATCACCGCGGCCTTCTGGCCCGAGGGCACGCACCGGCGCAAGCGGGCGCGCGCGCCGAGCAACAGGCTCTGGTCGGAACGCGACGCGGTGCTGATCACCTATGGCGACTCGATCCGCGACGGCCAGCACAAACCGCTGGACCTGCTGGAAGATTTCCTGACCCGGCACATGAGGGGCGTGGTCAACGGCGTGCATATCCTGCCGTTCTTCCCCTTCAGCTCCGATGACGGGTTCGCGGTGACGGATTACCGCGCCGTCAACCCGCAGCTCGGCGACTGGGTGGATATCGAGCGGATCGCGGCGCAGTTCCACCTGATGTCGGATCTCGTGCTGAACCACGTCTCCAGCCAGGGGCCGTGGTTCACCGCCTACCGCCAGGGCCAGGCGCCGTATGACCGCTTCTTCTACGAGGCGGATCCCGCGGACGATCTCTCGCAGGTGGTGCGCCCCCGCACCACGCCAGTGCTGCAAAGGATCGAGACGCGCCAGGGCGACCGCCACGTCTGGTGCACCTTCAGCCACGACCAGGTGGACCTGGATTTCTCCAACCCCGAGGTCCTACTGGAAATCCTGCGGATCATCCGCCTGCATATCGACAAGGGGGTGCGTATCCTGCGGCTCGACGCGGTGGCCTTCATCTGGAAGGAACCCGGGACGAGCTGCATCCACCTGCCCCAGACCCATGCCATCGTGCAGCTGCTTCGCCTGCTCTGCGATTACGCGGTCGAGACGGTCGTGCTGCTGACCGAAACCAACGTGCCCCGCACCGAGAACCTCAGCTATTTCGGCAACGGAAACGAGGCGCACGCGGTCTACAATTTTCCGCTGCCGCCGCTGATCCTGCATGCGATGCAGTCGGGCACGGCGCGCTACCTTCATCGCTGGCAGTCCGCGATGCCGCCCGCACAGCTGGGCTGCACCTATCTGAACTTCACCGCCAGCCATGACGGGATCGGGATGCGCCCGGCCGAGGGCGTCCTGCCGCCCCAGGAACAGGACCGCATGATCGAAACCGTGCAGGCGACCGGCGGGCGCGTCTCGATGCGCTCGCGGCCCGGCGGGGGCGAGGAACCCTACGAGCTGAACTGCTCGCTCTTCGACGCGATGCGGCGCACCTTCCGGGGGGAAGACGCGCATCACGTCGCGCGCTTCCTCTGCTCGCAGACCATCGCCATGTCGCTCGAGGGCATACCGGCCTTCTATATCCATTCCTTCCTCGCGACCCCGCATGACCGCGACGCGGTCGAACGGCGCGGGATGAACCGGGCGATCAACCGCCACCGCTGGCACTATCCGGACCTGCTGGACCGCCTGGCCGATCCGGGATCCGACCAGGCGCGGGTCATGAAGGGCATGTCGGAACGGCTGCGCATCCGTGCCCGGCAACCGGCCTTTCACCCCAACGCGACCCAGTTCACCCTGCGCATGGACGACAGGCTCTTCGGCATCTGGCGCCAGAGCCTCGACCGGGACCAGTCGATCTTCGCGATCCACAATGTCAGCGACGAGACCGTGCTGGTGAGCCCCTCCTCGATCAACCTGATCGAGGACGACGTCTGGGTGGACCTGCTCACCGGGGACGAGATCCTCGCCGCCGGGCCGGAGATTCCCTTCGCGCCCTATCAGTGCCGCTGGATCGCGAACGGCGGCTGAAGCCGGTTGTCAGCCGTATTCCTTGCTGTCCTCGAGCGCGGCGCGCAGCAGGTCCGAAAGGAACGCGGGATCTGCCGCGTGGACACGGTTCCAGGTCGGGATGAACGGGCTTTCATGCGGGTTCTCCAGAAAGATCTGGCCGGCCCGGATGATGTTCTCGGCGAAAAGCTCCACCGATTTCTCTTCCTTGTGGCGGTCGACCGACAGCCCGTTCATCTTGGCGTCGTTGTAGTAGCTGTCCAGGAGATCGAGGGCCGCGCGGTAATAGGTGGCCTTGAGGGTGCGGAAAAGGTTGGCTGTGAAGACCGTCCCGTCCGCCGCCAGCTTGCGGAAGATCGCCTTGCAGATGTCGGTGGACATGCGGCTCAACCCGCGCGAGGCATCCTCGGGCGACAGGTCCTGGTGCTTGTGGTCGTAGGAATCGGCCAGTTCCACCTGGCAGACGGACCCCGGCGCGAGGTTGCGCCAGGCTTCCGACAGCACGCCGACCTCCAGACCCCAGTCCGAGGGAATGCGCAGATCCGGCAGGGTCAGGGTCCGCATGGCGAACTCGCCCGACAGCGGGTAGCGGAAGCTGCGCAGGTAGTCGAGGTAGTCGCGGTCGCCGACCACCCGCTTCAGCGCGATGAGAAGCGGGCTGACAAGCAGCCGCGTGACCCGGCCGTTCAGCTGGTGGCCGTCCGTGCGGGGATAGAACCCCTTGGCCATCTGGTAGGAAAAGGCCGGATGCGCCACCGGGTAGACGAGCCGGGCCAGCATGGAGCGGTCATAGGTCAGGATATCGCAATCATGGATCGCCATGATGGAACTGTCGGCGCGCGCGATCAGGTAGCCGATGCATCCCCAGACGTTCTTGCCCTTGCCGGGTTCCTGCGGCGCGAGCCCGAGTTCCTCCAGGCGGGCGCCAAGCGCCTTCATCCGCGGGCTGTCGTTCCAGATCACGATATGCTGCTGGGGCAGGCGCGCGAAGAAGTCCCTGGCGTGGCGGAACTGCGCCTCGTCCGCCCGGTCGAGCCCGATCACGATACGGTGCAGGTACGGCACTTCCGAAAGCTCGTCGAGGATGTGCGGCAGCGCCGGGCCTTCCAGCTCGGAATAGAGGCAGGGCAGGATCAGCGTGATCTTGCGGGTCTCCGCGAAGGTCACGAGTTCGTAGGTCAGATCCTCGAGGCTCCGGGTGCGAAGGTTGTGCAGCGTGGTGATGTTGCCGTTCTGGTGGAAATCAGCCATGGCGCATCGGCTCCCTGGTCGTGGACAGCGCGTCCAGCAGGGCGGAAACGGCCGCCGCCCACCCCTCCGGACCTTCGTTTTTCGTGCGACGGATGCGCCCGTCGGCCTCGCCGGGCAGCGTGGGCAGCGGCGGGGCCGCGCGGTTGGCGACGATGACGCCGTAATCGGCCGCCTGGAGCATCTCGACGTCGTTCGGCGCGTCGCCCAGCGCGATGCTGTGCGCCGGCGCGAGCGCCCGGATCAGTTCGCGCATCCGGTCGGCCTTGGTCCCGCCGAAGGACAGCGTCAGGAACCGCCCGCCACGGCGCGCGTGAAGCCCGATGCGCGCCGCGGCGGCCAGGAAATCCTCTCGCGCGGCCGCGGTGCCGGTCCAGAGCCCCGGCTCGCTGAAGCCGCGCCGTTTCGCGCGCGCCGCCGCCTCGGGCGCCAGCCCGGTGATCCGGGCCACCTCGGCGACGGTCATGTCGCCGAAGCCGCGGAAACCGCCGGGCAGCCCGCGCAGGATCGCGCGGATATCGGGATAGACCGACGCCGCCCCGACCGACTCGCTCCCGGCCGGCAGGACGCCGCCGCCGTTCTCGACGATGGCCGGCCAGTCCGGAAACCCGAGCTCCGCGCGCAGCGGCGCGACCTCGGCCGCCGTCTTGCTGGTGGCCAGGATCAGCCCCGCACCCAAGGCGCGCAGCCGGTCGAGCGCCGGGCGGGCCGGCGCCCAGGAATAGGTGGTGTGATCGAGCAGCGTGCCGTCGAGATCGGAAAAGACAAGAATGCCGGAACCGCCAGTCATGCAGGAAAGGTAGCCGACAATTGCCGCCTAGGCGACACCCGACAGCGTCCCGGGCGCGGTTGTGGCATCTCGCCGCGATGCCGCGCCGGGCGCTCAGTCGCGGCGCGGTGCCTCCCCCCTCAGCGTGAGCACGTCCAGCCGCTGCCAGTAGGGCAGGTAGTGGCCCTGCGCGTCGCTGCGGCACGCGGCGTGAAACGCGGCCTCGAAGGCGGGCCGGTCGGCCGGATCGAGCCGCCGGCATGGATCGACCGCCAGCATGTCGTCCAGCAGGGCCTGCGGACCGGCGGCGCGGTACTTGGCGGCATAATGCAGCGGCGCCGCCCGCCATGCGCGCCCCGCAGCGACCAGCGCCGCCAGCGCCCGCGCGGCGTCGGCATAGACCGGCGCCTCGTCGTCGACGAGGCACGCCGCGGCATGGATCGGATCCCCTGCCTCGGGTTCCAGCACCGCGATCCGGCCGCCCGGGCGGACGATCCGGGCTGCCTCCGCCAGGGCGGCGTCCCGGTCGTCGGCGTGGTGCAGGCTCTCCGCGAAAAAGGCCAGGTCGAAGGCGGCCGTGGGCAGGCCGGTCGCCTCGGCGGGGGCCACGAGATAGCGGGCACCGCCCCGCGCACGGGCCGCCGCGACGGCCTCGGCATTCGGGTCGAGCCCCGTGACCTCCGCGCCCATGGCCGCGAGCACGCGGGCCGCGCGGCCTGCGCCGCAGCCCAGATCGACGGCCCGAAGCCCGGCGAGATCGCCCAGCGCAGCCGTGATCGCCGTATCGAGATCGAGAAAGTCGCGGTTCATCATGTCTCTTCCGGTTTCGCACCACAGAGCGGCGCGCACGAGGCTACAACATATCCGTCGCACTTGGCGCCCCGGCAGACCGAAACCCGGCCTACCGCGGCAGCAGGTCCGCACAATTCGGCGCGACGGTGTAAAGGCTCACCATGCGCCCGGCATAGGCGCCGGTCTCGACGGTCCAGCGCCCGGCCAGGGCCGACGGGCAGCCGGGCGGCCTCTCGCCGAAGGTTGCCAGCAGCACCGGACCGCTCTCGGCCCCGGTATAGGGGTAGCTCATCTCGTAGTGGTGCCGCGCCGGACCGGGCAGGTCGATGGCGCGGAACGTCAGGCCGCTCTCCCGCCCGGTATGGAAAAGATCGGCCAGCACGTCGCGGTGGGTCGCGACCACCGTGTCCGCGCCCTGCGCCCGCGCCGTGTCGATGATCCGCTCGCTCAGCGCCGCGCGGCCCAGCACCCGTGCCAGAAGCAGGTTCTCACCATCGAGGCTCAGCCGGTCGGCGGTGATGCTGGCCAGCGGCAGCGCCAGGGCGATCAGCCCGTGCACCGCGAAGGACACCCACAGCCAGCGCCGCGCCCGGTGCCAGAGCAGCGGCACGACCGCGAGCGTGCCGCCCAGATATGCCACCGCCGCCCAGTTCGCATAGGCCCGCGAAATCAGCGCCTGTCCGCAGATGATCAGGATGACCGGCAGCGCGAAGACCAGCATCAGCGCCTCCCAGCGGCCGGCGCGTCCGCGCCCCCAGCGCCATGCCGACCAGAGCAGCGCGCCCATGACGACCGGGCCGAAGAAGAGGAACTGCGCCGCAACGAACTCCGCCAGCCCCGGCAGGTTCAGCCCGGCCCGTTCCGCCGGGTCGCGCACCCAGTCGGCATTGTCGAGCGTATGCGAGACCGTGCTGCCCCCCGTGGCGATGTTCCAGATCAGGTTCGGCGCCGCCGCCACGAGGAACCCCGCCCCGAAGAGCGCGGCCATGCCCCATCCCGGCCGCCACTCGCGGTGCAGCGCCGCCGCGAGCGCGGCGGAGATGAGGAAGTAGATCGCGGCGTATTTCGACAGGAAGCCAAGCCCGAGGCAAAGCCCGCCCAGCACCGCGTCGCGGGCCGCGGGCCGGTCGAGAAGGCGCACCCAGAAGAAAAGCGCGCCGGCGAAGAACGGGAACAGCATCGTGTCCGTCGAGATCACCAGGCTGCCCGCCGTCGCCAGGGGCAGGGTCACATAGGCCAGCGCCGTGACCGCGCCCACGCGGTCGCCATGCAGCCGGCGCGCGACCGCCATCAGGATGAGCCCGGTGGCCGCGTGAAAGACCGGCCCCGGCACCCGGACCCAGAACGGCGCGTCGCTGCCGCCGATCTCGGTGGCCAGGCGGATCACCCAGGCAATCATGGGCGGCTTCGAGTAATAGCCGAAATCGAAGCTTTGCCCCCAGAGCCAGTACTGGGACTCGTCGACGAAGAGATCGGTGGCGTTCAGGGCCTGGAGCGCGATCCGGACCGCGGTGATGGCAAGCACGCCGAGAATGGCGAGGCTGATGGCCCGTCTGTCGCGATCCTGGGCGGTCTGCATTGGAACTGTCCTGACTTGTCGCGCCCCGGCGCGGGGCTCCGTGAAGCCGCTACACCGTCCGGGCGGCGGCGATCAAGCCCGATCCGGTGCGGGGCGCAGGGTCTCGCCGCGGATCAGCTTCGGGTCCAGCTCGATGCGGGCCGGCAGGTCGGTCCGCCCGTCCAGCGCGCGGCCCGCGACGATCTCGGCGGCCTTGACGCCGATCTCCATGCGGCAGGCGTCCATGGTCGTCAGGTGCATCGGCAGGCCGTCCAGCAGGTCGACCCCGTTGAACCCGGCCAGGCCGACCCGGTTCGGCACGTCGATCCCGGCCTCGAGGCAATGCAACAGCCCCCCGGCGCCGATCAGGTCGTTCGAGAAGTAGAGAAAGTCGAGATCCGGCTCGCGGGCCAGCGCGGCAGCCGCCATTTCGCGGCCCTTCCGAAGGCTGGATCCCCCCGAGTAGAATTCCGTCGCGGCAAGGGCGAGACCGGCCTCGGACAGGCCCTGCTCGAACCCTTCGAGCCGCTTCCGTGCCCGGTGGTCGTCGGGCATCTTGCTGCCGAGAAAGGCGATCCGGCGATAGCCGCGGCGCGTGATCTCGCGCGCCATATCGCGACCCGCGCGGTGGTGGGAAATGCCGACATTGGCGTCGACCGCCGCGCCGTCCACATCCATGATCTCCACCACCGGGATCGCCGCGTTGCGCATCATCGCGCGCGCCGCGTCGTTGTGCTCGAGCCCGGCCACGATCAGCCCGGAGGGCCGCCAGGACAGCATCTCGTAGATTACCTTTTCCTCGGTCTCGGGCGCGTAATGCGTGGCGCCGAAGACCGGCTGCAGCACGGTTTCGTCCAGCACCCGGGAGATCCCTGTCAGAACCTCCGGGAAGACCATGTTCGACAGCGACGGGATGATCACGCCCACCAGGTTTACCCTGTTCGAGGCCAGCGCGCCCGCGATCTTGTTCGGCACGTAGCCCAGGCTGCGCGCGGCGGCGAGCACCTTCTCGCGGGTGCGGGCGGACACGTCGCCCTTGTTCCGCAGCACCCGCGATACCGTCATCTCGCTGACACCGGAGGCTTCCGACACGTCGCGAAGCGTCAGATGCACCTTCCCGTCTTCCGTCAAACCCGGCCCTTTCGATACCCTGACCCCAAGTGTTAGCGGTAAAAGAAACCCTTGTATATGCCCCGGACGGCCGCTATTGTTTGCGCTAACAAAAGCATTCCGGGCGTCCTGCAAGCTCTCTTACTGACGTTCCTGGAATACCGGGGGGAGCGGTGGGCCAATTTCGCTCCCCCCAACTCTTTCCGACCGCTCGACATCTTGCGAAACCGGGTCAAAACCCGCATGAAAGAGGCGCGTGGCCCCGTAGCTCAGTGGATAGAGCAACCGCCTCCTAAGCGGTAGGTCGGAGGTTCGAATCCTCCCGGGGTCGCCAGAGCCCCGTCAGAGCATGCGGATGACGTCCTTCTCGATCGCCAGCATGTAACCCTTTCGGCTGATGTGGCGGATCAGCAGCTCCGTCACGATCTGGTTGCCCAGCTGGTCGCGGAGCCGCTTGATCCGGGTCGCGCCGGACGCTTCCTCGCAATCCTCGGCGGTGCGGCCCGAGATCATCGCCTCGATCTCGGCGCCCGAGAGAACGTCGTCGTCCATGCGCGCCTCGCAGAGCACGGCCAGCGTCTCGCAATTGGCGCCGGTCAGGTCGAATTCCATGTTGTTGAGATAGACCTTCCGCTCGTCGCGGCTGACCAGCAGGCTGTTGATCTGGATGCCCGCGCGCTCGATCTCGGACATGCGGCGGTTCAGCCCGATGATGGTCACCAGGAACACCAGCGCCGCCACGAGCAGGGCGGTGGCGAAGACCAGCAGCACGAAGATCACGAAACGGTAGCTGGCCAGGGTGTCGGAAAACGCGGTGCCCGATTGCGCGAGGATCTCGAGAAGCTTGATCTCGGCATTGGAGGTCAGGTCGGCATTCTCGACGAAGAGCCGTTCGACCCGGGCGTTGAACGCATTCGCATCGGGCAGGTTCAGGAAGAGCGCCAGCGCCGCCAGGCCGAGAATGGCGACGATGGCCGCGATCCCGGCCAGAACCAGCCGGCTGCCCGCCTGCGGGCGGGAACGTCTGGGCTGGTTTTCCGGCATGCTCACGCGGCGGCTCCTCCTCTGTTCCTTCTCCCCGCGGCCGGAAGGCGCGTCAAGGATGCGCGCTCCGGCCTAGTACCTGAGGAAGTTCCCGCCGGCTTCCGCGCGGCGCTCGGCGAGCCCCTCCTCGCCGAAGAGGGAAACCACCGACAGCAGCGTCCAGCCGTCGCCCGCGATCCGGCCCGCCACCGCCTCGGCCGCGGCCGCACGGTCGGCGCAGGCCGCGTCGGGCAGGGCGATCACCCCGTAATGAAGCCGGAGCGGATCGTCCTTCTTGGCCTTGTAGTCGGCATAGCAATCGGCCGCCGCCGGCAGCGGCGCCAGGATCAGCCCGACAAGGGCAAGACTGCGGAGAAGACCTGCGTTCATGCCGCGAGAGTGCCGTTTGCGGCGCGGTTATTCAATATCACCGCCTCCTTGCACCGTCGCTATCCGATAGCAGCGCGGTGATATTGCCTGTCTTCCGCGACCCGGCCCAGCCTCGGTCCATCGACATGTCGCGCCGCGGGGCGCGCCGTCACAGGAAAGGATCGAAACCATGCTCAGACAGATCACACTTGCACTGGCCGCGGGCGCCGTGGCGCTGGCCGGGCTGACCGCGACGGCGGCACCGGCGCGTGCCGACGGCGAGGACATCGCCAAGGCGCTCGCCGGGGTTGCGACCATCTTCATCATCGGCAAGGCCATCGAGCAGGCCAAGGACGACCGCCGGGACAAGGCCAAGAAGCCCGCCCGGAAGGCCAGGCATCACGGGGGCGGCGATCGCCAGTGCCTGCGCCAGATCCGCCGTCACGGCGAATGGGTCAGCTATTATGACCGCAAGTGCCTGAAGCGCCAGGATCGCCACCGGGACCGCGCCGGCTACCGCGGCCGCGACCGCCACGCGGACCGCTATCCCCGTACCTGCCAGCGCAAGCGCTGGACCCGCCACGGCTGGGAATCCTACTACGCCCAGCGCTGCCTGCGGCGTCACGGCTTCTGAGCCGCCGGCCGCGCCCGGCGCGCGGGCGGCCCGTTTCGCCTTGCACACCGGGGGCGGGTCGGGGACTCTCTCGGGCATGGACGGGCCCGACGACAGTTTCGAAGCGGCCGCGCGACAGCGCGGCTGCCTGCGCGTTGCCGGCGTGGACGAGGTCGGGCGCGGCCCGCTGGCCGGGCCGGTCACCGCGGCGGCGGTCATCCTCGATCCCGCCTGCGTGCCGGACGGGCTGAAGGATTCCAAGCTGCTCCGGCCGGGGCGGCGTGCGGAACTGGCCGCGCTGCTGGCCGACTGCGCCGAAATCGCCGTCGCCCATGCCAGCGTCGCGGAAATCGACCGGCTCAACATCCTGCAGGCCGCGCATCTCGCGATGCGGCGGGCGGTGGCCGCCCTGCCGCGGGCGGCCGATCACCTGCTGATCGACGGCAACCGCGTGCCCGATGCGCTGCCCTGCCCGGCCGAGGCGGTGATCAGGGGCGACAGCCTCTGTTTTTCCATCGCGGCGGCGTCGATCGTGGCCAAGACGGCCCGCGACCGGATCATGGTGGATTTGGCGCAACAGTTTCCCGGCTACGGCTGGGAGACCAATGCCGGCTACGGCTCCCGCCAGCATCTCGAGGCGCTTCAACGTCTAGGGGCGACCCCACACCATAGGCGTTCGTTCAAGCCGGTATACAATATATTGTATCAAGGCAAAATTGTAACCCCTTGATTCAAAAAAGAAATTGACCGCGAATCGGCTTTGACTCATCTTTGTCCACAACAAGAACCGCGGATGCGGACGAAGGGGCAGAGATGGCGATACGCGAACAGAATACGGGGGCGGCCGCGCTCCCGCGGAACGAAATATTGGCCGGCGACTGCATCGAGATCATGCAGGGTCTGCCGGAAGAGTCCGTCGACCTGATCTTCGCCGATCCGCCCTATAACCTGCAGCTGCGCGGCGAGCTGCACCGCCCCGACAACAGCCGCGTCGACGCGGTGGACGACGCCTGGGACCGTTTCGCCAGCTTCCAGACATATGACGATTTCACGCGCGCCTGGCTTGCCGCCGCGCGGCGGATCCTGAAGCCGGGCGGCGCGATCTGGGTGATCGGCAGCTACCACAACATCTTCCGTGTCGGTGCCGCGCTGCAGGACACGGGCTACTGGATCCTCAACGACGTGGTCTGGCGCAAGTCGAACCCGATGCCCAATTTCCGCGGCAAGCGTCTGACCAACGCCCATGAAACGATGATCTGGGCGGCCAAGTCCGACGCCTCGAAATACACCTTCAACTACGAGGCGCTGAAGGCCCTGAACGAGGGCGTGCAGATGCGGTCGGACTGGGTTCTGCCGATCTGCAACGGGCACGAGCGGCTCAAGACGGAGGCCGGCGAGAAGGCCCACCCCACCCAGAAACCCGAGAGCCTGCTGCACCGGGTTCTGGTCGCCACGACCAATCCCGGCGACGTGGTGCTGGATCCCTTCTTCGGCACGGGCACGACCGGGGCCGTGGCCAAGAAGCTCGGCCGGGACTTCATCGGCATCGAACGCGAGGACGCCTATCGCAAGGTCGCCGCCAGGCGCATCGACGCCGCGCGGAAATACGACAGCGCCTATGTCGAGGTCACCACCTCGAAGCGGGCCGAGCCGCGCGTGCCCTTCGGCCAGCTGGTCGAGCGCGGCATGCTGCGCCCCGGCGAGGTGCTGACCAGCATGAACGGCAAGCGCGCCGCGAAGGTGCGGGCCGACGGCACCCTCGTGGCAGATGACATCAAGGGCTCGATCCACCAGGTCGGCGCCGCGCTCGAGGGCGCGCCAAGCTGCAACGGCTGGACCTACTGGTGTTTCCGCCGCGACGGCAAGACCGTGCCGATCGACGTGCTGCGCCAGCAGATCCGCGCCGAGATGGCCGACAAGCCCGCGGGCTGATCCCCGACACGAATACCGCCGGTGCCTGTGGCCTGACTGGCACCCGACTGCCCCGCCTGTCCGACAGGCGGGGCATTTTTTTCATGGCGCGCCGCGCGGCAGGGGCAGGCGGCCGGTATCGTAGGGGGTCCAGTCGGCGATCTCGGGGTAGAACTGCCGGCGCCAGCGGCGCACCCGCGGGTTCATCGCCCGCCGCCAAAGCGGCGGCACCATCGCCAGGGCGGCCATCGCCGGGTAACCCAGCGGCAACTGCGGCGCCTTGTCCGCGGAATAGGTCTGCAGCAGCGGGAAGCGGCGGTCGGGACGGGTGTGATGATCGGAATGGCGCTGCAGGTTGATCAGCAGCCAGTTGGAGACCCGGTGCGCCGCGTTCCAGCTATGATGCGGTCTGACATGTTCGTACCGTCCCTCGCCGAGATGCTTGCGCGTCAGCCCGTAGTGTTCGACGTAGTTGGTCAGTTCCAGCTGCCAGATCGCCACGAAGGCCTGCCACAGGAAAAGCGCGACCCCGGCCCATCCGCCGATCGCCCCAGCCAGCGCCAGGGCGCCGAGTTGCAGTGCGCCGTAACGCCAGAAGGGATTGCGCCGGCTCCACCAGGGCAGGCCGCGCCGCGCCAGCCGCGCGCTTTCGGCCCGGAAGGCCGAGCCCGGGGACTCGCTGAGCACCCGGGGGAAGAAGCGATGGAAACCCTCGTTGTAGCGGGCCGTTACGGCATCGCGCACCGTGCCGACCCAGGGGTGGTGAACCAGCAGGTGTTCGGACCGGAAATGGCTGTAGCAGACAAGCGCCAGGAGCAGGTCGCCAAGCCACCGCTCCAGCCGGCTTGGCTGGTGCAGAAGTTCGTGGGCATAGGTGATGCCCACCGATCCGGACATGACCCCCACCCCGAAGAAAAGGATCAGCGCCTCCCACCAGGACAGGTTGTCGGTCGTGCCGACCCACCAGATCGACCCGAAAATCGCCACCGCCTCGATCGGGACCCAGACGAGCGTAACGAGCCGGTACCAGAAAAGATCCGCGTCTGGCGTTTCGGTATCGGCGTTCTCGCGATTGACGCCGGCCACCATGTCGAGCAGCGCAACAAGCGTCCAGGCATGGAGGGGCAACAGGAAAAGCACCCAGCCGCCGAACCAGGCACCGAGGAGCCAGAGCGGCAGAGCCAGCAGGGAAACCCAGAAAGGCAGGGCGGATTTCAGCCGCATGACATCCTGCGACGGGATCATCGCCACCTCCGATACTCGTTACGCGCGCACCCTATCGGCGGAAGGTTATGCACAAGCGAATGCGGCGGCAATCATCATGTGCGGCCGCGGCGCCCGTCAGACAGCGTCCCGGGCGAGATCGAAAACCTTCCGCATCACGGTGGGCAGCGCCGCCGGGCGAAACTCTTGCGGGGCGAGGAACATGCCCCGCCCGGGGTCGGCCTCCTGCGGCAGGCGGGCCGTGAAGACGTGCAATCTGAGGTGGAAGTGGGTGAAGGTATGCCGCACCTCCGCGCCAAGGAGACGCCAGTCGGCCGCGACGGGCGGCGCCTCGTCCGGGGCGTCGCACCACGCGGATCCCGGCCATCCCAGCATACCCCCGAGCAGCCCCTTGTCGGGACGCCTTTCCAGCAGCCAGGCGCCGTCGGCACGACGCCCGACATAGGCATAGCCGAGCCGGACCGGCTTCGGCGCCTTCGGGCTCTTGCGTGGCAATCCTGGCGCGATCCCGGCGGCGCGCCCGGCGCAGGGCCCGCGCCAGGGGCAGATCCCGCAGGCGGGGTTCCGGGGCGTGCAGATCGTGGCCCCCAGGTCCATGACGGCCTGGGCATGGTCGCCGGGCCGCTCGGCCGGGGTCAGGCGGGCCGCGAGGCGGCCCAGCTCGCCCTTCACCGCCGGCAGCGGCGATTCCACCGCGTGCAGCCGGGCCATGACACGCTCCACATTTCCGTCCACAACCGTTTCCGGCCGGTCAAAGGCGATCGCGGCCACCGCGGCGGCGGTATAGGGCCCGATGCCCGGCAAGGCCTGCAGCCCGGCCCGCGTGTCGGGGAAACGCCCGCCATGATCGGCGACGATCGCCCGCGCGCATTTCAGCAGGTTCCGCGCCCGTGCGTAGTAGCCCAGCCCGGCCCATTCGGCCATGACCGCGTCGTCCTGGGCGGCGGCCAGGTCCGCCACGGTCGGCCAGCGCCACGTGAAGCGGTCGAAATACCCGCGGACGGCGGCGACGGTGGTCTGCTGCAGCATCACCTCCGACAGCCAGACGCGATAGGGATCCGGCCGCATGCCCGCGCGCCGCGCCGCCGGCCCGACCCGCCAGGGCATCTCGCGGGCATGGACGTCGTACCAGTCCAGCAGCGTCCGGGTCAGGTCCTCGTCACGCAATCTTTATCGCTCCCGTTCCGGCAAATCTCTGGCCCCTAGCCCGGCCGCGGTTACAATAGAGCCCGAGGCGAGGAAAGACAGAGATGGCCGGCAAGCAGCAGAGCAGAAAATCCCCCCCGGCGCGCCGCATGCGCGGCTTCGAACGGACCGCCGGGCTGATCCAGCCCCAGCTGCGGAACGCCGGCGAGAAGCGGGGATTCGCGGTGGCCCGCCTTCTGACGCATTGGACCGACATCGTGGGCGAGGAGACCGCGCGCATCGCCCAGCCGGTCAAGGTTTCCTATGGCCGCGAGGGGTTCGGCGCCACCTTGACGCTGCTGACCACGGGGGCCCATGCCCCCATGCTGCAGGCCGACCTTCCCAAGATCCGGGAACGGGTGAACGCCTGCTACGGCTATTCCGCGATCTCGCGCATCCGGGTCACCCAGACCGCGCCGACCGGTTTCGCCGAGGGCCAGGCCGCCTTCGCGCCGGCGCCGAAGACCGCGGGCGCGGCCGAACCCACCCCCGAGGTGCAGCGGCAGGCCGCCGCCACCGCGGCCGGGGTTGAGGACGACAACCTCCGCCAGGCGCTTGAAGCGCTGGCGCAAAACGTCCTATCACGCGACAGGAAATGAGACAGGAAAGGCCGATCTTGATGGCACGCAATTCTCTCTTCGCGCTCGTGGCCGCCGTTCTGGTGGCCGGCGGGGCGCTCTGGGCGCTTCAGGGCGGGCAGCCGGCAACCACGCCGATCCCGGCGGCGAACGCGCAATCCTCCGGCGATGTCGATACCTCCGGCATCGCCGAGATGACCGTGGGCGATCCCGAGGCCCCGGTCGAGGTGATCGAATACGCCTCCTTCACCTGCCCGCACTGCGCCACCTTCCACGAGACGGTCTTCCCGCAGATCGAGGAGAATTACGTGGACACGGGCAAGGTCCACTTCGTCTACCGCGAGGTTTATTTCGACCGCTACGGGCTCTGGGCGGGCATGGTGGCGCGCTGCGGCGGCGCGGATCGCTATTTCGGGATCGTCGACATGATCTACGAGCGGCAGCGGGAATGGACCCAGGGCGAGGACGCCGCCCAGGTGGTGCAGAACCTGCGCAAGATCGGCAAGGTCGCGGGACTCGACGACAGCCAGCTCGACGCCTGCCTGTCGGACGCCGGGAAGGCCGAGGCGCTCTACGCGCTCTACCAGAAGAACGCCGAGATGCACGATATCAACTCGACGCCCAGCTTCGTCATCGACGGCGAGAAGTTCTCGAACATGAGCTACGCGGATTTCGCCGAGACCCTGGACGAGAAGCTGGCCGAGTGATCCCATGAGCGACGCCCCCCTCGCCGGGCTGAAGGTTCTGGAACTGGCGCGGATCCTGGCCGGCCCCTGGGCCGGCCAGACCCTTGCCGATCTCGGCGCCGAGGTCATCAAGGTCGAGAGCCCCGCGGGCGACGACACCCGCCGCTGGGGCCCGCCCTTCGTCACGCGCGACGAAGACCGGTCAGCAGCGTATTTCCACAGCTGCAACCGCGGCAAGCAGTCGGTCACCGTGGATTTCCGCACGCCCGAAGGCCAGCAGATCGTGCGCGATCTCGCCGCCGAGGCGGACGTGCTGATCGAGAACTTCAAGGTGGGGGGCCTCGCGAAATACGGCCTCGACTACGACAGCCTCGCGGCGGTGAACCCGCAACTCGTCTACTGCTCGATCACCGGTTTCGGGCAGGACGGCCCCTACGCCCACCGGGCGGGCTACGATTACATCATCCAGGGCATGTCCGGCATCATGTCCGTCACCGGCGCGCCCGAGGGCCAGCCGCAGAAGATGGGGGTGGCGGTCACGGACATCCTGACCGGCATCTACAGCGCCACCGCGATCCTCGCGGCGCTGCACCAGCGCGAGCGCACCGGCAAGGGCCAGCAGATCGACATGGCGCTGCTCGACGTCGCCACCGGCATCATGGCCAACCAGGCGATGAACTACCTGACGACCGGCAGCGCCCCGGCGCGGATCGGGAACGCCCACCAGAACCTCGTGCCCTACCAGGTCTTCGACTGCGCCGATGGCTGGATCATCATCGCCACCGGCAACGACGCGCAGTACCAGCGGCTCTGCGGGCTGCTCGGCCTGGGCGAGATCGCGGACGCCCCGGAATTCCGCACCAACGCCGACCGCATCGCCAACCGCGAGAGGCTGACGGACAGGCTGACCGAGGCGACGCGCAGCTGGGCGAAGGACGCGCTGCTCGCCGCCTGCGAGGCCGCGGGCGTGCCCGCCGGGCCGATCAACGACCTGGCCGAGGTTTTCGACGACCCGCAGATACGCCATCGCGGCATGCGCATCGATCGCGACGGCGTGCCGGGGGTGCGGTCGCCGTTTCGCTTCTCGGACGCCGGGCTGGCGCTGAACCATGCCTCGCCGAAACTGGGCGAGCACACCGCGGCCGTCCTGGCCCGCCTGCGCGGCGAGACGCCGGACTAGTCAGGCGCGCAGAGCGCCTTGATACCCCTGAGCACCTCGGCATCGCCGGCCTCGGCATCGGCGGAGAGGTGCGCGATCTCGTCCTCGAGCGCGTCGCGCGCCACCACGCGGTCGACCAGGCCGAAATCATACGCCTCTTGCGCCGTCAGCCTGGCCCCGCCAAGCAGGACCATCTTGGTGCGGGCCGGCCCGATCAGCGCGGCCAGCCGGCCCGGATCGGAGGGCTGCGGCAGGAAGCCCAGCTTCATCACCGGGTAGAAGAACCGGGCCTCGGGCACCGCGAGGCGCAGGTCACAGGCCAGGGCCATCCCGAAGGCGCCGCCGGCCAGCGTGCCGTTCAGCGCCGCGATGGTCAGGCAGGGCAGCGCCGCGATCCGCGCCGAGAGCCGTTCCCAGACCGGGTCGGTGGCCAGCCCCGCGCGGGCCTCGGCCAGGTCGGCCCCGGCGCTGAAGACGCTCCCGGCGCCGGTCAGGACGAACACGTGAACATCCGCGTCCGCGGCTTCCGCGGCGATGGCCTCGATCCGCTCCAGCATCTCGCGGGTCAGCGAATTGGCCTTGTCCGGGCGATTGACCGTTACCGTCCAGCGTGCGCCCGCCTTCGCCAGCCCGATCACGCGATCAGCCCCACCCGGCGGCGGATCGACTCGTCGCGGAGCGAGATCTCTTGCCCGACGAACCCGTCCGCGTCCGGCCCGCACATCCAGAGCAGGGCCTCGGCCGGCCATTCAGGCGGGATATGCGCCGACCAGTCGAGCTGGCTGACAGGGTTGACCCCGCTCGACTTGATCTCGCGCTGCATCTCGGTGGCGACGGTTCCGGGCGAGAGCCCCATCGCGCGGATGCCGTGCGGGCGACCTTCCTTGTCGGCGCTCGCCGTCAGCATCGCCGCCCCGGCCTTGGACGCGCAGTAGGCGCTCCAGCCTTCGAGCGCGTTGTGCGCGGCCCCGGAGCTGACGGTCAGGATCGTCCCGCCCCCCTGCCGGCGCATCACCGGCATCGCTGCGCGCATGCCGTGAAAGACGCCCTTGAGGTTGATATCGATCAGCTTGCCCCAGGCCGCCGGGTCCACCACGTCCATCATGGCGATCGGCTCGATCACGCCGGCGTTGTTGATCAGGATGTCGACGGCGCCGAACTCGGCCTCGGCGGCGGCGACGGCGGCGGCCACGTCGTCGTAGTCCGCCACGTCGCAGCTGCGTGCAACGGCGCTGCCGCCCTCTGCGCGGATATCGTCGGCCAGGGCGCCGATCTCGTTCTTGGACCGCGCCAGCAGCATCACCTCCGCACCGGCCGTGGCGAAGCGCCGCGCTGCGGCGGCGCCGATCCCGCGGCTGGCCCCCGTGATCAGGGCCGATTTGCCTTTCAAATCCATCCCGTCGTCCTCTTCTGTCTCGTCGCGCAGCACCGCGCGTCCAAGGGGTAACCCGTCACGCCGCGCGGTGCCAGACCGCGCGGTCCGGGATTGGCCCTTTCCCGCTTGACCCTGTGCGGGGCAGGGCCGATCTTGAAGGGGAACGATATTCAGAAAGGGGTGACGATGATGCACGGCAAACAGGCGATTTTCGCGTTCGGCGCCGCGACGCTCGCCGGGCTCCCGGCGCAGGCGGAGGTGACCCCGCAAGAGGTCTGGGCCAAGTGGCAGGACTTCTCGGCCTATACCGGCCAGGCGATGCAGGCCGGCTCGACAGAGATGTCGGGCGATACGCTGGTGCTCGAGAACGTCACCACCGAGTTCGGCGGCGTCGACTCGGAGATCGTCAGCAGCCGCGACTGGGTGCGCATGCGCGACCTGGGCGACGGCACCGTGGAAATCACCATGGCGCCCGCGCAGCGCATCGTCGGCACCGTCACCCCGGAGGAAGGCGAAACCGCCGCGATCGACATGACCGTTCTCTATGACGGCGCGCGCATCGTCGCCAGCGGCACGCCGGAGCGCCTGGTGCAGGAGTTCAGCCTCGACCGGCTGACGCTGGCCGACGGCGATATCGCCGTGGAAGACGAGGACGCCGATTTCAGCATCGACTTCACCGCGACGACGGTGGCCGGTCGCTACATCATGGAGGAGACCGGCGCCGAGGCGATGGCCGCCACGGGCAACAGCACGCTCGGCGCGCTCGAGATGGAAATGACCGGCACCGACCCGGAAAGCGGTGCGGATTTCACGGCGCGCTTCGACATGTCAGACGTCGCGGCCGATTTCAGCGGCAACCTGCTGAACATCGGTCTCGCCGCGAATCCCTTTGCCTCGGGGGCCGCCTTCTCGGTCGACATGACGTCCGGCGCCTCGTCCTCCGTTTTCGAGGCCGTCGAGGATGGCGACACAACCCGGTTTGAATCGCGCAGCAGCGGGGGCGGTTTCGGTGTAGCGCTCTCGCCGGACGCGCTGCGCTACACGCTCGACAGCCGCGGGATCGACTACACCCTCAGCTCGTCGGAGCTGCCTTTCCCCGAGCTTTCGGCCAGCATCGCCGAGACCGGTTTCGACCTGAACCTGCCCCTGAGCCCGTCGGAGGAACCGCGCGACTTCAACCTGCTCGTCAAGCTGCGCGATCTGGTCATCGACGACCGCCTGTGGGGGATGATCGATCCCGCGGGCAATCTCGAGCACAGCCCCGCGACGCTGCTGGTGGACCTCAGCGGCAAGGTGCAGGTTCTGATGGACATGCTCGCCCGCGCCGAGGATCTCGAGGATCTCGACAAGGCCCCCGGCGAATTGCGCGCGATCTCGCTCAACGACCTGGAGCTGGCGCTGGGCGGCGCCCGGCTTACCGGCAGCGGAAGCTTCACCTTCGATCCCGAAAAGGCCGAGGTGCTCGACGGCATACGCCAGCCCGCCGGCGCGATCGACCTGCGGCTGGTGGGCGGCAACGCGCTGCTCGACGCGCTCTCCAAGATGGGTATCGTCGGCGACAGCCAGGTGATGAACGCCCGCATGATGCTGGCCATGTTCGCCGTGCCGGGCGACGGCGAGGACACGCTGACCTCGACCATCGAGATGACCGAAGAGGGCAAGATCCTCGCCAATGGCAACCCGCTGAACTGAGCGTCGGTCCCGCCTGATGGCGCGGGCCGCCGCGCCCTTCCCGCGGCCGGTCTTGCAGCCCGGCCGCGGGATGCTTTAATCCGCCCCATCCCTGTTCATTTCGGAGCCCCCATGGCCCAGGATCTCGAGTCTCTCACCGCTGCCCTGCTGGACGCCGCCCGCACCGCCGGCGCGGAAACCGCCGATGCGCTGGCGGTCGAGGGCAGCGCCGTTTCGGTCGATGTGCGCAACGGCGCGCTGGAACAGGCGGAGCGCGCCGAGGGCGTCGATCTTGGCCTCAGGGTGCTGATCGGGCGCCGCCAGGCCTGCGTCTCGGCGTCCGACACGCGCCCCGAGACGATCGCGGAGATGGCCGCGCGCGCCGTCGCCATGGCCCGCGAGGCCCCCGAGGACCCCGGCGCCGGCCTGGCGGATCCGGCGGATCTGGCCGGTGACCGGGACGCCGCGGTACTGGAACTCGCCGATCCTGCCGGCGACCCCGCGCCCGCCGCGCTGGAGGAAGACGCCCGCGCCGCCGAGGCCGCGGCGCGTGCCGTCGCCGGCGTTTCGCAGATCCAGGGCGCGTCGGCCGGCTATTCCCGGCGGCGCCTGCATCTCGCGGCCAGCAATGGCTTTTCGGGCGGCTATGCACGCACGGGGCGGTCGACCTCCTGCGTCGCGATCTCGGGCGAGGGGCTGGGCATGGAACGCGACTATGCCGCCGAAAGCCGCGTTTTCCAGGCCGATCTGCCCGGCGCCGCGGAGATCGGCCGCCTGGCCGGCGAGCGCGCGGCGGCGCGGGCGAATCCCCGCCGCCCAAAGACCGGCGCCTACCCGGTGCTCTTCGACGAGCGTATCGCCGCCTCGCTGACCGGTCACCTTCTGGGCGCCGTCAACGGGACGGCCATCGCCCGCGGCGCCAGCTGGCTGATGGACGCGATGGACACGCAGGTGCTGCCCGCCGGCCTGTCGCTGGTCGAGGACCCGCATCGCAAACGCGTCTCTGGCTCGCGGCCCTTCGACGCCGAGGGCCTCGCCACCGCCGCCCGTCCCATCGTCGAAGACGGCGTCCTGCGCCGCTGGGTGCTCGACCTCGCAACCGCGCGCAAGCTCGGGCTGGAAAGCACGGCCAATGCCGCGCGCGGGCCCTCGGCGCCGCCCTCGCCCAGCGTGTCCAACATCGCCCTGACCCAGGGCGACCGAGGCCGTTCGGAGCTGATGGCCGAGATGGGCACGGGCCTGCTGGTCACCTCGCTGATCGGCTCGACCATCAACCCGACCACGGGCGACTACTCGCGCGGGGCCTCGGGCTTCTGGGTCGAGAACGGCGAGATCGCCTACCCGGTCAACGAGTGCACCATCGCCGGCAACCTGCGCGACATGCTGTTGCGGATCACGCCCGCCAACGATGCACGCCGCCATCTCAGCCACGTGGTGCCGAGCCTGCTCGTCGAGGGCCTGACGCTTGCCGGGGAGTGACCTCGCCCTGTTGCGCGACGCGGCCGCTGCCGCGGGCCGTATCGCCACCCGCCATTTCCGGCAGGGTCCGCAGATCTGGGACAAGGGCGGCGGCCACGGGCCGGTGACCGAGGCCGATCTCGAGATAGATCGGATGCTCCGGGCAGACCTGCTCGCGGCGCGGCCCGGATATGGCTGGCTGTCGGAGGAAACCGACGACGATACGCGGCGGCTCGGGGCGCGCCGGCTGTTCATCGTCGATCCGATCGACGGGACGCGCGCCTTCATCGACGGCCAGCGTGCCTTTGCCCACGCGCTGGCCGTGGTCGAGGACGGCCGGGTCACGGCCGGGGTGGTGTGCCTGCCGCTGATGGACAAGCTCTACGAGGCAGAGCTGGGCGGCGGCGGGCGGCTCAACGGCCGACCGATCCGGGCCAGCGACCGGGCCGAGCTTGACGGCGCAGACATCCTCGCCGGCCGGCCGCAACTCGCCCCCGAGCTCTGGCCGGGCGGGGTGCCGAAGGTCACCCGCCATCACCGGCCGTCCCTGGCCTATCGCCTGTGCCTCGTGGCCGAGGGCCGCTTCGACGGCATGGTCACGCTGCGGCCCAGCTGGGAATGGGACATCGCCGCCGGGGCGCTGATCCTTTCGGAGGCCGGCGCCCGGGTCACCGACCGGTTCGGGGCGCCGCTGCGCTTCAACGAACCGGACCCGCGCCATCCCGGGCTGGTCGCCGGCGCGCCGGCGGTGCATGCGGGGCTGCTGGCCCGGCTGCGCTGACAGCCGGTCGCTCAGCCGGATTTGCCCTCGACGAAACGCCGCGTCTCCGGGTTCCGCGGATCGAGGAAGACCTGCTCGGTCGGTCCGATCTCCAGCAATTCACCGAGATGGAAATGCGCCACCCGGTCAGCGACCCGGCGCGCTTCCATCATGGAATGGGTCACCACCACGATGCTGTGATCGACGCGCAGCTCCATCATCAGCTCCTCGAGCCGTGCCGTGGCGATGGGGTCGATGGATCCCGTCGGCTCGTCCATCAGAAGAACCTCGGGATCGGTGCCGATCGCACGTGCCACGCAGAGCCGCTGTTGCTGCCCGCCACTGAGGTCGAACCCGGACTGATCGTGCAGGTGATCCTTCACCTCGTCCCAGAGATGCGCCCGGCGCAGGCAGTGCTCGACCCAGGCATCCATCTCGGCGCCGGTGTCGACCAGGCCGTGAAGCCGCGCGCCATAGGCGACGTTCTCGTAGATGGAACGGGCAAAGGGGTTGGGCTTCTGCGCCACCCAGCCGAAGCGCTTGCGGTGCAGCGGCGGGTCCACCTCGGGCGCGTTGATATCCGCGCCGCTCATGGTGATGCGTCCGGTGATGCGCACATCCGGGTTGCCGTCATGCATCCGGTTGAGCGTCTTGAGCGCGGTGGTCTTGCCGCAGCCTGACGGGCCGATGAAGGCCAGGATTTCCTGCGGGTAGACGTCGAAGGTGACATTCTTCAGCGCATGGGTCTCGCCATACCAGAGATCGAGATCCGCCACCTCGATCAAGGGCGGCGCGTTACGGCCATGCGACGGGCGCGGGTCGGCCTTGGCCGGGGCTCGTCCGGAATCCAGCATCTCGACATCTCCTCCAGTACCGTTACCCGGAAAAGGATGACCTGCCCCGGGCCAGGGCGGTTTGCGCTGGATCAATCCCGTCGAATTGTCATGAAAACTTCATCTAAGCCGGATCGCCGGCCCCGCGCCGGCAGGCTGTGCGCCTTGACCCCGACGGGCGTTCCTTTAGGGTGCGCGCAACCTCGAAACGGTGGAGAATCCCAATGGCACAGCGCCTGCATCTCGTCTTCGGCGGTGAGCTCGTGACCCCGTCCAGCAGCGTCTTCAAGAATGTCGACGACATCCATATCGTGGGCATCTTCCCCGACTACGACTCCGCCTACAACGCCTGGAAATCCGAGGCGCAGCGCACGGTCGACAATGCGCATATGCGCTATTTCATCGCCCATCTGCATCGCCTGCGCGACGAAGAGCGCGAGGCCGGCCCGACCGAGGAACTCGGCAGCTAAGGCCGCGCGCGATGGGCCGGTCGCTGGGTCTTGCCTTCTACCTCGCCTTCTCCGCACGGGCAGACGGCTATGCCCGGCGACTGCTCGACCGGCGGCTCGCGGCGGGCAAGGAAGACCCGGAACGGCTCTCCGAGCGACTCGGCGACGCCGGCCAGCCCCGGCCGGACGGCCCGCTGGCCTGGTTCCATGCCGCAAGCGTCGGCGAGACCCTGTCGCTGCTGGAGCTGATCCGCAAGCTGGGCGAGGCCCGTCCGGAGGCGAGCTTCCTCGTGACGACCGGCACCGTGACCTCGGCCTCTGTGCTGGCGAGCCGCATGCCGCCCCGCACGATTCACCAGTTCATTCCCGTCGATACGCGGCGCGCCGTGGTGCGGTTTCTCGATCACTGGCAGCCCGATCTCGCGGTGTGGACGGAGAGCGAGTTCTGGCCGCGGCTGATGGTCGAGACCCATCGCCGCGGCATTCCGATGGTGCTGGTCAACGCCCGGCTCTCGGAAAAGAGCCACGACCGCTGGCGCTGGCTGCCCGGGTTCGCCAAGTCGCTCCTGACGCGCTTCGACCATGTGCTCGCGCAGGACACCCAGACCGCGGGCCACCTGCGCCGACTCGGCCTGCCCCGCGACCGGGTCGAGGTCATCGGCACGCTCAAGGAAGGCTCCGCCGCGCTGCCCTGCGACGAGACCGAGCGCACCACCATGGCGTCCCGGCTGGCCGGGCGGCCGGTCTGGCTGGCCGCCTCGACCCACCCGGGCGAGGAAGAGATCGTCGTCGAGGCCCATGCCGCGGCCGGACGCACCGCCCGGCGCCTCCTGCTCATTATTGCGCCCCGCCACCCGGAACGCGGCACCGCAATCGCCGCGACCCTCAGGTCCGGCGGATGGGACGTCACGCGCCGGTCGCTTGGCGAGGTGCCGACCGACGAGACCCAGATCTACGTCGCCGACACGCTCGGGGAGATGGGGCTTTGGTACCGGCTGGCCCCGGTCAGCTTCCTCGGCGGCTCGCTCGTCGAGATTGGCGGGCACAACCCGTTCGAACCCGCGGCGCTGGGATCCGCGATCCTGCATGGTCCCCATGTGGTGAATTTCGCAGATGTCTATGCCCGGCTCGCCGAGGCCGGCGCGACGATGGAGGTCCGGGATGCCGACAGCCTCGCCCGCGCGCTGTCGGAAGCCCTCGCGCCGGATCGCGCCGCCGAGCTGGCCCATGCCGCCTGGGAGGTCTGCTCCAGCGGGGCCGAGGTCACCGAGCGCACGCTCGAGGTTCTACTCGCCCGGCTGCCCGCACCCGGGGCCGATACCTGATGCGGGCGCCGCGCTTCTGGCACCGTGCGCCGGGGCTGTTGTCCACCCTGCTCGCGCCGCTCGGGGCGATCTATGCCGCCGCGACCCGGCGACGCGTGGCCCGGCCCGGCACACGGGTCGGCGTGCCCGTGATCTGCGTGGGCAACATCAATGCCGGGGGCACCGGCAAGACACCGACCGTGATCGCCCTGCTCGAGCGGCTGAACGCCGCGGGACGGACACCGCAGGTCGTCAGCCGCGGACATGGCGGGCGCCTCGCCGGGCCGGTCCGGGTCGATCCTGCCCGCCACCGGGCCGAGGATGTCGGGGACGAGCCGCTGCTTCTGGCCGCCTTCGCCCCGGTCTGGGTGGCGCGCGACCGGGCGGCGGGCGCCCGCGCGGCGGCAGGCGCCGGCGCCGATGTCATCCTGCTCGATGACGGGTTCCAGAACCCCGCGCTGGTCAAGGACGTATCGCTGGTCGTCGTGGACGCGGCCCGGGGCTTCGGCAATGGACGGGTGCTGCCGGCCGGCCCCCTGCGCGAGCCGGTGCCCGCGGGCATGGCCCGGGCCGACGCGCTGCTGTCGATCGGCGGGCCGGACGCACAGGCACGCTTCGCCGGCGACTGGGGCCGGGCGGTCGCGGTTCCGCACCTGCACGGGCAGCTCGTGCCGCTGCGAACCGGGATGGATTGGGACGGGCTGCGCGTGCTGGCCTTCGCCGGGATCGGCCATCCCGAGAAGTTCTTTGCCACGCTGCGCGGGCTCGGGGCCGAATTGATCCGCACCGTGGCGCTCGACGATCACCAGGCCCTGACGGCGGGCCTGATGGCACGCCTGGACTCCGAGGCGAAGCTTCGCAACGCCCAGTTGGTCACGACGGAAAAGGACGCCGTGCGCCTGCCCGCCAGCTTTCGCCAGAAGGTCTTGACCCTGCCCGTGCGCCTGGAGATCACCGACTGGGAGCCGCTCGATGCCCTCCTGGAAAAGGCCGGGATCAGCGGGATCTAGCGTTTCCGCCGCCGCCCCGGTGTCCTGGAGTGAAACTCCGGCGGGCGTTTCGCCACCCAGCGGATGAACCTGGCCAGCCGCGGATGGGCGCGGAGCGCTGCAATCGTGTTGTAATCCCGGGCCAGCTCGGCCTCGGTCAGCGTGGCGTGGATCTCGTTGTGGCAGATCTGGTGCAGCGCCACCACGGGCCCGTGCTTTCCCCCTTTCAGCCTGGGAACAAGGTGGTGCAGCGACCGGCGCGCGCCGGATGTGATCGGGCGGCCGCAAAGCGGGCAGACGGGATCTTGCGGCGCCGCGTCGGACATCAACGCCTCCTTGCCAAGCGGGGACGGTGGTGAAAGAGGATGGAGCCATGGCTGGCAATCGACAAGAGCGCGGCGCGCGGACCGCGGCAATGGTGATCGGGGCGGGGCCGGCCGGGCTCATGGCCGCCGAGGCTCTCGCCGATGCTGGGATGGCCGTGACCGTGGCCGAGGCCAAACCGTCGCCCGCGCGGAAATTCCTGATGGCCGGCAAATCGGGACTGAACCTGACCAAGCAAGAGCCGGCGCCCCGCTTCCGCGCCGCCTATGCAGAGGCGGCGGGCTGGCTCGCGCCGATGCTCGACGCCTGCGGCCCCGAGGCGGTGCAGGACTGGGCGCGTCAGCTGGGCCAGGAGGTCTTTACCGGTTCGTCCGGGCGCGTGTTCCCGACGGCCATGAAGGCCTCGCCGCTGCTGCGCGCCTGGCTCGCACGGCTGGCGGACAAGGGCGTCACCCTGCGCACCCGCTGGCGCTGGACCGGCTGGGAGGGCGACGCGCTGGCCTTCACGACCCCGGGCGGGCACCACGTGCTGCGGCCCGCCGTCACCGTGCTTGCGCTGGGCGGGGCCAGCTGGGCGCGGCTCGGGTCGGACGGCGCCTGGGCGCCCTGGCTTTCCGAAAAGGGCGTCGGGATCGCGCCTTTCCGCCCCGCCAACATGGGGATCTCGGTCCGGTGGTCCGCGCATATGCGCCCCCATTTCGGCCTGCCGGTCAAGGCCACGGCCTTGCGCGCGGGCCGCGTGACCCGGCGGGGCGAATACGTGATCTCCGAACGTGGTCTCGAGGGGGGCGGCATCTACGCCGTCAGCCGCGCGCTGCGCGACGGTGCCGCGCTTGCGATCGATCTCGCCCCGGATCTCGCGGTGGAAGAGGCCGCGCACCGGCTGTCACGCCCGCGCGGCAAGTCGAGCCTTGCCAATCATCTGCGCAAGGCGCTTGGCCTCGCCCCGGCGAAACGGGCGCTCCTGATGGAGTTCGGACGTCCGCTGCCGGACGATCCCGCCGCGCTTGCGCGGTTGATCAAGGCGCTGCCAGTCGCGCATGACGGGCCGCGCCCGATGGACGAGGCGATTTCCACCGCGGGCGGCGTGCGCGCGGACTCGGTGGATCCGGGCCTGATGCTGCACGCCCTGCCCGGCGTCTTCGTCGCGGGCGAGATGCTGGACTGGGAAGCGCCCACCGGGGGGTACCTGCTGACCGGCTGTTTCGCCACCGGCCTCTGGGCCGGGCGACACGCGGCCGCCTGGGCGCTCAGCCCCGGCCGTGCGGAACCGTCCAGTCGATGACCGGGCCTGCCGGCACGATGCCGAGCGGGTTGCGCAACTCCGACGGCGAGAAGTAGCCGCGCTTGTAGATGTCGAAATCCACCGTCCCGGCGACACCGGGCATCTGGTAGATCTCGCGCGCATAGCCCCAGAGGTTCGGATAGTCCGACACCCGCCGGATATTGCACTTGAACGCGTAGTGATAGGCCACGTCGAAGCGCGCCAGCGTCGGAAAGAGCCTGAGATCGGCCTCGGTGAAGCGGTCGCCGGTCAGGTAGCGGGTCCGCCCCAGCTGCGCCTCGATCCGGTCGAGCGTGTCGAACACCTCGGCCACGGCGGCATCATAGGCCGCCTGCGTGCGGGCGAAACCGGCCCGGTAGACCCCGTTGTTGAGGGTCGGATAAATCAGCGCGTTCCAGGCATCGATATCCGCGGCGAGGTCATCCGGGCGCAGCGACGGGCCGCCATCGAAGGCGGCGTCGAGCATCTGCACCATATCCGCCGACTCGTTCGAGACGATCCGCCCCGACTCGCGGTCCCAGAGAACGGGCACGGTGACCCGGCCGGTATAGGGTTGATCGTGGCGCGCATAGACCTCGTGCAGCGCCCGTGCACCCATCAAGGGATCCGCATAGGGCCCGTCGTCGTCGAAGACCCAGCCATCCTCGGTCCGGCGCGGACGGGCGAAGGAGACGGTGATCGCGTCCTCCAGCCATTTTATCATCCGCGTCAGGAACGCCCGGTGCGCCCAGGGGCAGTTCCAGGCAAGATACAGGTGATAGCGCCCGGGATCGGGGGTGAACCCGCCCGCGCCCGTCGGGCCGGCGCGCCCGTCGCGCGTGATCCAGTTGCGGATCGTGCTGTCCGCACGGCGAAACGCGCCCTGCGCCGTCGTATCCGGTCCGGGGTCTTCTGCATGATAGACCCCGTCTATCATAAGGCCCATGTGCCCTCCTTTCGGACATGACCCTAGGGCACCGGCGCCCCAAGGCTACCCGTCAATAACCCGCTTGAACGCGGAACGTTCCCACATGCGCGCCAGAAACGCGTTCAGACCGGGTGATTCGATTTCGAAATTGGCCCGCGCCGCCCAGCGGCCGCAATGCGCCAGGAGGATATCCGGCACGGTCATCTCCGCGCCCATCAGGAAGGGCCCGTCGCCAAGCCGCTCGGCGATCCGCGCCACGCCGCGGCCGAACTCCCACCGGAGACTGTCCAGCACCTCTGGCACGCGCTTTTCCACGGGCAGGACGAAACTGTGCCGCGCCGCCATCCAGATCACCGCCTCGATCTCGTCGAGGATGCGGAAGGTCAGCGCATCCTGCAGACCGCGCTCCACCGTGCCGGCGGGATAGGTCAGCGCGCCATGGCGGTCGGCGAGGAACGTCATGATGGCCAGGCTGTCGGTCATCACCACCCCGTCCACCAGCAGGATCGGGATCTTTCCGCTGGAATCGAGCGCGCGCACGGCCGCGCTGTGGGGGGCTTCGGGACGATGCTCATACTCCAGCCCCAGCTCTTCCAAGAGCCAGAGCACACGGAGCGCGCGACTCGCGGTCGCGCCGATGACGACATACATGGGCTACTCCTAAAACTCGTTACGCAGGTCACAACAAACGAGTCGGATCCTAGCTGATTTTTCCGGGAGTCACCCGTTCTCTAGCGTCCCGCCAGCATGGCAAGCCGGATCAGGGTCCGTTCGAGCATCGCCATCTGCGGGACCGGCCGCGCGGAGCGGAGCGCGAGATCGGTCTCGACCAGCAGGTGCAGCGCCTCTTCGAGCCGCCGCATTCCCCAGCGCCCGGCCTGCCGCGCCAGCCGGTCCCGCCGCGGCCCGAAGACCGGGGGCCGCGCGCGGGCGAGCCCGGCTTCCGGTCCCTTCGGATCAGCCGCGGCGGCGTGCAGCCGCCGGAAGTGCCGCGTCGCGCCGATCACGATGGAGATCGGCGTCACCCCCTGCCCCTCGAGGCGCTGCATCATCGGGCCAAGCTCGGCCACGCGGCCCTCGGCCACGACGTCGAGCGTCTCGTCCAGCCCGGCCTCGGTCGTCGCGGGGGCGCAGGCCGCGACGTCGGCGCTGGCGACGGGGGCCGGATCGCCGTGCTTGTAGAGCGCCAGTTTCTCGAGGGTCTGGCGGAAATCACCCGGATCGAGGCTGCGCGCCAGCGCCGTCAGGTCGGTCATGGCGTCCGGCGCGATATCGGCAAGGCCCGCCTTGCCCAGCGCCGCCTCGATCTCTTCGCGCGATGGCGGATCGGCGTAGATCGCCGCCGCATAGGCGTTCTTGTGACCCTCGAAGAGCTTGCGCAGCGCCGAACGCGCGTTGAGCTGTCCGGCCGTGACGACGATGCAGGCGTCCCCCTCGCGCCAGTCGTCCAAGGCGGCGCCGATCACCTTGGCCAGCCCGTCGCCGGCCTCTTCGACGAAGGCCACGCGCTGGCCAGGGAAAAACCCCTGCGCCTTGACCGCATCGGACAGCATCGCCGGGTCGCGGCGCAGATCCGCGGCGGGGATCCGCGCAAGCCGCATCTCGGCCTCGCCCTCGGGACCGATCAGGGCCTCGATCACCTCCTGGCGGCGCAGTGCCACGCGCATCGTGTCGGGGCCGTGGATCAGCAACCCGGCGCGCGATGGGTCGGGTTTGGCGAAATAGCGCAGCGCGTCGCGGCTCGAGAGCTTCATGTCCGCCAGTCCGGGGCGCTTGCGAGCAGCCGGGTGACGATCTGGTCGGCGAGCGCGCGCATCAGCCGGTCATAGGCGTCGCGCTCGGCCGCCAGCGTGCCCACGGTGGACCCGGTGGCGCTGTAAGAGGTGAAATTCTCGACCGTGCCTTCGGTCAGCACGACGTCGCGCGCCGCGTCGCGCAGGGCGAAACGGGCGACGCCGGCCAGGTTGAAGCGGCCGATCTCGTTGGTGGTCGTGATCGCGATGCCTTCGCTTTCCGTCTCGACGCTGACGGCCAGCGCGTAAGGTGCCGCCGCCCCGGCCCGGCCCAGCCGTTCCTGGAGCCGCCCCACCAGTGCGAAGCCGCGTTCCGTCCCGGCGGGATCGACGGCGATCTGCCCCATGAGCCCGGCGGCCGGCCCCGCGGGCCCGTAGACCGGGCGGAAGCCACAGCCCGCCAGCGGCAGCGCGGCCAGCCCGAGAACAAAGGTCCGGCGGTCAGATGACGACATTGACGATGCGTCCCGGCACGACGATCAGCTTCTTGGGGGCCGCTCCGGCGAGGACCCTCTGGACAGCTTCATCCGCCAGGACGCGCTTTTCAACCTCTTCCTTGGCCATGTGCTTGGGCACCTGGATCTCGGACCGGCGCTTGCCGTTCACCTGGATCGGCAGCGTCACCGTGTCCTCGACCAGCATCGCCGGGTCGGCCACCGGCCAGGCGGCCTCGGCCACCAGGCCCGCGCCGCCGAGCATCGCCCAGATGTCCTCGGCCAGGTGGGGGGTCATCGGCGCCATCAACTGCGCCAGCACACGCAAGGCCGCGCGCCGGGTCTCGGCGCCGGCCTTGGACTTCGCCACGGTGTTGGTGAACTCGTAGAGTTTCGCGACCGCCTTGTTGAAGGCGAAGCCCTCGATGCCGCGCGTCACCTCGTCGATGGTGCGGTGCATGGCCCGGGCAAGGACCTCGTCCGCGGCGCCGTCCGCGGGGGCGGTGTCGGCGCGCGCCTCGTCGGCGAGGCGCCAGACGCGGCTCAGATGCTTCCACGCGGCCTCGGCCCCGGCGGCGGTCCATTCCACGTCGCGCTCGGGCGGGCTGTCGGACAGCATGAACCAGCGCGCGGTGTCAGCGCCGAAGTCGCGGATGATGTTGACCGGGTCGACGACGTTCTTCTTCGACTTCGACATCTTGGCCGAGGGGATCACCTCGACCGGCTCGCCCGTCGCGCCGAGGCGCGCGCCGCTCTCGGTCCACTCGATATCGCCCGGCAGGTGATAGACGGGCCGGTCGCGATCGTCGCGGGTGACGTAGATCTCGTGGGTGACCATGCCCTGGGTGAAGAGCGCGTCGAAGGGCTCGGTCGCCTTTTTCGGCAGGTGCCCCGTCAGATGCATCGCACGGGCGAAGAACCGCGAGTAGAGCAGGTGCAGGATCGCGTGCTCGATCCCGCCGATATACTGGTCGACATTCATCCAGTATTCGGCATCGGCCATGGTCGTCGGCGTCTCGGCCCGCGGCGCGGTGAAGCGGGCAAAATACCAGGACGAGTCGACGAAGGTGTCCATCGTGTCCGTCTCGCGCCGGGCCGGCTTGCCGCAGGACGGGCAGGCCACGTCGCGCCAGGTCGGGTGCCGGTCCAGCGGGTTGCCCGGCTTGTCGAAGCTGACGTCCCTCGGCAGTTCGACCGGCAGGTTTTCCTTTTTCTCGGGGACGACGCCGCAGGTCTCGCAATGGACGACCGGGATCGGGCATCCCCAGTAGCGCTGGCGCGAGATGCCCCAGTCGCGGAGACGGTAATTGACCACGCCCTTGCCCACGCCCCGGGCCTCGCACTGGTCGATGGCGGCCTCGACGGCGTCCTCGCCGGTCTGCACCGCGTCTCCGGCGAAGCCTTTCACATAGCGGACTTTCTCGGTCTTGGGCGGCACGAAGGCCGTGTCGTCCACCGACTCGTCCGAATCGACCGGCTTGAAGACGTCGATCACGTCCAGCCCGTATTTCCGGGCGAAATCCAGGTCGCGTTGGTCATGGGCCGGGCAGCCGAAGATCGCGCCGGTGCCGTAATCCATCAGGATGAAGTTCGCGATGTAGACCGGCATTTCCCACGCCGGGTCGAAGGGATGCTTCACGCGGAGCCCGGTGGCGAAACCCTTCTTCTCGGCCGTCTCGAGAGCCTCTTCCGACGTGCCCATCTTGCGGCATTCGGCGTTGAAGGCGGCGATGTCCGGATTGTCGGCCTCGAGCCGCTTGGCCAGCGGATGATCCGGCGAGATCGCCGCGAAGCTCGCGCCCAGCAGCGTGTCGGGGCGGGTCGTGTAGACCTCCAGCGTCCCGAAACCCTCGGGCGCGCCCACCGTCTCGAAGCCGAATTGCAGCCCGCGCGAGCGCCCGATCCAGTTGCGCTGCATCAGCCGGACCTTCTCGGGCCATTTTTCGAGCCCGTCCAGTGCCTCCAGCAGCTCCTCGGAGAAATCGGAGATGCGGAAGAACCACTGCGTCAGCTCGCGCCGTTCCACCGGCGCGCCGGACCGCCAGCCCTTGCCGTCGATCACCTGCTCGTTGGCCAGCACGGTCATGTCCACCGGGTCCCAGTTGACGGTGGCCGCCTTGCGGTAGACGAGGCCCTTGTCCAGCATGTCGATGAACATCGCCTGCTGCTGGCCGTAATACTCCGCATCGCAGGTGGCGAATTCGCGGCTCCAGTCGATGGACAGGCCCATCGGCTTCAACTGGTCGCGCATATCGGCGATGTTGCCATAGGTCCATTCCGCGGGATGGCCGCCCTGCTCCATCGCGGCGTTCTCGGCCGGCATCCCGAAGGCATCCCAGCCCATCGGGTGCAGCACGTTGAAGCCCTGCGCGGCCTTGTAGCGCGCGATCACGTCGCCCATGGTGTAGTTGCGCACATGGCCCATGTGGATCCGCCCCGAGGGGTAGGGGAACATCTCCAGCACGTAGTATTTCGGACGGTTCTCGTCGCGTTCGGCGCGGAACACGCCGGCCTCATCCCAGGCGGACTGCCATTTCGGCTCCACCGCCGAAGCGTCGTAGCGAGACATCTGTACCTTCCTTCAACGACTGCGCCGGGCACGAACGGCCCGGCGCGTGTTTAATGCGGGTTCGGGGGCAAGGTCTAGGCTCCGAGGCCAGAATCCGGGCCGGTCGGGTCAGAGATTGCTGTCCTGGACGCGCAGCTGGCGGGCACGGGTGAGGATCGCGTCCTCGACCGCGCGCACGGTGTCGCGGCTGGCCGGACCGGCACGCGAGACCAGCGCCACCTTGAGCGAGCGCGCGTCGAGCGCCGGGTCCTGCACGTAGACGGTGGCGCGGTAGGCGCGGCCGCCGCCCGCGGGCTGGCCCCAGCCCATCACGATCACGCCGGAAAACGGATCGGCGGCCTCGATCGGCATGAAATTGAGGATCTCGAGCGAGGCGCGCCAAAGATAGCGGTTCACCTCGACGGTGACGTTCGGATCGTCCTGGTCGGTGAAGAGATCCCAGATCGTCTCGCGGTCGCTTTCGCGCATCTCGCGGGCGGGGTTCGTCTGCTCGGCGGCCCGGGCGCGCTGACGCTCCTGGGCCTCGGGATCGCTGCCGCCGCTGAACGGCCAGCTGCCGCCGCCGCCGCAGCCGGCGAGGACGACCGCCATCGAGAGGAACAAGCCGGCCTTCAGTCCCGTGGAGAATGTCATGTCGTCTGGTCCCCGCGCCCCTGATCCTTTGGGGTTGTGTAGCGAAGCACCCGAAGCGGGACAAGTTTTTTCACCGCAGGCAAAGGGCTTCGCGCGCGCGGGGGCGGTGTGGCAAAGCTGCATCAACTCCCGCCAGTTCGCTCCGCGGCTTCGGCCTGTTCATTGCAATTCAGGGGCCAAAGCGAGATAGGAAAGCATACTCAATTCGGATTCCTCGGATTGAGGTGCACCTTTGAATGTAAACGAGGGAATAATCATGAAGAAGCTTCTCCTTGCTTCCTCCGCGCTCGTCGCCTCCGCTGGCGTCGCTTCCGCGGAAATCTCCTGGTCCGGTTACGCCGAGATGGGTATCGGTGGCGGCACCACCCAGACTGCCGAGTTCATCCAGGACATCGCCCTGACCTTCTCGATGTCGGGCATGACCGACAACGGGATCGAGTTCGGCGCGTCGTCGGATCTCGACACTGACAGCAGCGGACAGGGTTCCGTCAACGGCACTTGGAACTTGGACAACGAGTCGGTGTTCATCTCGGGCGCCTGGGGCACCCTGACGATGGGCGAAATCGACGGCGCCATGGACTGGGCGCTGACCGAAGCCGCCGTCGGCAACCCGGGTTCGCTCAACGACGACGAAACCGCGCATGCCGGCTACATGGGCTCCTACCTGGACGGTCAGTACGACAACCAGATTGTCCGCTACGACTACACCATGGGCGACTTTGGCTTCGCGGTCTCGGCCGAGATGGACGACACGGATGTCCGTGACCCGGGTATGGCGATCGGTGCCAAGTACAGCATGGCGCTGGGCATGGGCTCGCTCGACCTCGCCGCCGGTTACCAGCAGACCGATGGCTTCAGCTTCGCCGGTCTCAACGGTAATGCTGGCGACGAAGCTACCGTCGCCGGTATCAGCGCCGTGCTCGCCACGGACGCCGGTCTGACGGTTGGTGTCGAGTACACCGACTGGGACTTCAACGGTCAGGACGCCACGCATGTGGGTGTCGGCGCCGGCTACACCATGGACGCCATCACGCTGCACGCCAACTGGGGTCAGTATGACCTCGACGGCCTTGGCGAGATCACCGGCTACGGCCTGGCGGCTGCCTACGACCTCGGCGGTGGCGCTGCCCTGCACCTCGCCTATGGCGACAGCGAAGACCTCGCCGGGAACGACTCGGACAGCTGGTCCTTCGGCCTGTCGATGAGCTTCTAATCACCTCCCGGTGATTTGAACGGGGAAGAGCGGGCTTCGGCCCGCTCTTTTCTTTTCCGACCTGCTTCCGCCCGTCCCAAATTGACACCGGCGCGGATGCGCCATACCCCATGGGTTCCCGCTCGCGTACCGGAGACCGCCCATGCCGCTTTCCGACATCCAGGACCGCATCCGCAAGGCCGAGGACAAGGCCGGCCGCGTGCCCGGCGCGACCCGGCTGGTCGCCATCTCCAAGAAACAGCCTCCCGAACGGGTCGAGGCCGTGCTGGAGGAGGGCCACCGGCTCTTCGGCGAGAACCGCGTGCAGGAGGCCGCCGCCAAGTGGCCCGCATGGAAAGCGCGTTTCAAGGACGTCGAACTGCACCTCGTCGGGCCGCTCCAGACCAACAAGATCAAGCAGGCCTTCGACCTGTTCGACGCGATCCACTCGCTGGACCGGCCCAAGCTCGCCCGCAAGATCGCCGCCGAGGCGGAGGCGCGCGGCCACTGCCCGAAGCTCTTCATCCAGGTCAATACTGGCGAGGAAGAGCAGAAAGCCGGGGTCCTGCCGCAGGATGCCGACGCCTTCATCGCGGAATGCCGCGAGATGGGGCTGGAGATCGCGGGGCTCATGTGCATCCCGCCCGTGGACGAGGAACCGTCGCTCCACTTCGCGCTCCTGGCGAAGATCGCGGCGCGCAACGGGCTCGAAAGCCTGTCGATGGGGATGAGCGGCGATTTCGAAAAGGCCATCGCCCAGGGCGCCACCCATGTGCGGGTCGGCAGCGCGATCTTCGGCGACCGCGATTACGGCTGAGGCACGATCAGCCGGGCGCCGTAGTCCAGCCGGTTCACGATCCAGACCAGGTCGCGCCGGTCGAAGGCGACGCAGCCGGCCGTCGGATACCGCGGCGCGCGCCAGCAATGCAGGAAGATCGCCGAGCCCAGGCCGCGTTCGGCATGGGGCCAGTTGAAATCCGTCGTCAGCACGATGTCGTAAAGCGGGTCCGCGCGGCACAGCCGCTCGTGGCCGAAGGGATGCGGGCGACGCACCATCAGGTTGTAATCCGGGTCCGCCGGGTCGTCCGACCAGCCGTCGGCGGGATGGATGGGCACCGCCCAGCCCGGCAGCGCGCCGGCGGCAACCCTGTCCGGACGGTAGAGCAGCCCCACGATCCGGTGCGCGCCGGCCGGCGTCGCGCCGTCACCCTCGCGTTTCCGGGCGGTGATCCCGCCCCGGCCCACGGAACAGGGAACGAGCCGCCCCCGGAAGCGCACGCCCAGCGGCGTCAGCACGAGATCACCGGGCGTCACAGCAAGTGCCCCGATTTCTTGGCCTTGGTCGCCAGGTAACGGGTGTTGAACCGCGTCCGGCCGACCTTGAGCGGTACCCGCTCGGTCACCTCGACGCCGTGGGCCTCCATCATCGCGACCTTGGCGGGATTGTTCGTCATCAGCCGCACCGCCGAGAAGCCGAGGCCCTTCAGGATATCGGCGCCGAGCCGGAAGTCGCGCTCGTCATCCTCGAAGCCGAGCCTGTGGTTGGCCTCCACCGTGTCGAATCCCTGGTCCTGCAGCGCGTAGGCCCGCATCTTGTTGGCCAGCCCGATGCCCCGGCCCTCCTGGTTGAGGTACAGCAGCACGCCCGCCCCCGCGGCCCCGATCTGGGCCAGCGCGGCGTGCAGCTGCGGGCCGCAATCGCATTTGAGCGAGCCGAGCACGTCGCCGGTGAAACAGGCCGAATGCAGCCGGGCCAGCACCGGCCTGTCGCGCGGCGGGTCGCCGATCTCGATGGCGTAGTGTTCCTCGCCGCCGTCCCCGGGCCGAAAGACGTGGAGCCGCCCGGCCTCGCTCGCCGCCATGGGCAACCGGGCGAAGACAACTTCCCGCGGCGCGCGGGTCTCGGCGGCCAGCGGATCGGCCACCCCCAGGTCCAGCCGGGTAAGCCCGTGTCGCCCGGCGAACGCCGCGCCATCCTCCAGCGCCAGCGCCAGCACCGCCGGCAGCAGATGCGCCTGCTTGGCCAGGTGCAGCCCGGCCCGGTAGAGCCGCGCCGCGCCGCCGCGCTCGGTCATGAGCGGTCCCTTCATCGGCCGGTCCAGGTCGTCCTTTGGGTCCGCCACCGCGCGCACCCAGGCCGCGTCCGCGTCGCCCGGCACCCGGATGCGCGCCAGGTCGCCGTCATAGGGCCGCGCGCGGAGCGTCGCCGCCCGGCGCGCGGTCACCGCCAGGACCAGCGGGTCGCCCATCGCGCGCAATTCGGCGAAACGCGCCGCGCTCACCGTCTCGGCCGCCGCAACCAGCACGGCGCCGGTCGTATCGGACAGCACCACCGGCACACCGAGCCGAAGATCGGCGCGGGCGCGGGCGATCATCTCTTCTGGCGAGGGGTCGAGACTCATCGGCGGTTCCTGTTGCACGGGCCGCGTCTTCATAGCCCGTCACCGCAGAAATATGAAACAATTCCCCGGGTTTCGACACGAGGCCGTGAAAAAGCCACGCGGCAACTTGCGCCGGGGCGTCAACGGCAACACCTATAGCGCAGACAGGAGGGAGAGGACCATGAGCACCCTGAAAAAGATACTGCTGGTCGATGACGACGACGATCTGCGCGAGGCGCTGTCCGAACAGCTGGTCATGACCGAGGATTTCGACGTCTTCGAGGCCGAGGACGGCAACGGCGCGCTCGTCAAGGCCAAGGCCGGCCTCTATGATCTGGTCATTCTCGACGTGGGCCTGCCCGACACCGATGGGCGCGAGCTGTGCCGCCTGATGCGCAAGCAGGGCGTCAAATGCCCGATCATCATGCTGACCGGCCACGATTCGGACGCCGACACGATCCTCGGTCTCGACGCCGGGGCGAACGACTACATCTCCAAGCCGTTCAAGTTCCCCGTCCTGCTGGCCCGGATCCGCGCCCAGCTGCGTCAGCACGAGCAATCCGAGGACGCGGTCTTCCAGCTTGGGCCCTATACCTTCAAGCCGTCGATGAAGATCCTCATCGACGAGGACGACCGGAAAATCCGGCTGACCGAGAAGGAAACGAACATCCTGAAGTTCCTCTATCGCGCGACCGAGGGTGTCGTGCCGCGCGACGTGCTGCTGCACGAGGTCTGGGGCTACAATGCCGGTGTGACGACCCACACGCTCGAGACGCATATCTACCGGCTGCGCCAGAAGATCGAGCCCGATCCCTCCAACGCGCGCCTTCTGGTGACCGAGTCGGGCGGCTACCGCCTGGCCGGCTGACCGCCCCCGGCGCGCGCCCCGGCGGCCCGGCCCGGCCCCGCGCCGGGCCTGTCCTTACCAGTCGCCCGCGTCCACGCGCCGATCGGCCTCGGCCGCCGTTTCGGTCAGCAGGCGGCTTAGCCGGGCCTGCGCCGCGGCGAGCCCCTCGGCATCGAGATTGGGCGCAGGCACGAATCCCTTGCCGATCAGGAAGATCCCCCGGCCGAAGGGCAGCGGGACCAGGAAGCGGTCCCAGCTCTTCGCGTGGATGCGGCGGTTCGTCGAATAGGCGAAAGGCACGAGTTCCGCCTGCGCGCGCGAGGCCAGCAGGATCGCACCGGCCTTCGCCTCCTCGCCCGGGCCGAGCGGGCCGTCGGGGGTGATCCCGATGGTCTTGCCGCCGCGCAGGACCGCGACCGCCCGCGCGACCGATGCGCTGTTGCCGCCACGGGTCTTCAGCGGGATCACGTCGATGCCCATACGCCGCATCACCTCGGTCGCGATCCGCGCATCCGGATGATCGCTGCCCAGCACCGAAAGCCCGGGATCCGTCCAGTCCCGGCAGAACGGCGCCATGAGAAGCCGCCCGTGCCAGACGCAGAAAACCTTTGCCTCGCCGCGGGCGAGATCGGCCTCGAACCCGGCGAATCCCTCGTGCCGCCAGCGCGTCGTGCGCAGGATGAGCCGCGTGTAGCCCGCGAACATCCGCTCCAGCATCCGCTGGAAAGCCGCGCTCTTTCGAATCCTGCGGGCCAGGCCGCGCAAATCGCCCATGTCAGACCTCCGTGCGCGGGCTTATATCAGCCTGGAAACGGGGCGCCAGTTGCTTGAGCCCCCCGCGCCCCGCGTCTAGTCTCGCCCGACCCAAGAGCCGGAGATTTTCATGAGCTTCACCATCGCCACCTGGAACATCAACTCCGTCCGCCTGCGCGAGGGGCTGGTGCTCCGCCTGCTCAGGGAGGAGGCGCCCGACGTGCTCTGCCTGCAGGAATGCAAGTCGCCGGTCGACAAGATCCCGACCGAGGCGTTCCGCGAGATGGGATTCGGCTGGATGGTCGCGCGCGGCCAGAAGGGCTATAACGGCGTCGCGATCCTGAGCCGCCTGCCGCTGGAGGATGTCGGCCACCGCGACTTCTGCGGCCGGGGCGACGCGCGCCACGTGGCCGCGCGGCTCGAGAACGGCGTCACGATCCAGAACTACTACGTCCCCGCCGGCGGCGACGTTCCCGATCGAGACGTGAACGAGAAATTCGGCCACAAGCTCGACTTCCTGACCGAGATGCGGGACTGGTTCCACGGCGAGCGCCCGGAAAAGACGATCCTCGTGGGCGATCTCAACATTGCCCCGCGCGAGGATGACGTCTGGGCGCACAAGCAGCTTCTGAAGGTGGTCAGCCACACGCCGGTCGAGGTCGACCACCTGTCGGAGGTTCTGGACTCGGCCGGTTGGCGGGACATCACCCGCGCCGACATTCCGGCGGGCCAGCTCTATTCCTGGTGGTCCTACCGGGCGCGTGACTGGGACGCGGCCGACCGGGGCCGGCGGCTCGATCATGTCTGGGCCACGCCCGACATCGCGACCGCCGGGCATGGCTCGCGGATCCTGCGCCATGTGCGCGGCTGGGAGAAACCGAGCGATCACGCGCCGGTCTTCGCCAGCTTCGATCTGTGAGCCCCCCTTGGCCCGGGCGCCAAGACGCCTCATATAGACGGCAACCGCCAACGACTCAGACAGACCGGGGGCAGACATGCTCGAACTGAACGCAAACGCCAGCGCCGCACCTGCCGGCGATCTCATCAAGGACAGCACCGAGGCCACGTTCATGGCCGACGTGGTCGAGGCCAGCCAGGAGGTTCCGGTCATCGTCGATTTCTGGGCGCCCTGGTGCGGCCCCTGCAAATCGCTCGGCCCACAGCTCGAGAAGGCCGTGCAGGAGGCCGGCGGCAAGGTCCGCATGGTCAAGGTCAATGTCGACGAGAACCAGCAGATCGCGGCCCAGCTGCGCATCCAGTCGATCCCGACCGTCTACGCCTTTTTCCAGGGCCAGCCGGTCGATGGCTTCCAGGGCGCGATCGGCCCGGCCGAAATCAAGCAGTTCGTGGACAAGCTGGCCGGCATGGCCGGCGGCGGCGCCGAGGGCGCCGAGGGCGACGGGCTGACCCAGGCCGTCGAGGCGGCCGAGCAGATGCTCGCCGAGGGCGCGGCCACCGATGCCGCGCAGACCTTCGCCGCGGTTCTCGGCGAGGACGACAAGAACGCCGCCGCCTATGGCGGGCTGGTGCGTGCCCATGTGGCGATGAACGATCTCGGCCAGGCCGAGGCGATCCTGAACGGCGCGCCGGCAGAGATCACCGACGCGCCCGAGATCGAGGCCGCGCGCGCCGCGCTCGATCTCGCCAAGCAGGCCGAAAACGCCGGGCCGGTCGACGAGCTGCGCGCGAAACTCGACGCGAATCCCGACGATCACCAGGCGCGGTTCGACCTGGCGACGGCGCTTCATGCCAAGGGGCAGACCGAAGACGCCGTGGACGAACTTCTGGAGCTTTTCCGCCGCGACCGCGAGTGGAACGGCGGCGCCGCCAAGGAGCAGCTCCTGACGATCTTCGACGCGCTGAAGCCGCAGGATCCGATCGTGCTGAAGGGCCGGCGGAAACTGTCCTCGATGATATTTGCCTGACGGCCTGTGCGGGCTAGACTCCAAGCATGATGACCGCCGCGGATCTGCCCGACACGATCCCAGTTTTCCCGCTGCCGGGTGCGCTGCTGTTGCCGCGCGCCCGGTTGCCGCTGCACATCTTCGAGCCCCGCTACCTGGCGATGCTCGACGATGCCCTCAAGACGTCGCACCGGTTGATCGGCATGGTGCAGCCCCAGGAGGTGCCGCAGGGCGGCGAGCCGCGGCTCCAGCGGATCGGCTGCGCGGGACGCGTGACCGCCTTCTCCGAAACCGAAGACGGGCGATACATGATCACGCTGACCGGCGTGTCGCGCTTCCGCGTTCGCGAAGAGGTCAACGGCTTCACCCCGTATCGGCGGGCCGAGATAGACTGGGCGGGCTTCGAGCGCGACCTCGGCGGCGCGGAGACCGACGCCGGTTTCGACCGTGACCGGCTGATGGACCTGCTGAACCGCTTTTTCCAGAGCGAGGGCCTCTCGACCGACTGGGACAGTCTCAGGGAAGCCGAGGACGAGCTGCTGATAAACTCGCTCTCGATGCTCTGCCCCTTCGACCCCGAGGAAAAACAGGCCCTGCTCGAGGCGCCCTGCCTCGGCACCCGGCGCGAGACGCTGGTCACCCTGATCGAGTTCGCCCTGCATGGCGGGCGCGGCGAGGAGAAGCTCCAGTGACGGCGCCGGACGGGCCGCTCCACGACCGCAAGATGCTCGAGGCGCTGGTCTGCCCGCTGACCCAGGACGTGCTGCATTATGACGCCGAAGCACAGGAACTGGTCTCGGGCAAGGCGCGGCTGGCCTTCCCGATCCGGAACGGTATCCCCGTGATGCTGCTGGACGAGGCGCGGCGGCTCGACGATCGCTGACCGGCCGCCGCGCGTTCGGGCCTAACCGCCGTGACCGGCCCGCGCGAGGATGCGCATCCGGCTTTCGAACTCTCCCCGGTCGACATAGCATCCGAGCAGGTGGCGATAGCCGGTCGACGGATCGAAGGCCGCGCGCCCGTGCAGGACGCGCCGGTTGTCGAAGACGACCATCTCGCCGGCCGAGAGTTTTAGCTCGACCGGGTATCTCGGATCTCGGGTCGCCGCCATGAACCGGCGATACGCCCGGTAATAGGGGCCGAGCACCTCCGGCGCCATGTCGAAGATCCCGGCGATATGGGCGTTGTAGCAGACCTCGCTGACCGCCCCGGTCTCGTCCAGCCGGATCACCGTCTGGCGCCGCCGGATATCGCAATCGTCGTCATGGAACCGGAACGGGATCGACACGGTCGACAGCAACGCGAAGGCGTCGGGATCGGCGGCGCGCAGATCCTCGGCGATCGCGACCCCGTCGGCGAAGACCGACCCGCCGCCCGCGGCCTCGTTGGCGAGGCAATGCAGGAACTGGAAGCCCGGCGGCAATTCCTGGTTGGGCAGATCGGTATGGAGCGGCAGCGCATCGGCCGTGTAGGCGAGGTTGTTCGGGTTGGGTTTCGACTTCACCTGGAAAGTGCGCCCGAAATTCGTCTCGCGCAGGAAGCCGATCCGGCGCGCGACCTCCTGCCCGGCTTCGGGCGAGTCCGCGAGGCCCTCGACGATGGAAAGCCCGGTGCGCCGTGTCTGGCGCAGCCAGGCCGCCAGCGCCGCGTCCGAGCGCAGCACCGCATCGGCCGCCACCCGCGGGATGCCGGCCGCCCCCATATCGGCGCGCCAGGGCACGTAGGGCGTGTCGGCCGGGTCGTCGGCGGGCCGTCCCGGGCGGTTGGCACGGAGCCAGCCCGTATCGAACCGGCTGGTATGGGCCTCGCCCGCCCAATCGATTTCCAGCACGCCCGCGCCGAGACGGACCGCCGCCGGCGACGCGTCCTCGGGAACGCTCAGAAGATCGAAGGCCCGCTCGCCCGTGTCGGGATGGAAGCCGCTCGGGCAGTTGTCGCGAAGCCAGATGAAGGGGAACTCCGTGCTGGTGCCGTCGTCCCAGCGCAGGGCGACGGTGCGCGCCTCGGCGCGAAGCGTTGCGTCGGTCATTGCAGGTCTTCCTTTGTACATGCCTTGGGGTCACGCGGGCCATACGGGCCCGCCGCGATCAGCCCGGCATGGGCGGCGGCCACCAGTTATGGGCCTTGGCATGAGGATGGCCGGGACACCGGCCGAGAACCGTGCACATGACACCGCCTCGCTTTGGACAGGGGAAGTCCAACGCAATTTGCGCAGCGGCGCAAGCCTTGGAAGCCCGTTTTCAGATGGCGCGACCCTGCATCAGGCGCGGCAGGTCGCCGGTCAGCCCGGCGGCTTCGCGGATGAACCGCCGGCGCAGGCCCGGCGCGGCGTTGACCGCGCCCAGCCCGATGTCGCGCGCGGCGCGCAGCAGCGGGTTGTCGTTGGAAAAGAGCCGGTTCACCAAATCGGTGCCGATGGCCAGCGTCGTCGTGTCCCAGCGTCGCCATTGCTGGTAGCGCGCCAGCACGTTCGCCGCGCCGATATCCTCGCCCCGGCGGTGGGCCTCGACCAGAACCTGGGCCAGGGCGCCCACGTCGCGCAGCCCCAGGTTCAGCCCCTGCCCCGCGATGGGATGCACCCCGTGCGCCGCATCGCCGGCCAGCGCGACGCGGTCGGCCACGAAGCTGTTGGCGAGCGTCAGGCTCAGCGGGTAGGTAAAGCGTTCGCCCGCCAGCGAAATCTCACCCAGGAAATCGCCGAACCGGGGACGCAGGATGTCCAGATACCGTTCGTCGGAAAGAGCGTTGATCGCCTCGGCCGCCCCGGTCGACTCGGTCCAGACGATCGAGGCGCGGTTGCCGGGCAGCGGCAGGATCGCAAGCGGGCCGGGCGGCATGAAGAACTGGTGCGCAGTGCCGTGATGGGGCCGTTCATGCGCCACGGCGCAGACCAGCGCCGTCTGCCCGTAATCCCAGCCCGTGCGGCCGATCCCGGCGCGTGTGGCCGTGCCGCTGCGCCGCCCGTCACACCCGACCAGGACCCGCCCCGTTATCCGCCGCCCGTCGGCCAGCGTCACCGTGACGCCGGTCAGGTCGGTCTCCTGCGCGACGATCTCGGCCGGCGCGACCTGCGTGATGCGCTGTTCCGCCGCCATGGCGTCCAGCAGCGCGCGGCGCAGGTAGCGATCCTCGAGCATGTGGCCCATCGGGCCTTCCTCGATCTCGGCATGGTCGAAATGCAGGAACCAGGGCGCGGCCCCCGCGCCCGCACGGCCGTCGGTCACCTCGATATCGAGGATCGGCTGGCTGTTTCCGGCCACCGCCGGCCAGACGTCCAGCGCGGATAACAGCCGCTGCGAGCCCAGCGCCAGCGCGTAGGCCCGGCCGTCGAAACCCGCGTCCGACCGGGTCTCGGCCGGAAGGGCGTCGATCAGGGTGACGCTCAGCCCCGCCCGGGCCAGCGCCAGTGCCAGCGCGGGGCCGTTCAACCCGCCGCCGGCGATCACAATATCCGCGTCGCGTTCCATGCCCCCCAATATGCGCCCGCATTCCCGATTGTCCATCGGTCAGCCTGCCGCTACCGTCGCGCCATCACGGAATACGGGGGGAGACGATGTCGCAGGACTGGCTTTGGATGAGCGCAACCGATCTGGGCCGCGGGATCGGCGCCGGGGCGATCGATCCGGAACAGCTGACCGAAACCTATCTTGCCGCCATCGACGCTCACCCGTTCCGCGACCGGGTCTATGCCCGCGTTACCCATGACCGTGCCCGGGCGGAGGCCGCCGCGGCCGCGGCCCGCGCGAAATCGGGCCATCGGCTCGGCCCGCTCGACGGCGTGCCGGTGTCCTGGAAGGACCTGTTCGACACCGCCGGGGTAGAGACCGAGGCCGGGTCGGCGCTGCTGAAGGGACGCATGCCGGTCGAAGACGCCGAGGTGCTGCGCAACGCCACCGCGGCGGGGCTCGTCTGCCTCGGCAAGACCCACATGTCGGAACTTGCCTTCTCGGGGCTCGGCTATAACCCGGTGACCGCCACGCCGCCCTGCGTCAACGACGAGAAGGCGGTTGCGGGCGGGTCGTCTTCCGGGGCGGCGGCATCCGTCGCCTTCGGGCTGGCGGCGGCGGCGGTTGGCTCGGACACGGGCGGTTCTGTCCGCGTGCCGTCGGTCTGGAACGATCTCGTGGGGCTCAAGACCACCTCGGGGCGGGTATCGCTGAACGGGGTCGTCCCGCTGGCCGAGAGCTTCGACACGGTGGGACCGCTCTGCCGCACGGTCGAAGACGCGGCCCAGATGCTCGGCGCCCTCGAGGGACGGCGCGCCCCGGACCTCGTCGACACCAGCCTGACCGGTCGCCGCTTCCTGGTGCTGGAAACCGAGGCGATGGAGGATCTGCGCGACGCGCCGGCGGCAGGCTTTGCGCAGGCGGTCGAGCGACTGGGCGCCGCCGGGGCGGTGATCGAGCGCGGCGAGATCGCGGAAGTGGCCGAGGCCGCGACCATGTCCGCCATTCTTTTCGCGACCGAGGCCTATGGCACCTGGAAACACGCCATCGAGGCGACGCCGGGCCTGATGTTCCCCGAGATTCTCGAGCGTTTCCGGGGCGGCGCGCATTTCACCGGCGCGGATTTCGTCCATGCCTGGCAAAAGCTGCGCGCGCTTCGCGCGGCGTACGCGGAAAAGACCGCCGCCTATGACGGGGTGCTGGTGCCGACCTGCCCGATCCTGCCGCCCGAGATCCGCCGGCTGGAACGGGACTCGGACTATTACAAGGCCGAGAACCTGATGACGCTCCGGAACACGCGGATCGGCAACCTGATGGGCGTCTGCGCGCTGACGCTGCCCACCGGCGTGCCGTCCACCGGCGTGTCGATCATGTGCGCGCCCATGTCGGAGGACCGGCTGCTCCGGCTCGGGCAGGCGGCGGCCCGCGCCATGGCTCCCTGAGCCGCCGCGGCGCGAAAGACACAACAGCGCGACGCCGACGGGAACGGTCCGCCACGATGCTGGACCGGGCCGGTTTTGGGCTGTATCGTGAATGAAAAGGGGCACTTAGACCCCGGGCATGAGGCAGTGATGGATTTTCCTGAGCGGTTTGCGAACCTGCCGGACTACGCGTTTCCGCGTCTGCGCGCGCTTCTCGACGGGCATGCGCCGGGCGGGGATGTGCTGCACATGTCCATCGGCGAGCCGAAACACCCGTTCCCGGTCTGGGTCTCGTCGATCATCTCCGAATACGCCCACGAGTTCGGGAAATACCCTCCGAACGAGGGCACGCCGGAGCTGCGCGCGGCAATCGCGGGCTGGCTGCAGACCCGGTACGGCGTGACCGCCGCCCCCGACACGCAGGTCTTTCCGTTGAACGGCACCCGCGAGGGGCTCTTCAACGCCTGCCTGGCGCTTTGCCCCGAGACGAAGGGCGGCAAGACGCCGGTGGTGCTGATCCCGAATCCCTTCTACCAGGTCTACACGGTGGCCGCGCAGGCCGTGGGCGCCGAGCCCGTCTACCTGCCGGCGACCGCCGAAACCGGCTTCCTGCCCGACATCGCGGGCCAGCCGGCGGAGCTGCTGGACCGCACGGCCATCGTCTATCTTTGCTCTCCCTCGAACCCGCAGGGCGCGGTGGCATCGCGCGCCTATTGGGCCGAGCTGCTGGCGCTGGCCGAGAAACACGATTTCCGCATCTTCGCCGATGAATGCTATTCCGAGCTCTACCGCGGTGCGGCGCCCGCCGGCGCGATGCAGGTCGCGGCCGAGACCGGCGCCGATCCCGAGCGGGTGGTCGTGTTCCACTCGCTGTCGAAACGGTCCAACCTGCCGGGGCTGCGATCCGGTTTCGCAGCCGGCGGACCGGGCTGTATCGCCCGGATGCAGCAGCTCAGGGCCTATGCGGGCGCGCCGCTGCCCCTGCCGCTGCAGCGCGTGGCCGAGCGTGCCTGGGCCGACGAGGCCCACGTGGCGGCCAACCGCGCGCTCTACGGCGAGAAATTCGAGATCGCGGACGAAATTTTCGGCGACGTGCCGGGGTACCGGCCCCCCGAGGCCGGGTTCTTTCTGTGGCTGCCGGTCGCCGATGGCGAGGCCGCGACGCTGAAGCTCTGGCAGGAGACCGGGGTCCGGGTGCTGCCGGGCGCCTATCTCGGCCGCGATGCGCCCGGAGGCAACCCGGGGCAGGGTTTCATCAGGGTCGCCCTCGTGGCGCCCCGAGAGGATACACGGCGCGGATTGAAGGCAATCCGCCGCTGTCTTTACGCATAAGAACGAGGACAGGGCTGAACATGGCGTATCAGGCGAGGCAACGCGACCCCCTTCTGGACAGCAACATGCAGGCTGCGCTGCAAAAGCGTGGCCTGGAACTGCTGGGCTTTCTCCTGGTGGGACTCGGCGTCGCGCTGGGCCTGATGCTGGGCTCCTACGTGCCGGAAGATCCGAGCTGGCTCTCGGCCACGGACGCGCCGGCGCAGAACTGGCTCGGCCAGTTCGGGGCGACGGTGGCGAGCCCACTCTACATTACCATCGGCTGGGGCGCCTGGGGGCTGGCCGGGCTGTTGGCCGGCTGGGGCCTGCGCTGCGTCCTGCACCGGGGCGAGGAGCGCGCGCTGTCGCGGGTGATCTTCGCGCCGATCGCCATCGCGGTCGCCTCGGTCTATGCCTCGACGCATGTGCCGGTCGCGGGCTGGACCCATTCCTTCGGCCTTGGCGGGCTGTTCGGGGACACGGTTCTCGGCGCGGCGCTGGGCCTGCTTCCCATCGACCCGGCGCTGGGCCTGAAGGCGCTGGCGGCGCTTTCGGGGATCGCGATGGTGGCGCTCGGTCTCTTCGTCCTCGGCGCCGACCGGGCGGAGCTGCGCGCCGGCGCGCGGTTTCTGCTGATCGGGGTCATCGTCACCTACACCGCGGCGCTCGCGCTTCTGCGGCGCCTCGGCCTGGTGACGGTGCAGGGGGCGGCGGCGCTCAAGGATCGCTACGCCGCGCAGCAGGCCGCGCGCGCGGCGGCGGACCCCGCGCTACACCGCGAACCGCGCGTCCGGCGCGCCGAACCCGTGATCGAGGAGGCGCCGGAACCGGCCGATCCGCCAGAGGCGCCCCGGCGCAAACCGTCGCTGTTCGCCCGCGTGCCGCTGCTGGGCACGCGCGCCGCCGAACCGGAGCCGGAACTGATCGACGCGGACATCGACCCGGAGGCGGAAATCGACGCACCGAGCGACGAGCGGATCCGCGAAAAGATCAACGACGTCATCCGCAACCGCTCGCGCCGGGACCGGGTGATGGATATCCGGCAGCGCCAGGAACCGCCGGTTCAGACCGGCGACGCCGCACCCGGGGCCGACCTCGCGCCAGAGGACGAGACCGGGCCGCTCCACGCGGAACCCATGTTCGAGACGCCCGATCCCGACGCGGTCGCGGGCGACGGCACCGCCTATCCGCGGCCCCCGGCCGCGGAAAAGCGCAAGGTCGTGCAGGCCCCGGCCCGGAAAGCCCCCGCGCCCAGCAGCCAGGCCCGTGCCGAGGCGCAGCCGGCCTTCAGCTTCGAGGAAGACCCCGACGCCTACGAGGCGCCGCCGCTCTCGTTGCTGACCGCCCCCTCGACCGTGGTGCGCCAGCAGCTTTCGGACGAGGCGCTGGAAGAGAACGCCCGGATGCTGGAGAACGTGCTCGACGATTACGGCATCAAGGGCGAGATCGTCAGCGTGCGGCCCGGCCCGGTCGTCACCATGTACGAACTCGAACCCGCGCCGGGGCTGAAGGCCAGCCGCGTCATCGGGCTCGCCGACGATATCGCGCGGTCCATGTCCGCGCTCAGCGCGCGTGTTTCCACGGTTCCGGGACGTTCCGTCATCGGGATCGAGCTGCCCAACGCCCAGCGCGAGAAGGTGCTTCTGCGCGAAATCCTCTCCTCCCGGGATTTCGGAGACGGCAATCAGAGGCTCCCGCTTGCGCTGGGCAAGGACATCGGCGGCGGCGCCGTGGTCGCCAACCTCTCGAAGATGCCGCACCTGCTGATCGCGGGGACCACCGGCTCGGGCAAGTCGGTCGCCATCAACACCATGATCCTGAGCCTGCTCTACAAGCTGACGCCCGAGGAGTGCCGGCTGATCATGATCGACCCGAAGATGCTGGAACTCAGCGTCTATGACGGTATCCCGCACCTGCTCTCGCCGGTGGTCACCGACCCCAAGAAGGCCGTGGTGGCGCTGAAATGGGTCGTGGGCGAGATGGAGGAACGCTACCGCAAGATGTCGAAGATGGGCGTCCGCAACATCGAGGGGTATAACGGCCGCGTGCGCGACGCGCTGGCCAAGGGCGAGATGTTCCAGCGCACCGTGCAGACCGGCTTCGACGAGGAAACCGGCGAGCCGATCTTCGAGACCGAGGAATTCGCCCCCGAGACCATCCCCTACATCGTCGTCATCGTCGACGAGATGGCCGACCTCATGATGGTGGCGGGCAAGGAGATCGAGGCCTGCATCCAGCGCCTCGCGCAGATGGCCCGGGCCAGCGGCATCCATCTCATCATGGCCACCCAGCGCCCCTCGGTCGACGTCATCACCGGCACGATCAAGGCGAACTTCCCCACGCGGATCAGTTTCCAGGTGACCTCCAAGGTCGACAGCCGCACGATCCTGGGCGAGCAGGGGGCCGAGCAGCTGCTGGGCATGGGCGACATGCTCTACATGGCGGGCGGCGCGCGGATCACCCGCGTCCACGGGCCCTTCGTCTCGGACGAGGAAGTCGAGGAAGTCGTCCGCCACCTCAAGTCCTTCGGGTCGCCGGAATACGTGTCCGGCGTGCTGGAAGGCCCCGACGACGAGAAGGAAAGCGATATCGACCTGGTGCTCGGGCTGGGCGGCAACACGGATGGCGAGGACGCCCTCTACGACCAGGCGGTCGCGATCGTCGTCAAGGATCGGAAATGCTCGACCTCCTACATCCAGCGCAAGCTGGCGATCGGCTACAACAAGGCCGCGCGCCTGGTGGAGCAGATGGAGGAACAGGGCCTCGTCAGCCCGGCCAACCATGTCGGCAAACGCGAGATCCTCGTACCCGAGCAGCAATAGATCGCCGAAACGTGAGCGGGGGTCTGGTGCATCGGCCGGCCCGCGCCCATATGTTGACCCCATGATGATGCTGCACCGCCTGAGCGCCGTTTTCCTCGCCGCCGTCCTGGCCCTGCCCGCGGCGGCCCAGGACAGGATCCCGCTGGCCGAGATCTCGCGCTACCTGAACGGGATCACGACCGCCGAGGCGGAGTTCACGCAGGTGAACGCCGACGGCTCGGTTTCCACCGGCACGCTTTACATGCATCGCCCCGGGCGCATCCGCTTTGAGTATGACCCGCCGGCGCCGGCGCTGGTCATGGCCGGGGGCGGCACCGTCGCGATCTTCGACGCCAAGTCCAACGTGGCGCCGGAACAATACCCGCTGCGGCGCACGCCGCTCTCGATCATCCTCGAGCGAGACGTGAATCTCGGGCGCTCGGACATGGTGGTGGCGCATGAAGGGGACGGGACGCGCACGGAAGTTGTCGCGCAGGATCCCGAACACCCGGAATACGGCAATATCCGGATGATCTTCACCGCGGATCCCGTGGAGCTGCGTCAATGGGTCGTGACCAACGAGGCCGGAACGGAGACCACCGTGATCCTCGGCGAGATGGAAACCGGCGCGGAGCTGTCCAGCCGGCTTTTCAGCATCGTGACCGAGCTGCGCACCCGCGGCCTGACCGAGTGACTCAGTAGAAGCGGCAGCGCCGCAGCTGCCCGCGGTACATCGCCGCGCGGTCGGTCACGCGGTCGGCAACCCGCAGGAGCCAGGCCTTGTTTCGGTAACTCCCACGCGCGAAGCCCGTGTGCCCCTGGTGATAGGCCAGGTACTGGTTGCGAACGTCGTAAAGCGGGACGCCGTTGCGCTCGCGCGTTTCGTTCATGTACCAGCCCATGAAATCCACGGCATCGTCGAAGCGGTCGCGCCGCGCGAACCGTTTCCCGGTCTCGTCGCGATACCAGTCCCATGTTCCGTCGATTGCCTGGCTGTAGCCGTAGGCCGAGCTCTGCCGGCCCATGGGGATGACGCCCAGCGAGTAGCGCAGCGGTGTACGCGCATTCCCGATGAAACTGCTCTCCTGGTGGATGATCGCCATCTGGACATGCACCGGCACGCCCCAGCGGCGTTCGGTGCGTTCCATGTCGCGCATCCAGCTGGGGCGTTCCCGCGCGATGGCGCAGGCATCGTCGAGGTTGCGCGGCGGGTCGTAGCGTCCGCCTCCGCAGGCCGCGACCAGCAGGAGCGTCCCGATAATGATAAGCCTGTTCATGACTGCCCGATGCTCGGCTTGTTTTGCGGTCAGAATACGGGAAATCGGCCCGAAACGAAACGGTCATTCGGACGCGGTCAGATCAAAACCGCGAGGGTGAGCGGAATCGTGACGACGGAAAGCAGCGTCGAGACCACGACGAGGCCCGCGACGTGGTCGGCCTCGGCGCCGTATTTCTCCGCGATCAGGTAGGACGTGACCGCCACCGGCGTCGAAAGCTGCAGCACCAGGACGGCGAAGGGCACCGGGCCGAGCGCGAACCAGCGCCCGGCCGCCCAGGCGATGGCGATGCAGAGCGCGATCTTCAGCACGGACAGAACGACGGCGCGGCCCAGCCCGCGCGGATGCAGCCGCGCAACCGCCACGCCCAGCGTGATCAGCATGAGCGGAATCGCGATCTGGCCCAGGAGTTTCAGGGTATTGGTCATCCAGACCGGGGTCTGCCAGCCCTGCGACATGAACAGCAGCCCGAGGATCGTGGCCCCGACCATCGGCTCGCGCAGCACCTTGAGCGGCGATCCCCCGCCGGCCACCACCCAGACCCCGAAGGTAAAGGAGTAGACCGCCATGATCGCGAAGATCACCACGGCAAAGCCGAGCCCCTCGTCGCCGAAGGCAAACAGGGCCAGGGGCAGGCCCAGGTTTCCGGTGTTGCCGAAGATGAGCGGCGCCAGCCAGGTCCGGACCTCGAGCCCGGCGATCCGCACCATGACCCATGTCAGGGTGGTCACCGCCCCGTAGGCCAGGACCGCCGCGAAGGAAACCGCCGTCAGCGCCTGCGGGTCGATCTCGGTTTCCATCAGCGCCGTGAAGATCAGGCAGGGAACCGACAGGGTCATCGCCAGCTCGGTGACGAACTTGACCCTGTATTCACCGCCAAGCCGCACCCAGGTGAACCCGATCGCCGCCAGTATGAAAACCGGCGCGACGATTTCGAGAACTGTCAGGACGAGGGTCACAGATTGTTTCCGCGTTTTGACTCTGAAACCCGGCCCCGCTGGTGGACTCCGGCTGCCGGCGTAGTTACATGGGGGCGAAAGGGGTGACAACACGCATGCTGACGTCGCACGCGAAATACATGCTGGGCCAGATCGTCCGCCACCGGAAGCATCCGTTCCGGGGGGTGGTCTTCGATATCGATCCCGAGTTCGCCAACACCGAGGAATGGTACGAGTCGATCCCGGAAGAGAGCCGCCCGCGCAAGGATCAGCCGTTTTACCACCTGCTCGCGGAAAACGAGCAGAGCTATTACATCGCCTACGTGTCCGAGCAGAACCTCGTGCCCGATGAAACCGGCGAGCCCGTCGATCACCCTGACGTGCCCGCCATCTTCGGCGATCTCGAGAACGGCCGGTACGACCTGGACGTGCAGCTCAACTAGGGGTCGCGCTTTTCCACCGCGCCGCCGGCCGCGACCCATCCCTTGAAGCCGTCCGCCATCTCGGCGACGTTCTCCAGCCCCATCTCGCGCAGGGTCCGCGTCGCCAGCGCCGACCGCCAGGCCGATGCGCAGAACAGCACGAGCTTCCTGTCGGTGTCGAAGGCGGGCTTGTGATAGGGGCTCTCGGGATCCACCCAGAATTCGAGCATTCCGCGCGGGGCGTGCAGCGCCCCCGGGATGCGCCCGTCGCGGTCCAGCTCGCGCACGTCGCGGATATCGACAAGCTGGATCTCGCCCGCGGCGGCGGCGCGCATCGCCTCTGCGACGGGCATGGTCTCGATCCCGGCCTTCGCTTCGGCGACCATGTCTTTCACCGGACGTATTGCCATGGCTGTCTGTCCTCCCTGTGTTCTCAGTATCCCAAGGCGCAGCCGTCCTTGCGCGGGTCCGACGCGCCCTGCAGAACGCCTGTCTCGTCATCGATCAGGATCGCCTGGGCACCGCCGATCGGCGCTTCGGGGATCCTGACGTGGTGGCCGAGATCGGCCAGGCCCTGGCGCACCGCGTCCGGGTAGCCGCGCTCGACCCTCATGTCGCCGGCATCCGAGAAACAGCGCGGCGCATCTATGGCCTGCTGCGGATTCATCCCGTAATCCACCATATTCGTGACGAAGCGGGCGTGGCCAGCCGGCTGGTAGCCCCCGCCCATCACGCCGAAAGGCATGATGACGCGGCCCGCCTTGCGCAGCATGGCCGGGATGATCGTGTGCATCGGCCGCTTGCCGCCGCCCGCCTCGTTGGGGTGACCTTCCTCCAGCGTGAACCCGGAGCCCCGGTTCTGGAAGTTGATCCCGAACGCCGACGAGGCCAGCCCCGAGCCGAAGCTGCTGAAGACCGAGTAGATCATCGAGACCACCATCCGGTCGCGATCCACCACCGTCAGGTAGACCGTTTCCTTGTGCACGGACTCTGTCAGCGCGGCGGGCGCCGGCATGGCGCGGTCCGGATCGATCAGCGCGGCGAGTTTCTCCGCCGTTTCGGGCGCAAGCATGTGGTCCAGGCGCGCCGTGTGGTCCGGATCCGCGAGAAAACGGTTCCGCGCATCATAGGCGAGCTTGGCCGCCTCGGCCTCGAGATGCGCGCGCTCCACCCCCATCGGGTAGAGCGATGGCAGGTCGAAATGCGCCAGGATGTTGTTCATGAGAATGGCCGTCGCGCCCTGCCCGTTCGGCGGATGCTCGAGCAGCTCCATGCCCTTGTAGGTTCCCGCGACGGGGTCGGTGTAGTCGCAGGCCGTCGCCGCGAAATCGTCGAGGCTGTGGGTCCCGCCCATGGCGCGAAGGCTTGCGACCATGTCCTCGGCCACCTCGCCCTCGTAGAAGCCCTTGCGCCCCTCGAGCCCGATCCGGCGCAGCACCTCGGCCTGGCCCGGCGCGCGGAACACCTGCCCTTCGCGCGGCGCGGCACCGTCGAACAGGTAATGCCGGCGCGCATCGCCCTGCAGGCTGTCGGCCGCCTCGTGCCAGTCGAACGCCACGCGCGGCGCGACCGGCACGCCGGCCTCGGCATAATGGATCGCCGGGGCCAGGCTGGCCTTGAGCCCCGCTCGGCCCCAGTCCCGCGAGAGCCGGCAAAAGGCGTCGACGGCGCCCGGCACCGTGACCGAATGCACGCTGCCGTCCGGGATCTTCCGCATCCCCTCGGCCCGCAGCGCCGCCGGGTCGAGCCCGGCAGGGGCCCGGCCCGAGCCGTTGAGCCCGATGATCCGATCCTCGCCGGCCGGTTTCAGAAGGACGAAACAGTCCCCGCCGATGCCGGTCATCTGCGGCTCGCAGATCCCCAGCAGGACCGCGGCGGCGATGGCGGCGTCGACGGCGTTGCCGCCCGATTCCAGCATCTGCACGGCGACCTTGGCCGCCAGGGGATGCGACGTCGCGCACATCCCGTTCGTTGCGAATACGGGCGAGCGCCCCGGCAGATGGAAATCGCGCATCGTTTCCCTGTCCTCCCCAACTCAGCGATACCGGCCGGAGCCTAGGGGCGCGCCGCGGGCTTTCCAACCCGGAAATGCCAGAGGACTCGAAAGAGCGGGGAGAAGCTGCCAGAGACCCCGACGCCGCGCACTGGGTGGGGGCTTCGTAACGCGACGCCGGGGGAAGCTCTGGCAGCTACGAGCCAAGGGGTAGCCCGGCTTTCCGGCGCCGGTTTGCTTGGAAAAGGGCAGGATTGAGGACTCTCGGTCCCATCGGAAAACAATGCGTTTCCAATGCGGTGACAGCTGGAAGCCCGTTGCGCGCCCTGCGGGCGCACGACCCGGTGCCGTGGGCTGGGTGGGGGATGATATCCACGGCACCGGGCTGAAGCGTTACTCGCTACACGGATCCTTATCGTCCCGAAACCGGGCTGAAGATTGGACCGGCGGCGGAAATACCGCGAAGATTTCGCGTCCATTCCAAGGCACCGCTTGATTTCACGGCCCCGCCGCGCAACTCTTGGGACATGAACGTGCAGGATCCCGCGCAGCCCGGACAGGGCAGGCAATCCGTCCCGCAACAGGTCAGCTTCGACCGCGGCGAGCTCGGCTGCATCCTGTCCCTTTACGGCCGCATGGTGGCCGCGGGCGAATGGCGCGACTACGGGCTGTCCTGCCTGCGGGACGTCGCCGTCTTCTCGGTCTTCCGCCGCACCGCCGAGCATCCGCTCTACCGTATCGAGAAACGCCCGAAGCTGCGCGACCGGCAGGGCCAGTACGCGGTGATCGGCATGGACGGCCGGATCCTGAAGCGCGGCCACGACCTGAAAACCGTGCTCCGCGTCCTCGAACGCAAGCTGATCCGCGCGGTGAACGACTAGCTCAAAGCCGCCGGCGGCTGGTCACCGGGCCGGTGTCGGTCTCGGCGATCCGGCGCGTCGCCTCCAGCAGCGGCTCCTGGGCCACGGCCATGTGATGCATGTTGGCGTGCAGCAGCATGCCCGGCGCCGTCAGGATGCCGACATGTCCCTTCCAGAACACGATGTCACCACGGCGCAGCGGCTCGCCCTTCGCGAGCGGCCGGCCGAGCGCCGCTTCCTGCATGTCGCTGTCGCGCGGACAGTCGATGCCGCAGGCCTCCAGCGCCAGCTGGATCAGCCCCGAACAATCGACGCCCCAGCGGCTCCGTCCCCCCCAGAGATACGGCGTGCCCAGGAACAGCTCCGCCACGCCGGCCGGATCGGCATACCGGGTGGCAAAGGGCTTCAGATGCGCCATCGGCACGAAATGCCCGGTCTGGATCTTGCCGAAGCCGTTCTTCTGGGCCAGCACGCGCAGCGCCGTCCCCATGAAGAGCGCCGTCTCGGCCCGCGACTTGGCTTCGGCGTCGGGATAGAGCTGCGTGGCCGGGGCCGCGACCCAGTGCGTCGGCGTATCCAGCCGGCCGAGCGCCGCGGTCTCGACGAAGCCGACATAACCGTCCCGCGCGCACTGGCCGAAAGCATAGCCATCGCGCTCCTCGATCACCGCGAACGGGTCACCGAAGAGCAGCTGGCTGTCCCGCGCCCCCTCGGGACCGGGCCGGTCGAGGATGTCGGCGACGGGCTGGCGGCACTGCCGGGGCGCCGGCGTGACGTAGCGCGGCGCCTCGACCGTGCCCTGCAGCGCCACGTCGGCCACGCGCGCATTGGCCAGCGTCAGGCGACGATCCCCGATCATTGCGCCAGCACCCTGGGCAGCGCGTCCAGCAGGGCCCGCGTGCCCTGCCCCGCACCGCCCTTGGGCCGGGCCGCGTCGCCCTCGGGCGCCCAGCCATAGATGTCGAAATGGACGAAGCGCCGCGCGTTCTCGACGAAGCGGCGCAGGAACAGCGCGGCGGTGATCGCCCCGGCAAAGCCGTTGCGGGGCGCGTTGTCGAGATCGGCGATGCCCGGTTCGATCATTGCCTCGTAAGGCGCGTGGAATGGAAGCCGCCAGACCGGGTCGGCCACCGCGTCGCCCGCGCTTTGCAACGCCGCGGCCAGCGTGCCGTCGTCGGTGAAGAACGGGGCGATATCCGGGCCCAGCGCCACCCGCGCCGCGCCGGTCAGCGTCGCCATGCAGACCAGCGCGTCGGGCGCCTCCTCGTCGGCCAGCGCAAGTGCGTCGGCCAGCACGAGCCGTCCCTCGGCATCCGTGTTGTTGACCTCGACGGTCAGCCCCTTGCGCGATGCGAGAATATCCTGCGGGCGGAACGAGTCGGACGAGATCGCGTTTTCGACCGCCGGCACCAGCACCCGGAGCTGCACCGGCAGTTCCAGCGCCATGATCATGCGCGCGAGGCCCATGACGGCGGCGGCGCCGCCCATGTCCTTCTTCATCAGCGCCATGGACTGCGCCGGCTTGATGTCGAGCCCCCCGGTATCGAAGCAGACCCCCTTGCCGACAAGCGTCAGGCGCGGCGCGTCGTCGGCCCCCCAGCGCATGTCCAGCAGCCGGGGCGCCTCGGCGGCGGCGCGGCCGACGGCGTGGATCAGCGGGAAATTCCCGTCGAGCAGCGCCGGTCCCCGGATCACCTCGACCCGGGCGCCGAAGTCCTGGCCGAGCGCGCGGAACGCCGCCTCGAGCGCCTCGGGTCCCATATCGGCCGCCGGTGTGTTGATCAGGTCGCGCGTCAGGAACTCGCCCGCGGCGATCGCCTCGATCCGGGCGGCATCGACCCCGTCGGGCGCGACGAGCATCGCCTCGGCCGGCGGCTGAGCCTTGTAGCGGTCGAAGCGGTAGCCCGCCAGCAACCAGCCAAGCGCCGCCTCCTCCAGCGCCGCCGGTGCCAGATCGCCATCGAGACGATAGGTTCCCGCGGGCAGCGCGGCGGCGGCGCGCCCGGCCAGGAACCGTCTGCGCCCGGCCTGCGCCGGATCGCCCAGGCCGAACAGCGCCCCGGCCAGCGCGCCGTCCTCGCCCGGCAGCCGGCACAGCTCGCCCGCGGCGGCCTTGAACCCGGTCTCGTCCACCCAGCGCCGCAGCCGCTCCGGCTGGTTTTCGCGCCAGCCCGGCAGGCGGTCCGGGTCGATCAGTGTCACCGGGCGCGACTCGGCGCCAGCGGGGGCGAAACGGGGTGTCATTCAAGGAATCTCCGCTGCGGACTGGCGCACAGCCTAGCGCCTGCCCCAGCCGCCGCAAGGGTCACCGCGCGGCCCCACGCGAGACAAAACGCTCGAATTCCGGCGCGTTGAGGATTAGAGACGGCAGAACAAGAACCGAGGGACACCCGATGGATCACGCAAAACCGCTGCCATCCTATCTCGTTCAGCGCTACCAGGGCTGGAAAGCGACGACCTATGCCGAGAACCGCGGCTGGTACATGCAACTGGCCGAACAGGGGCAGCACCCGCGGGCGATGGTCATCTCGTGCTGCGACTCGCGCGTGCACGTCACCTCGATCTTCGGCGCCGACACGGGCGAGTTCTTCATCCACCGCAACATTGCAAACCTGATCCCGCCCTACGAGCCAGACGGCGACCACCACGGCACCTCGGCAGCGGTCGAATACGCGGTAAAGGCGCTCAAGGTGGCGCATCTGGTCGTGATGGGGCATTCCAACTGCGGCGGCGTGCATGGCTGTCTCGAGATGTGCGAGGGCAAGGCGCCGGAACTGGAAGAGAAATCCAGTTTCATCGGCCGCTGGATGGACATTCTCCGTCCCGGCTACGAACGGGTGTCCGAGATAGCCGACGACACCGCGAAGCACCGGGCGCTGGAACGCGAGGCGGTGCTGGTCTCGCTCGAGAACGTGATGACCTTCCCCTTCGTGCGCGAAGCGGTCGAGGCCGGGCGGCTGACGCTGCACGGGCTCTGGAACGACATCGCCGAAGGCCAACTCTTCCAGTACGTCCCGGCGCGCCAGGATTTCCAATTGATCTGATCCGGCGCCCCGCACGGGCGCACGGCCATGACGCGGGACCGGGCGTGGCCTAGTGCAGGAACTCGCCCGCGGCCGGTGCGTCGCGGCGGGCCAGCACGCAGGGCCGGCCAAGGCGCGCGGCCAGGTCCGCCAGCGGATGGCCGAGAAGCCGCGCGGTGCAGATGCGCCGCCCGGTTTCACCATCCGTCAGCACCAAACGCCCCTCGCGTATGGCCAGCCGCACGCCGCGCCGTCCCAGCGCCGCGATAAGGCCCGCCCAGTCGCTCGCCCCGTCGAAAACGGGCCGGAGCGCCGCGCGCAAGAGCGCCGCGGTCTCGCTGTCGGGATCGTGGAAATCGGGATCTGCCTGCCAGGGGAACGCCACGGGGGCGGCACCGGCACCTGCCTCTTGGATCTTTTTCATGGTCGACTGCTCGTTATCATTCTCGCCGATCCGGCCAGCCTACCCCAAAATCGCATCAAAATCCGGGGGATAGGTTCCATACCGCCGCCGGGCGCGGCTTCACTGCAACAGGTCCGGTCCGGCCGGTGGCCGCTTAACGCAGGATGTCACCCTCGGGCCAGCTGATCTCGTGTTCGAGCCGGATCGTGCGCGTGCCGCCCGGCGCGATCTCGAAGCGCCATTCGAGCACGCCGCGCAGACCGTCGGGATCGGCGGTGTCGGCCGGCGGTTCGGCGGTGTAGTCGATCCGCAGATCCTCCTGCTCGGAATAGGGGACGCGGTCGCGCAGCTGCACCGGCCAGGCCCGGTCGGTCAGGTTCTCGACGGCGATCTCGGCGCGCTCGAAGACGCGGTTGGAGCGCGAGATCACGCCCCGGTCGCCCTCCAGCCGTTCGAGGATACGGCGCGACAGGCGCAGGCCCTCGATCGGGCCGAAGGGAAAGCGGGCCGTCTCGCCCCCGGCCCAGAGCCCGATCTGGCCGGAGCCCACGAAAGCGCCGTCCATGTAAAACGAGACCGGTCCCGGAAGGATCAGCTCGCCGCTGGCGTTCTCGGCCTCGGCCACGAGATAGGCGGTGGCGTCGAGACGCGGCGCGGCGACGGCGGTGAGATCGGGGGCCAGCGCGATGCGGTCCAGCGCGAGCCGCGCGGCCTCGGCGCCGCTGGCGACGTCGACCGGGTCCGGATAGCGGTAGACGACGGTAAGGCCCTGCATCTCGGTCCGGGCGCCGATGGCGTCGGCCGCGGGCGCGGACTGCGCCGGTTCCGCAGCGCCGGACAGCATCTCGGACTCGCCGCTGATCCGCTGGCGGTCGGCGGTGACGGGCGGGCCGATCCGCAGGCGGCGCGGCATGACCTCCGACGGACCCGTCTGGCCGGACGGCCGCGCGGTAGACAGCGTCAGCGCCACGCCGGTCCAGTCGCCCCCGGTGGCCTGGCGCACCAGCGCGCCCCGCACAAGCTCCAGCGTCGCCGTCTCGCCGCGCGACAGCCGCAGGTCGTAGACGGGCTGCCAAGCGGCAGCGGGGCTCTGGTATCGTATCTCGAGCCGGGCCGACGTCGCGGCCGCGGCCCGAACCTCGACCCGCAGGGCCGCGCCCGGCGGCGCGGGGCGGGTCAGCGCCTCGAGCGCGGCGCGCGCCTCGGCCAGTTCCTCGTCCAGCTCGGCGCGCGCGCGTTCGGCCGCGGCGATCTCCTGTTCGGCCGCGTGCGCCGCGGACCGGGCGGCAAGGGTTTCCTCGCCAAGCATCCGGGCGAGATCGCGGATCTCCGCCGGGCTGCTGCCGGCCAGGGGCTCCGCCGCCTTGGAGGCGCCGACGCTCGACAGGAAGTCGAGCCGGGCGCGGGCCGCATCTATCCGCAGCCGGATCGCGCCGATCTCCGCCGTCGCCTCGCGGATCGCGGCCTCGAGCCGGGCGATCTCGGCGCGGGCGGCCTCGATCGCGGCGCCGTCCTCCGGCGCGCGCGGCGGCAGGCGGCGGTCGCGGTAGCTGACCGCGCCGATCTGGAAATCCCCCGCGCCCGAGACACGCAGCGTGTCGGGGTTCAGACCGCGGGGCAACCCGGTCACGATCACCGCGCCTGACCCGGCAGGCAGCTCGGCCTCGGCCAGGCGGGTCAGCGCGGCACCGTCGGGATAGAGGGTGGCGCGCGTGACGGCCGAGGGGACGACGATATCCTCGGCGGCGGCCATCGTGGGCAGGAAAAGGACCAGGGCTGCAAGGATCCGTCGCATGGGGGCCTCCGCGCGTTGTGGGGGGTCAGGGTCCGCCAGCACCGCCCAAAAAGCAAGGGGCGCCCCGGCGGGACGCCCCCTCGAGATCCCTCTTCGGCCGGTCAGCCTTTCTTGAGGACGCGGTTGGCCAGCGTTTCGGCGATCTGCACGGCGTTCAGCGCCGCGCCCTTGCGCAGGTTGTCGCTGACGCACCAGAGGTTCAGCCCGTTGTCGATGGTCGAATCCTGGCGAATGCGGCTGATGAAGGTGGCGAAGTCCCCCACGCATTCCACCGGCGTGATGTAGCCACCATCCTCGCGCTTGTCGACGACCATGATCCCCGGCGCCTGGCGCAGGATCTCGCGGGCTTCCTCTTCGTCGAGATGGTCCTCGAACTCGAGGTTGATCGCCTCGGCATGGCCGACGAAGACCGGGACCCGCACGCAGGTCGCGGTGACCTTGATCGCGGTGTCGATGATCTTCTTGGTCTCGGCGACCATCTTCCATTCTTCCTTGGTGGAGCCGTCCTCCATGAAGACGTCGATATGCGGAATGACGTTGAAGGCAATCTGCTTCTGGAACTTCTTGGGCGCCACCTCGTCGGTCGGGTTGTAGATCGCCTTGGTCTGGTCCCAGAGCTCGTCCATCCCTTCCTTGCCGGCGCCGGACACCGACTGGTAGGTCGACACGACGACGCGCTTGATCTTCGCGCGGTCATGCAGCGGCTTCAGCGCCACGACCATCTGCGCGGTGGAGCAGTTCGGGTTCGCGATGATGTTCTTCTCGCGGTAGCCCTCGACCGCCTCGGGGTTGACCTCGGGCACCACCAGCGGGACCTGCGGGTCGTAGCGGTAGAGCGACGAGTTGTCGATCACGACGCAGCCCGACCGCGCGGCCTTGGGCGCGTAGTCCTTCGTCGCGTCGGAGCCGATGGCGAAAAGCGCGATGTCCCAGCCCTCGAAGTCGAAGGTGGCGAGGTCCTGGGTCTTGAGGGTCTGGTCCCCGAAGCTGACCTCGGTGCCCAGGGAACGGCGCGACGCCAGCGCGGCGAGCTCGTCCACCGGGAACTGGCGCTCGGCCAGGATGTTCAGCATTTCGCGGCCCACATTGCCCGTGGCGCCGACGACGGCCACACGATAACCCATTGTCATCTCCTGATCGGGAATCTCGGTTGTGCGTGTCTTAACGCATCCCAGCGGGAATGTGAAATGCACCATTGGCGTTGTTGGCGTAGCCTTGGGGGGCACGATCACGGAGGCCGAAGTGAAGACCGTTCCGCAAGCCCTCGCCGCCAGCCTCGTCTCCGTCCTGCCGCTGCAGGCCGGCGAAGCCGACATCGTCGCGGCCGAGGCCGTCCGCGGCGGAGAGACATGGCGCTTCGAGGTCACGCTGCGCCACGCCGACGAGGGCTGGGACCACTATGCCGATGGCTGGGCGGTCCTTGCCCCCGACGGCACCGAGCTCGGGTATCGCGAGCTTCTGCATCCGCACGTAGCCGAACAGCCCTTCACGCGGTCGCTCACCGGCGTCACGCTGCCCGACGGGGTGGACCGGGTCACGATCCGCGCCCATGACAGCGTGCATGGCTGGGGCGGCGCGGAGATCACGCTAGAGTTGCGCTGACCGCGTCAGTCGAAGAGATCCTCGATCTCGTCGAAGGCTTCCTTGAGGTAATGGAGCATCCCGCGCCGCTTCTTGCGGCGCTTGCCCTTGCGCGGCCGGTCCGGGGCGCCGTGACCGGGGTATCGCGACGGCTTGGACGGGCTCCGGGGGCGGGCCGGACCGGGGTCCGCCGCATCGGCGCGCAAGGCTTTCATCTTGGTGATCGGCGCGCCGCAGGCGGCGCATTGCAACACGTGCCGGGCGGAGTCGAACTCCAGCACGCTGCGCGTGCCGCAATAACAGCAGGTGGCGATCTTGGTCTCGGGCCTCATGGTCTGGACCTACGGCGCCCGCGCCCGGCTTTCAAGTCGGGCAGGCGGCCTTCAGGCCGTCGCGGCGTCGGACGGCATGCCGAGCAGTCCCTCCAGCCCGGCATTGCCGGCCACGAGATCCGACAGCGTCACGTCGTCGAGATAGCTGTAGAAGGCCGCGACCGCGCCGGCCAGCGACTGCTTCAACCGGCAGAACGGCGTGATCGGACAGGTGTTCTGCGCCCCGGCGAAGCATTCGGCGAACGGCACGTCCGCCTCGAAGGCGCGGATCACCGCCCCGACGGAGATATCGGCCGCCGGCCGGTTCAGCCTTATCCCGCCATTGCGCCCGCGGACGGTGCGGATGAACCCGCGCTGGCCCAGCAGGTTCACCACCTGCGCGAGATGATTCTCGGACGCGTTGCAATGTTCGGCGACGTCGGATTTCCGAACGGTCCGTGCATCGTTCACGGCGCAGAACATCAGCGTGCGCATGGCGAGGTTGGTGCGAGTGGTCAGCCGCATGGCAGGGTCTCGGTTGCGCCTTCAAACATGCCACGAGAATACAGCTTTATCCCCGGCACGATTTGATCGAGATCAGGTTCCGGGCAGTTTCCCGCTGTTAAAGATGTGCCGCGAATATAGCTTTAGGCAGGGCACACGTGGCGGAAACCGCGGACAGGGACGCCGGCAGGGACCGGCTTGCGGCACTTGTCGCGCCGGGCGCGCGTGACCTGCGGCGCGCCGGTGTGCTGTCGGTCGCCGCGGCGCTGATCTGGCTGCCGCAGGCCGCGATCGTCGCCCTTGCCATCGCGGCCCTCCTGGACCCGGCCCTGCCGCAGCTGCCGCCTCTCGTGCTGGCGGCGGGATTCGCGGGGCTGGGGCTGGCCCGCGCCTGGCTCGCGGCGCTCTCCGAGGCGCGTGCGTCCCATGCCGCCGACCGGGTCCTCGGGCTGGAGCGGCAGCGGCTGATCGAGGACGAGGCGCTGCGCGGGCCGCTCGATCCGAACCGCCCCGCCTCGGCCGAGGTCACGGCGCTCGCGGCACAGAAACTCGAGGCGCTGCGCCCCTTCCTGACGCGTTACCAGCCGGCGCGCATGCGGGTGGCGATCCTGCCACCGGCGATCCTGGCCCTGAGCTTCTGGTTTTCCTGGGCGGTGGGATCGGTCCTGCTGGTCGCCGGGCCGCTGATCCCGGTCTTCATGGCGCTCGTGGGGCTTGCCGCCCGCGAGGCGAGCGCACGCCAGATGGAAGAGATCGGCAGCCTGAACGGGCTGTTGATGGAACGGCTTTCGGCGCTGGTGGACATTCGCGTGCTGGATGCGGGCGCGCGCACCCTGGCGCGTTTCGACCGCGCGGCGGACGAGCTTCGCCGGCAGACGATGGAGGTTCTGCGCATCGCCTTCCTGTCGTCCACCGTGCTCGAGCTTTTCGCAGCGCTTGGCGTGGCGATGGTCGCGGTCTATGTCGGCTTCGCGCTTCTGGGCGAGATCGGCTTCGGCACATGGGGCGCGCCGCTGGGCGTCGGCGCCGGCATCTTCCTGCTGCTGATGGCACCGGATTTCTTCCAGCCGCTCCGCGATCTCGCGGCCGCCTGGCACGACAAGTCCGCCGCCGTCGCGGTCGCCGCAGAGCTTGCCGCGGCCGAGGCCGCCGGGCGACGCAACATCGCGGGACAGGGCGCGGCCGCGGCCCCGCTGGCAGGCCCGGCACGGATCGCCACGCGCGGGGTGGCTTTCGAGACAGCGGCCGGGCATCGCCTGCTCTTCCCCGACCTGGACCTGCCGCCCGGCAGCCGGGTCGCCCTGACCGGGCCGAGCGGTGCCGGCAAGTCGACGCTGCTGGCGCTGCTCGCCGGGTTGGCCGCGCCCGCGTCCGGCCGGATCGAGGTGGCCGGACAGCCTCTCGGGGCCGATACCGCCGATGCCTGGCGGACCCGGATCGGCTGGGTGTCCCAGACGCCCCATTTCCTGAACCGCAGCCTTGCAGACAATCTCGCGCTGGCGGGCGGGAACGCCGCGAGGGTCGAGCAGGCCCTAGATCTGGCGCAGGCCCGCGCGGTGGTGTCCGCGCTGCCGCGGGGCCGCGCCACGCGGCTCGGTGAAACCGGCGCGGGCGTCTCGGGCGGCGAGGCGCGGCGGCTGACCATCGCCCGCGCCGCGGCCGCGTCCCCCGGGGTGATCCTGGCAGACGAACCGACGGCCGATCTCGACCCGGAGACCGCGCGACTGGTGACGGACGGGCTGATGCGGCTGGCCGACGGCGGCGCGATGCTGATCGTCGCCACCCATGACCCGGACCTCGTGGCGCGCATGGATCGGCAGATCGCCCTCGGGGATACGGCATGAAGCCGCTCTTCGCGCTCCTCCGCGTGATCTGGCAGGGCCAGAGCCGCGCCTTCTGGCGCGGTGCCGCGCTGGCCGCCATGGTGCTGATGGCGGGTGTCGGGCTGCTCGGGCTCTCGGGATGGTTCATCACCGCCGCGGGCGCGGCCGGGCTGGCGGGGCTCGGCATCGGATTCGATTTCTTCCGCCCCAGCGCCGGGGTGCGGCTCCTGGCCCTCGGGCGCGCCGGGGCGCGCTACGGGGAACGTCTGCTGACCCATGACGCGACGCTCCGCGCGCTGGCCGGGCTGCGGGTCCATCTGCTCGGCGGCATCATGCGGCTGCCCTATCCGCGTCTGCTGCGGCTGCGCGGCGGGCTGGCGCTCAACCGTCTGACGGCGGATGTCGATGCGCTGGATGGCATTTCCCTGCGGCTGGTGATCCCGATGGCCTCGGGGGCACTGACCCTCGCGCTTGCCTGGGCGATCCTGGCCTGGCTCGTCGACCTGGCGGTGTCGACCGCCGTGATCCTGGCGGTCCTCGGCGGAACCGCGGCGACCCTTGCCTGGACCCTGCGCCGGGCCGCGCGCCCGTCGCTGCGCGCGGAATTGCACATGCAGGCCTTTCGCACCATGCTGATCGATCTTTTCCGCGCACGGGTGGAACTGGCCGTCTTCGGGCAGCTTCAGGCCCAGACCCGCGCCGCGCTGCGGCGCGAGGCCCGCCAGCGCGCCGCGGCCAACCGCGTCGACAGCATCGACCGGGTCGCGGGCGCCGCCCTGTCCGCCACGGCCACACTGGCTGCGGCGCTGGCGCTCTTGCTCGGTCTGCGGCTGGCCGAGACCGGGGCGATCACGCCCGCCCAGGCCGCGCTGGGGTTCTTCGCCGCGCTGGCACTGGCCGAGGTGATCGCCCCGCTGCGCCGGGGGCTGTCGGAGCTCGGGCGGACGCTGGTCGCGGCGCGGCGCATCGACCGGGACCTGCGCGACACCGGCCAGCCCGCGGCGGCCCGCGCTGCACCAGCGCCCCGGGACGACGCCCCGGCACTGGCCTTTGCGAATGTCGCGCTGCGCTATCCGGGCGGCGCGGCGCCGCTCTTCCGCGATCTCTCGTTCCAGCTTCGTGCGGGCGAGACGGTCGCGCTGACCGGGCCGAGCGGAGGCGGGAAAAGCAGCGCGCTGACCCTTGCCGCCGGGCTGATCGCACCGGCGGCGGGCGAGATCCGCCTGCGCGGCGCCCCGCTCACGGCCTGGCCAGAAACCGCGCTGCGCGCGACCGTCGCGTTCCTGCCCCAGCGCAGCGCCCTGCTGAGCGGGACGGTGCGCGATGCCCTGACGCTGGCCGATCCGAACCTCGACGACGCCGGAGTGCGCGCGCTGCTCGAGACGGTCGCGCTTGACGACGTCGTCGCCCGGATGGGCGGGCCGGACGCCCGGCTGGGCGAGGGCGGCGCTGGCCTGTCCGGCGGCGAGGGCCGGCGGCTGGCGCTGGCGCGCGTGCTGGCCCGGCGCCCGCGCGTTCTGCTGCTGGACGAACCGACCGAGGGCCTCGATGCGGACACGGCGCGCCGGGTGCTGGACGGGCTCCGCAAGGCGCTGCCTGACGCGGCGATCCTGACCGCCTCGCATCGCGCCGTCGAAATCGACCGGGCGGACCGGGTCCTATCCATCACGCAGTAAATATATATCGGATATGCTACTTATTTGATCTGAGTCAAAGCCGCCACGCCCGCTTTGATCCAGAACGACGCCGAACCGACATCTCGGAGTCATCTTTTCTCCGGGCAGGAGCGAAGGAGCCAATCCATGGAACTGGACGTCGTAGAGCTGTCCCGCCTGCAATTCGCGATGACGGCGATGTACCATTTCCTCTTCGTGCCGCTGACGCTGGGTCTGTCGATCCTCGTCGCGATCATGGAGACGGTCTACGTCATGACCAACCGCCCCATCTGGCGGCAGATGACGAAATTCTGGGGCACGCTGTTCGGGATCAACTTCGTGCTGGGCGTGGCCACCGGCATCACCATGGAGTTCCAGTTCGGCATGAACTGGAGCTACTACAGCCACTACGTGGGCGATATCTTCGGCGCGCCGCTGGCGATCGAGGGGCTGATGGCCTTCTTCCTCGAGGCGACCTTCGTGGGGCTGTTCTTCTTCGGCTGGGACAAGCTCAGCAAGGTCGCCCACATGATCGTGGCCTGGCTGGTCGCGATCGGCTCGAACTTCTCGGCGCTCTGGATCCTGATTGCCAATGGCTGGATGCAGAACCCGGTGGGGGCGGAGTTCAACCCAGTCACCATGCGCATGGAGATGACGAGCTTCTTCGACGTCATGTTCAACGAGGTGGCGCAGGCGAAGTTCGTGCACACCGTCTCGGCGGGCTACGTCACCGCGGCGGTCTTCGTGCTGGGCGTCTCGGCCTGGTACCTGCTGAAGAACCGCCACGTGGAACTCGCCCGCCGCTCCATCGCGGTGGCCGCCAGCTTCGGGCTGGCCGCGGCGCTGTCGGTGGTGGTGCTGGGCGACGAGTCGGGCTACTCGGCCACCCATACCCAGAAGATGAAGCTCGCCTCGATCGAGGCGATGTGGGAAACCCACGACGCGCCCGCGCCCTTCACCCTGGTCGGCCTGCCCGACAAGGAAAACCGCGAGACCCACTACGCCATCGAGGTGCCCTACGCGATGGGCCTGATCGGCACGCGCTCGCTGACGCAGGAGATGCCCGGCATCAACGATCTCGTCGCCGAGGCCGAGGATCGCATCCGGTCGGGCCAGATCGCCTATGACGCGCTGATGGACATCCGCGCCGCCAAGGGCGACGCGGCGCCCGAGGCCACCGCGCGCTTCGAGGCGCACAGCGACGATCTCGGGTTCGCGCTGCTTCTGAAGCGCTATGTAGAGGATCCGCGCGCGGCCACCGACGAGCAGATCGCCATGGCGGCCGAGGACACCATCCCGGGGGTCTTCCCGCTGTTCTGGGCGTTCCGCATCATGGTCGCGCTCGGCTTCTCCTTCATCGCGGTGATGGCGTATTTCTTCTACCGCGCCTCGTTCCGGGGAATGGATTTCCCGCGCCCGGCGCTCTGGTTCGCCGTCTTCATCATCCCCACGCCCTGGATCGCGGCCGAGCTTGGCTGGTTCGTGGCCGAATACGGCCGCCAGCCCTGGACCGTGGACGGGGTGCTGCCGACCGCGCTCTCGGTCAGCCAGCTCTCGATCTCGCAGGTCGCCCTGACGCTGGCCGGTTTCGTGGCCTTCTACTCGGTGCTGTTCGTCATCGAGATGGGGCTGATGATCAAGTTCATCCGCAAGGGTCCCTACCAGGACGTCGAGCTGGTCGAAGACTGGTTCCGGCGCCACGACCGCCCGGCGGCGGCGCACGGGTCCGTTGCCCATCCTGCGGAGTAATCGACATGATCCTGCATGAATTCCTGAGCTTCGAGATCCTGCGCGTCATCTGGTGGCTGCTGCTGGGCGTTCTCCTGATCGGCTTCGCGCTGACCGACGGCTTCGACCTGGGCGTGGGCACGCTGCTGCCCTTCGTCGCCAGGACCGATGTCGAACGCCGGATCGTGATCAACACGGTCGGTCCCGTCTGGGAAGGCAACCAGGTCTGGTTCATCCTCGGGGGCGGCGCGATCTTCGCGGCCTGGCCACCGCTCTACGCGGTCAGCTTCTCGGGCTTCTACATCGCCATGTTCCTGATCCTCGCGGCGCTGATCCTGCGCCCCGTGGGCTTCAAGTACCGCTCCAAGCGCGACAGCGCGGCCTGGCGCAGCGCGTGGGACTGGGCGCTCTTCGTCGGTGGCTTCGTGCCGGCGCTGGTCTTCGGCGTCGCGATGGGCAACGTCCTGCAGGGCGTGCCCTTTCGCCTGAACGACGACCTGATGACCGTCTACGACGGCGGCTTCTTCGGGCTGCTGAACCCCTTCGCCCTGCTTGCCGGTGTCGTGTCGGTGGCGATGCTGGTCATGCATGGCGGCAACTGGCTGGCGCTGAAATCGGAGGGCGTCGTCGCCGAGCGGGCCAAGCGCTATGCCGCGACCGCCGCGCTGGTCACCGTCGCCGGCTTCGTGCTGGCGGGGGTCTGGCTGGCCCTGGGGGTCGATGCCTATGCCCTGGCCGATCCGGCCGCGACCGGGGGGCCGTCCAACCCGCTCCTCTCCGAGATCCGCCATGGTGGCAGCTGGCTCGCGGCCTACGGGGCGCGGCCCTGGATCGCCGTGGCGCCGATCCTGGGCATCGGGGGCGCGCTGCTGGCCTACCGCCAGGTGCACCGGAACCGGGAGGTGCTCACGCTGATGGGCTCGTCGCTCTCGATCCTGGGCATCATCGCGACGGTGGGCCTGACGATGTTCCCCGTCATCCTGCCCTCCAGCATCCAGCCCGACGCCTCGCTGACGGTGTGGGACAGCTCGTCCTCGCACCTGACGCTCTTCGTGATGCTGGTCTCGACGGTGATCTTCATGCCGTTGATCCTTCTTTACACCGCCTGGGTCTACAAGGTGCTCTGGGGGAAGGTCACCGAGGACGACGTCACCGACTCCGACCACGCCTACTGAAAAAGGAGCGCACGCATGTGGTATTTCGCCTGGATCCTGGGGCTCCCGCTCGCCGCGCTGTTCGCGGTCGTCAACGCCATGTGGCTGGAGCTGCAGCAGGACAACGCCCGGATGGAGGAAGACAACACCAACGGCCCGGCCAAGGGCTAACCGCGAGGAGGAGGATCCCGCAATGCAGACCAACAGACGCCAGTTCCTGGGGCTTGCCGCCGGCGGTGCCGCGCTGGCCGCCGCCGGTACGGGAAGCGCCCGGGCCGCCAGGGTGCCGACGAACGCGCGGATCGTGATCCTGGGCGCCGGCGCCGCCGGGTCGGCGCTTGCCAACCAGCTGAACGATGCGCTCGACGGCGCGAAGATCACCATCGTCGACGAACGCAAGCGCCATCTCTACCAACCCGGCTTCACCCTGATCGGCGCCGGGCTGAAACCCGCCGGCTACTCGGTCTCGACCACGGCGGAATGGCTGCCGAGCGCGGCCGAGTGGATCGAGGAAGCCGCCGCGGAAATCGACCCCGAGGCCCGGACCGTCACCACGACCGGCGGCACCACGGTCGCCTATGACTACCTGATGGTCGCCACCGGGCTGAAGCTCGACTGGGACGCGATCGAGGGTTTCTCGCTCGACCTCGTGGGCAAGGACGGGGTGGGCGCGGTCTATGCCGGCCCGGACTACGCCGCGAAGACCTGGCAGGCGATGGACCGCTTCACCGAGGAAGGCGGCGAAGGACTGTTCTTTCGCCCCGCGACCGAGATGAAATGCGCGGGCGCGCCGCTCAAATACACCTTCCTGACGGATGACTATGCCCGCAAGAAAGGCACCCGCGGCAAGACGAACATCACCTATGCCGCGCATTCCGGCAGCCTCTTCGGCGTGCCCATCGTCAACGAGAAGGTCCGGATGCTCTATGACGACCGCGGCTTCGAGACGGTCTACAACCACGTGATGAAAGCCATCGACCCGGGCAGGAAGACGGTCACCTTCGAGACCCCCGAGGGCGAGGCCGAACTGCCCTACGACTTCACCAACGTGATCCCCCCGATGCGGGCGCCGGACGTGATCCGCAACTCGCCCCTGCCCTGGGCCGACCGGTGGACCGACCAGGGCTGGGTCGAGGTCGACCCCCACACCATGCGCCACACCCGTTTCCCGGAAATCTTCGCGGTGGGCGACGTGGCCGGGGTGCCCAAGGGCAAGACCGCGGCCAGCGTGAAATGGCAGGTGCCCGTGGCGGTCGACCAGCTCGTCTCCGACATCGCGGGGCGCGACGCCACCGAGACCTATAACGGCTACACGTCCTGCCCGCTGATCACGCGCGTGGGGCGGGCGATGCTGATCGAGTTCGACTACAACAACGATCTCGTGCCGTCCTTCCCGGGCATCATCGCGCCCCTGGAAGAGCTTTGGATATCCTGGCTGATGAAAGAGATCGCGCTGAAGGCGACCTATAACGCCATGCTGCGCGGCCGCGCCTGAGGAGGAGCAAGACCCATGAAAGACCTGACTTTCGGCACCCTGATCGCCGTCTTCGAGGAAATCTTCGGCCCCTGGCTCTTCTGGGTCATGGCCGTCGTGGCCCTGCTCGTCGGGCTCGCCTTCATCTACGTCGTCATCCGCGACCGCGGGCTCGAAAGCCGCCCCTTCCTGCGTGCCGAGCTTTCGGCGCCCATCGGGGCCGTCGCGGCGGTCGCCTTCGTCTTTTTCATGACGAAATCGGGCCTGCGCGACATGGGCGGCCCCATCGACGTCATCGTGATGCTCGCCATCGCGGCCGCCGGTGCCGTCGGGCTGACCATCCTCGTCTACGTCGTCCAGGAGATGTTCCTGAACAAGAAGACCGGTGAGTGACCCGATGACATCCCCCGAAGCGGCCGACGCCGACGGGGCGGCGCTGCGCCTGCCCAACTACCCGATCACCTTTTTCGCCACGGTGATGGGAATGCTCGGGCTGACCCTGGCGCTGCACGCGGCCGAGCAGGCCTACGGGCTGGCGGCCGGCGCCTCGCGGCTGGCGCTGGCGGTGTCGGTCGCGCTCCTGCTTGCCGTGGCGGCGGGCTACGCGCTCAAGGCGGTGCGATATCCGCACGAGGTCCGGGCGGAATGGAACCACCCGGTGCGCATCGCCTTCTTCCCGACGATCTCGATCTCGCTGCTGCTCCTGTCGGTGGCCACGCTGGGGACCTGGCCCGGTGTCGCGCAGACGCTCTGGCTGGTGGGCACGGCGCTGCAGGGGGCCCTGACGCTCAGCGTGATCGCCAACTGGATCGGGCATCGCCCCTTCCAGCCGCAGCATCTCAGCCCGGCCTGGTTCATCCCCGCCGTCGGCAACGTGATCGTGCCGGTGGCCGGCGCGCCCCTCGGCCATGTCGAGCTGTCCTGGCTCTTCTTCTCGCTCGGGCTGGTCTTCTGGCTGGTGCTGCTGACGCTGGTGATAAACCGGCTGATCTTTCACGATCCGCTGCCGGGCAAGCTGCAGCCGACGCTGGTGATCCTGATCGCGCCGCCGGCGGTGGCCTTCCTCGCCTATCTGCGGCTCGAGGATCAGATCGACGCCTTCGCGCGCATCCTGCTCAACACGGGATACGTCTTCTTCGCCATCGTCGCGACGCAGGCGCGCAAGCTGCCGCGGCTGCCCTTCGCGCTGTCATGGTGGGCGCTGTCCTTCCCGATGGCGGCGCTGACCATCGCCAGTTTCGCCTTCGCCGCCGCGACCGGCTCGGCGGCGCACCTGGCGATCGGGACGGCGCTGCTGGCGATCCTGGCGGCGATCATGGCCATGCTCGTCCTGCGCACGGTGCTGGCGATCCGGCGCCGCGAGATCTGCCAGCCCGAGTGATCAGGCCCGGGGGCCGCCGGTGTCCTTGTCGACCTGCCCGCCGGCCGAATCCACGTCATGGACGGCCCAGCCCCGGTCGGCGCCCGCCTCGGGCAGCTCCTCCGGCGCGACATGCCGGTGAATATGCGCCTTGGCGATGAAATGCGCGACGATCGGGGCGGTCAGGAACAGGAAGATCGTGATCAGCAGTTCATGGAACGATCCGTCACCTTCCAGGAGCCAGGCATGGATCATGGAGGCGATCAGCACGCCGCCGACGCCCAGGGTCGTCGCCTTGGTCGGCGCATGCAGGCGCGACATCGGATCCCCCAGCTTGATCAGCCCGTAGGATCCCACCAGCCCGAAAATGCCCCCGAAGACGAGGAAGAAGGCGACGGCGATTTCTGCGATCTGGCTCAGCATCTCCGCCTCATTCGATGATGTTGCCGCGCAGCATGAAGCGCGCATAGGCCACGGTGGAGACAAACCCGAGCATCGCGAAGATCATCGAGGCCTCGAAATAGACCTCGGTTCCGGCCTTGACCCCGTAGAGGATCAACAGCGCGATCGCGTTGATGACCATGGTGTCCAGCGCCAGCACGCGATCGCCCACCCCCGGCGCGTAGACCACGCGCCAGAGATTGAGAAGGATCGCCAGCCCGAAACAGCCGAACGCGAATGTAAGCGCGGCGTCGATCATTCGAAAATCTCCTTCAGCCGGCGTTCGTAGCGGGTCTTGATCTCGTCGCGCACCGCGTCCGGGTCGGGGGCGTGCAGGCAATGGACCAGCAGGCTGTGGCCCTCCGAGGACAGGTCGCTCGACACCGTGCCGGGGGTCATGGTGATGGTGCCCGCCAGGACCGTGATCGCCTCGGGGGTTCGCAGTTCCAGCGGGACCGTGACCCAGTTCGGCCGCATGTTCGCGTTGCGCTTGAAGAGGATCAGCCAGGCCACCTGGATGTTGGCCATCACGATGTCCCAGAGAACGACGAGGGCATATTCCACGATCATCGGCCAGTTCTTCAGCCGGGGACGGTCGGGCCAGTACGGCTTGGTCACGATGGGAATGATCAGCCCCAGGATAAGCGCGAAGACGAAGGTGCCGAGCGATACCGTGTTCTGCAACAGTATCCAGACGACGACGAGCAACAGGGTCAGGTAGGGGTGCGGCAGGATCCGGCTGAACATCACTGCGCCTCCTCTGCCTTGACGGGGGTCCCGCTCAACACCGCGTCGAGATAGGCGTCCGGCGCGTAGAGCTGGGCCGCGGTCGCGTCCAGATAGGCGGTGACCGGCCCGGCGGCAAGCGTCATGCCGACGAGGGGCGCCAGCAGGCCGAAGGCCGCGACGAAGGCAAGCCCGCCGCCGCGGGCCGGGGCCGCGGGTGCCGTGTCCGTCTCGTCCGTGACGATGCCGTAGCCTTTCCAGAAGACGGTGCTGCCCGCCCGCGCAAGCCCGACGATGGCGATCAGCGACGTCACGAGGATCACCGCCCAGATCGTCGTCGCCCCCGGCACGTCACGCGCGGCATCCAGCACCAGCAGCTTGCCGATGAAACCCGACAGCGGCGGCATACCGGCCATGGCAATGGCCGATATGAAGAAGATCGACGCGATCAGGCCGTTCTGCGGGATCGGCTGCGCCGCGCGGATCTCGACGCCGTCCGCGCCGCGGCGCTCCATCACCATGTCGGCGACGAGGAAGAGCGCCGCCGTCGCAAAGGTGGAATGGATCATGTAGTAGAGCGCCGCCGTCGTCGCCCCCGGCGCGAAGAGCGCCACCGCGACCAGCAGGGTGCCCATGGACCCGATCGCGGCATAGGCCGTCAGCCGCCCGAGGTCACGCGCACCGAGAATGCCGATCATCCCCACCGCGACCGTCAGCAGCGCCGCCGGCATCAGCCAGGCATCGAAGGATCCCGCCACGATCCCGGCCTCGGGGCCGAAGACCAGCGTGTACATCCGCAGGATCGCGTAGGCGCCCACCTTGGTCATGATCGCAAAGAGCGCCGCCACCGGTGCGGGCGCGTTGGCATAGCTTTCGGGCAGCCAGAAATGCAGCGGCAGCAACGCCGCCTTCACCGCGAAGACCAGCAGCAGCAGCGCCGCGCCGACCCGGATCAGCGCCGTGTCGTCGGCGGGCAGCTCGCCAACCTTCACCGCGAGATCGGCCATGTTGAGCGTGCCGGTCACGGCGTAGATCGTGCCGAGCGCAAAGAGGAACAGCGTCGAGCCGAGCAGGTTGTAGACCACGTATTGCGTGCCCGCCCGCAGCCGGCGTGGCCCGCCCCCATGGATCATCAGCCCGTAGGAGGCGATCAGCAGCACCTCGAAGAAGACGAACAGGTTGAACGCGTCCCCGGTCAGGAAGGCGCCGCAGACGCCCATCAGCTGGAACTGGAAGAGCGCGTGGAAATGCTTGCCGCGCTCGTCCCATCCGGACCCGATCGCGTAAAGCTGCACGCCCAGCGCCAGCGCCGCGGTCAGCAGCACCATCAGCGCCGAGAGCCGGTCGAGCACCAGGACGATCCCGAAGGGCGCCGGCCAGTTGCCGAGATCATAGACCGTGACGGTGCCGCCGGCGGCGGACACCGCCAGGCCGAGCGCGATCGCCAGCAGCAGGACCGTCCCGGCCGTCGAGAAGACCCGCTGCAGAAGGATATGGTGGCGGAAGGCCAGCATGGTCACCGCGGCCAGCAGGGCCGGCAGGATGACGGGGGCGATGATCCAGTGGCTCATGCGCCGTCCTCCTCGCCCCGGGCATCGGTGTCGATCCGGTCACTGTCGGAGGACAGGTAGGCGCTGAGCGCGATCATCACGACAACCGCGGTCATCCCGAACGAGATCACGATCGCGGTCAGCACCAGCGCCTGCGGCAGCGGGTCGGTATAGGTTCCGGCCCCGGACTTGTCCTGCAGCACCGGCGGCAGGTTGATCGCCAGGCGTCCGGTCGTGAACAGGAAGACGTTCACGGCATAGGTCAGCAACGACACCCCGATGATGACCGGGAAGGTGCGCTGGCGCAGCACGAGGTAGACCCCCGCCGCCGTCAGCAGCCCGATGGCGGATGCAACGAGCAGTTCCATCTCAGCGGCCCTCCCCTTGCGGCGTCCCGTCCTCGCGGGCGGGGTTGATGTCCATCGGGTACTCGCTGACCTCGTAGCCTGCCCGGCGCGAGATCCGCGACAGGCTCTCGAGCGTCAGCATGACGGCCCCCACGACGGCCAGGAACACCCCCAGATCGAAGGCCATGGCCGTGGCGAGCTCGAACTCGTTCATCGGCGGGATGCGGACATAGCCGAAATCGCTGGTCAGGAAGGGCAGCCCGTTGAACCAGGCGCCGATCCCGGTGAAGGCGGCCGCCAGAACCCCGGCCGCGATGGTCGCGTGATAGGGCACGCGCTGGCGTTCCGCCGCCCAGTCGAACCCGCTGGCCATGTACTGCATCACCAGCGCGATGGCGACGACGAGCCCCGCGATGAACCCGCCGCCCGGCTCGTTGTGGCCGCGCAGGAAGATATAGACCCCGACCATCAGCGCGATCGGCATCATGACGCGCGTGGCGATCACCATCATCAGCGGATGCGCGTCGCCGGCCAGCGCGTGGTTCGGCTGGCGCTCGAGCAGCTTCTGGCGAACCGGGCCGCGCAGCAGCGACTCGGTCACCGCGTAGATCACGATGGCCGCGATCCCCAGCACGATGATTTCGCCGAAGGTGTCGAAGCCCCTGAAGTCCACAAGGATGACGTTGACGACATTCGTGCCGCCGCCGCCCTTGTAGGAATTCGCGAGATGGAAGTCCGAGATCGACGGGAAGGCGAAGTCGCGCACCATCATCCCGTAGGCCAGCCCGGTCACGGCGAGGCCGGCCACAGCCGCGATGACGCCGTCGCGCAGCTTGCGCCCGGCGGTGCTCTCGCGCGGGGTGAACTCGGGCAGGAAATTGAGCGCGAGCAGCAGAAGGATGATCGAGACCACCTCGACCGAGAGCTGCGTCAGCGCCAGGTCCGGCGCCGAGAGATAGTTGAACCCGACCGCGACCACGAGCCCGATGATCGCCATCAGCACCAGCGTCAGCAGGCGGTGATGGTGGAACGCCACCACGCAGCCCGTCGCCACCACCAGCAGCACCCAGCCGATGAAGGGCAGCCCGGTGATGGGCGTCATGTCGCGGGTCGGCGCCCCGGCGACGCCGCCTGCATAGGCATGCAGACCCGCGGCCGCCACGGCGACGGTGAAGATCGCGGCATAGCGGGTCAGCGCCCCGTCATGCAGCGTCTCGGTGATCGCCCGGCTCAGGCGCACCAGCGCGTCTATGATGGCATCGAAGATCGCCTTGGCCGCGGGGGGACCGGCCCGTTTCCAGACGGACTCGAGCCCGCGATGCGACGCCAGCAGGACCGCCCCGCCGACGATCGCCGCGACGGACATGTAGAGCGCCGCGTTGATGCCGTGCCAGAGCTTGAGGTGCACATCCGGATCCTGGCCGGTCACGGCGGTCGCGACGAGGTTCACGAAGGGCTCGACCACGAAGGGGGCGAGACCGATGCCAATCACGAGGCCCGCCAGCAGCGCCGGCCCCGCCCACATGCCGAAGCCCGGATCATGCGGATTGGCCGGGTAGTCGTCGCGCGCCGGCCCCATGAAGACATGCCAGATGTAGCGGAAGGAATAGGCCACGGAGAAGAGGGCGCCCAACGTCGCCAGCGCCGGCATCAGCCAGGCGTTCCCGGCCCAGACGGCGTAGGTGGTCTCTTTCAGCATCATCTCCTTCGAGATGAAGCCGTTGAGCGGCGGGATGCCGGCCATGCTGAGCGCCGTGACCGTGGCGATCGCGAAGGTGATGGGCATCAGGTGACGCAACCCGCCCAGCCGCTTGATGTCGCGGGTATGCGCCTCGTGATCGACGATGCCCGCCGTCATGAAGAGCGCCGCCTTGAAGCTGGCGTGGTTGATGATGTGGAACACCGCCACCGCCGCCGCGGCCTCGGTCCCGAATCCGAGCAGCATGGTGATCAGCCCGAGATGGCTGACGGTCGAGAAGGCCAGGAGCCCCTTGAGATCGTCCTTGAAGAGCGCGATCACCGCGCCGATCACCATGGTGACCAGGCCGGTCGTCGCCACGAGGTAGAACCAGGCCTCGGTGCCCGACAGCACCGGCCAGAGGCGGGCCATCAGGAACAGCCCGGCCTTCACCATGGTGGCCGAATGCAGATAGGCCGAAACCGGGGTCGGCGCGGCCATCGCGTGCGGCAGCCAGAAATGGAACGGGAACTGCGCCGACTTGGTGAAGGCCCCGAGCAGGATCAGCACCAGCGCGGGCAGGTAAAGGTCGGACCCCTGGATCGCCTCGCGGTTTTCCAGGATCACGGTCAGGTCATAGCTGCCCGCGATATTGCCCAGGATCAGCATGCCCGCGATCATCGCCAGCCCGCCCATGCCGGTCACCGCCAGCGCCATGCGCGCGCCCTGCCGGCCTTCCGGCAGGTGCTTCCAGTAGCCGATCAGCAGGAAGGAGGACAGGCTCGTCAGCTCCCAGAAGATCAGCAGCAGCAGGATGTTGTCCGACAGCACGATCCCCACCATCGCGCCCTGAAAGAGCAGCAGGTAGGTGTAGAACTGGCCCATCGGATCCTCGCGGCTGAGATAGAACCGCGCGTAGAGGATGATCAGCAGGCCGATCCCCAGGATCAGCCCGGCAAAGAGCAGCCCCAGCCCGTCGAGGAAGAAATTGGCGTTGAGCCCGAGCATCGGCAGCCATTCGATCCGCGACTGGATGACCTCCCCCCGGAAGACGGCGGGCGCATGGGTCAGCAGACCGATGAGCGCAAGCAGCGTGGCGGACCCCGTCGCCCAGGCGCAGCTGTTGCGCCCGGCACGGATCATGAGCCCCGGCAGCAGCGCGCCGAGGAACGGAAGAGCGGCGATCAGATAGAGCGGCACGGCAGGTCACGACCGGATGTGAATGAACATGGTCCAGCGGTCATATACAGGTCGAGTCTCTGCTGCAATTCCCCCTCCGTCTCCCGCAGCTTGGCCGTTCGCCAACGCACCCTACCATGACTGCATCGGATGAAATCAAGGTATTCCGGCACGATGCCCCGGCAATCCCCCGGGGCCTGCGACACGGCGGCTTCACAAAGCCGTCATGGCGATTGAAAAATGGGCGCCCCATGCGCCAGATGGACGCCGCAACGGAGATTTGGCTGGATGCTCGACGCCGCCGCGCGAAAACTCATCGATCCGGTGCTCAACCGGCAGGGCGCCGCGCTGGCGCGGCGTGGGGTGAGCGCCGACGCCGTCACGCTGGCGGGGCTGGTTCTGGGCATTCTCGCCGCGGGTCTCATCGCCCTGGGCTGGAGCCTTCTGGCGCTCGTGCCGTTGCTGGCCAGCCGCCTGGCCGACGGGCTCGACGGGGCGGTGGCGCGGGCCACGCGCCGCACCGATTTCGGCGGCTATCTCGATATCGCGGCGGATTTCCTGTTCTACGGCGCGGTGCCGCTGGCCTTCGTCTGGTCCGATCCGGATGCCAACGCGGCCGCCGGCGCCTTCCTGCTGCTCAGCTTCTATTTCAACGGCACCACGTTTCTCGGCTTCGCCATCCTCGCCGAGCGCCGGCAGATGAAAACCGACGCACGCGGGCTCAAGTCGCTCTATTTCACCGGTGGCTTGCTGGAAGGCACCGAGACCATAGGCTTCTTCGTGCTGCTCTGCCTTCTGCCCGGGTGGTTCGCACCGCTCGCCTGGGCCTTCGGCCTGCTCTGCTTCGTGACCGCGATCTCGCGCCTCATGCTCGCCCGGCGCGTCTTTCCGGGCGGTCCGGGCGATACCCCAGAATGAACGACAAACCGACAGGGAGACCCGCATGAAAAACCTTGCCGCCGCCGCGATCCTCGCGTTGCTGACCCTTCCGGTCCGGGCGGACCCCGATCCCGGCGACTGGCAGGCCGTCCTGGCCGAAGCCGAGGGCGAAACCGTCTACTGGAACGCCTGGGGCGGGTCGACGATCACCAACGACTTCATCGCCTGGGTCGGGCAGCGCGTCGCCGAAGAGCACGGCGTGACGCTGGAGCATGTGAAGCTCTCCGACACCGCGGACGCGGTCAGCCGCGTGCTGGCCGAGAAGACCGCCGGGCAGGACAGTGGCGGCGCGATCGACCTCATCTGGATCAACGGCGAGAATTTCGCCGCGATGAAGCGCAACGACCTGCTGTTCGGCCCCTTTGCCGAGTCGCTGCCGAACTGGACCCTCGTGGACGTCGACGGCAAGACCGTCACCACCGACTTCACCGTGCCGACCGACGGCTACGAGTCGCCCTGGTCGATGGCTCAGGTGGTCTTCATGCACGACACCGCCCGCCTGCCCGAGCCACTGCCGGACATGGCGGCGCTGCTGGCCTGGGCCAAGGCGACCCCGGGGCGCTTCACCTTTCCGCAACCGCCCGACTTCCTCGGCGCGACCTTCCTGAAACAGGCGCTCTACGACCTGGTCGACGACCCCGCGCCGCTGCAGGCCCCCGTGGACGCGGCCGATTACGATGCCGTTACGGCGCCGCTCTGGGCCTTCATGGAGGAGCTGACGCCCAATCTCTGGCGCCAGGGCCGCGCCTATCCGCAAAGCGGGCCGCGCCAGATCCAGCTGATGGCCGATGGCGAGATCGACCTCGCGATCTCCTTCAGCCCCGGCGAGGCCTCCGCCGCCATCGCCAACTACGAACTGCCCGACACGGTGCGCACCTTCGTGCTGGAGGGCGGGACCATCGGCAATGCCAGCTTCGTGGCGATCCCCTACAACGCGAACGCCAAGGCAGGCGCCATGGTCGTCGCGAATTTCCTGCTCTCGCCCGAGGCGCAGGCGCGGGCACAGGACCCCGATTACCTGGGCGTGGGCACGGTGCTGGCGATGGACAAGCTCGACGCAACGGCGCGGGCGCGCTTCGACGAGATCGCGCTGGGCATCGCGACGCTCTCGCCCGCGGACCTCGGCCCGGCCCTGCCCGAGCCGCACCCGTCCTGGATGGAGCGCCTGGAAGCGGACTGGACCGCGCGCTTCGGCGTCGCGGAGTGATCCCCGCGTGACGGCCTTCCGCCGCCCCCGGGGCGCCGTGCCCCGGCTGCCCGCGCTGACGCTGCTGGTGATGCTCGGGCCGGTGGCGGCGGGGCTTTTCGGCACGCTCGCGCCGGCCCTGGGCGTGATGCCCGCGCTCGGCCGGGTGGAGCCGACGCTGGCGCCCTTTGGCGATCTCGCGTCCTGGCCGGGCTTCGGCGCCGCCATGCGTCTCAGCCTCGTCACGGGCCTCGCCGCGACGGCGCTCTCGCTGGCCGTCGTGGTCATGGTCGCCGCCTGCTGGCAGGGCACCCGGGCCTTTCGCGCCATGGAACGGCTGCTCTCGCCGCTGCTGTCAGTGCCGCATGCGGCCGCGGCGTTCGGGATCGCCTTTCTCATCGCCCCATCGGGCTGGATCGCGCGGCTCGTCTCGCCCTGGGCGACGGGATGGGAGCGGCCGCCCGACATCCTGATCGTGCAGGATCCGAACGGCCTTGCCCTGATCGCGGGGCTGGTGGCCAAGGAGGTGCCGTTTCTCATGCTGATGACGATCGCGGCCCTCGGCCAGGTGGAGGCCCGGCGCAGCATGGCGGTGGCCCGGGGGCTGGGCTATGCCCGCCACACCGCCTGGCTCAAGACGGTTTTCCCGCGCGTCTATGCCCAGATCCGGCTGCCGGTTTACGTGGTTCTGGCCTATTCCATGTCGGTGGTGGACGTCGCGGTGATCCTCGGCCCCAACACCCCGCCGACTCTCTCGGTGCAGATCGTGCGCTGGATGGGCGACCCCGATCTTGCCATGCGGCTCCGGGCCGCGGCCGGCGCGGTCGTCCAGCTCGGCCTCGTGGCCGCGGCGCTTGCCGCCTGGCGCGGGGCGGAGGCGCTCGTGGCCATGTGGGGGCGACACTGGATCCGGCAGGGCGGGCGCGGCGGCGGCGAAGGCCTGCTCCGGGCCGCTGCCCTCGCCGCCGGCGGCGTTTCGGCCGCCGCGGTGATCCTTGGCCTTGCCGGGCTGGCCGCCTGGTCGGTGGCGGGGTTCTGGGCCTTTCCCGACGCCCTGCCCGACGGTTTCACCCTGCGCAACTGGATGCGCCACGGCCCCGGGCTGGGCGCGCCGGCGACCGAGACCGCGATCATCGCCGCCGCCGCGACCGCCATTGCCCTTGTCCTGACCATCGGCTGCCTCGAGGCCGAGCACCGCTTCGGGCTGCGGCTCTCGTCGCGGGGGCTCTGGCTTTTGTACCTGCCGCTGCTGATCCCGCAGGTCGCGTTCTTGCCGGGGCTCCAGATCCTGATGCTGTCCTTCGGGGTGACCTCCGGCACCATGGCGGTCATTCTCGGCCACGTGGTCTTCGTGCTGCCCTATGTCTTTCTCTCGCTCGGCGATCCCTTCCGGGCCTGGGACACGCGCTACGCCACCGTCGCCCATGCGCTGGGGGCCGGGCCAGACCGCGTGCTCTGGACCCTGCGGCTGCCGATGCTGCTGGCCCCCGTCCTGACGGCGGCCGCGGTCGGGATCGCCGTGTCGGTCGGGCAATACCTGCCCACCTTGCTGATCGGGGGCGGGCGCGTGCAGACCCTGACGACCGAGGCCGTGGCCCTGGCCGCCGGGGGCGACCGCCGGGCGATCGGCATCTACGGGCTGGCCCAGACGGCGGCGGCGCTGCTGCCCTTCGCGGTGGCGCTGGCGGTCCCGCGGCTGGTCTGGCGCAACAAGGCGGCGCTGGCCCATGGCTGACGCGCGGCGCGGCGAAACCGGCCTTGTGCTGGACCGGCTCCGGATCGCGATCGGCGGAACGGAACTCGTCGCCGTGGACGCCACCGTGCGCCCCGGCGAGGTGCTGACGGTGATGGGGCCGTCCGGGTCGGGCAAGTCGACGCTGCTCTCGGTGGTGACCGGCACGGTCGACCCGGCCTTCACCGTCGCCGGCGGGGTGCGGGTCAACGGCCGCGAGCTGACCGGCCTGCCGCCCGAGGCCAGGCGCGTCGGGCTGTTGTTCCAGGACGAGCTTCTGTTTCCGCACATGTCGGTGGGCAGCAACCTGGCCTTCGGCCTGAACCGCGGCGTGCGCGGGCGCGCCGCGCGGCGCGCCCGGGTCGAGGAGGCGCTGGCCGAGGTCGGGCTCAAGGGGTTCGCGGACCGCGATCCGGCGACGCTGTCCGGCGGGCAGAAGGCGCGCGTGGCGCTGATGCGCGTCCTGCTGTCGGAACCCGACGCGCTGTTGCTCGACGAACCCTTTTCGCGGCTCGACCCGGACCGTCGCGACCGGGTGCGGCGGCTGGTCTTCGACCGGGCCCGCGCGCACGGGCTGCCGGTGCTCCTGGTGACCCACGACGCCGCGGACGCCCGTGCCGCGGGGGGACGGATCATCCGGCTGGAGTCGTCTTGACGCGCCACACCCCACGGTCGATCCTGCCCGGGACCCTGCCCGCGGGCGGTCACAGGACAAGGGGGCACGACATGACAGGCGAAAGCGAAACCTTTACCGTCCCGGCACGGCGCGGCCGGGCCACGCGGCTCGGTGCCGGCGAGGCGATCAAGATCATCAACACCCATGGCACGCAGGTCGTCGACACCTGGGCCTTCAGCGCCGAGGACCTGACCGAGTTCATGTCGAACGAGCACATGCGCGCCACGCTGGGCAAGCTCTGGCCGGCGCCGGGCGATGCGCTGGTCACCAACCGCCGGCGGCCGATCCTGACGCTGGAGGAAGACAGTTCGCCGGGGCGCCACGACACGCTGATCGCCGCCTGCGACGACTACCGCTACGGCCTTCTCGGCTGCACCGAGTACCACGACAACTGCACCGACAACCTCTTTGCGGGGATGCGACAGCTGGGCCTGACGCCGCCGGAATGCCCGAGCCCGCTGAACCTGTGGATGAACATTCCCGTCGACGCGGCCGGGGCCACCAGCTGGGGCGAGCCGCTGTCGAAACCCGGCGACTACGTGGTGCTGCGCGCCCATATGGACTGCGTGGTGGCGATGTCGGCCTGCCCGCAGGACATCCTGCCGATCAACGGCGCGGCCTGCACGCCGGTCGAGGCGCATTACCGGATTCTCGGCCGCTGAAAGGAAGGACGCCGGCAAGCCCGAGGGCCGCCGGCGTCCGGAGTGGTGGCGTTCCATTAATGCCCCGACACTAGAGGCGCCCCCCTCGCGGTCAAGCGGCACGGCACACCCCCATACCAATTTGCCGCGATACCCCCCGAAATGGGGGTAATACCCTATTTAGGGTAGGTTTTGGGCAGGGGCGGCCGGGGTCACCGGGGCTCGAAATAATCCAGCGGGATCTTCAGGTAGCGCCGCCCGTCATCCTCGGGCGCCGGCTTGCGTCCACCGCGGATATTGATCTGCAGCGCCGCCAGCATCAGCCTGGGCAGGGGCAGGGTTGCATCGCGGGCGTCGCGCACCGCGCGATACGCGGCCTCGGACGGCGCATCCTTGAGATGGATGTTCGTCGCCTTGTGCTCGGCGACCGTCGCCATGCACGCCGCTTCCCGGCCTTCGGGGGCATAGTCATGGCCGACGAAGAGCCGGGTATCGTCGGGCAGCGCCAGGATCGCCTGGATACTCGCGTAGAGATCCGCGGAACTGCCACCCGGGAAATCGGCGCGGCTGGTGCCGCTGTCGGGCATCATGAAGGTGTCGTGGACGAAGGCCGCATCGCCCGCCACATAGGTGATCGAGGCCAGCGTGTGCCCGGGCGAGAACATCACGCGCACGGGGATCTCGCCCACCGCGAACGTCTCGCCATCGGCGAAGAGCCGGTCCCACTGGCTGCCATCGGTCGGGAAGTCGTCGGGCAGGTTGTAGATGCCTTTCCATAGCGCCTGCACCTTCACGACATGTTCGCCGATGGCCGTCGGCGCGCCGAGACGCTCCTTCAGCCAGGGCGCGGCCGAGAAATGGTCGGCATGCGGGTGCGTGTCGAGAATCCAGACGATCTCGATCCCGGCCTCCTCGACGTAGGCGAGGATTTCCTCGGCGCTGTGGGTCATGGTGGCCGCGGCCTGCGGATCGTAGTTCAGCACCGGGTCCACGATCGCGCCCTTCATGGTCGCGGGGTCGTGAAAGACGTATTGCCAACTGCCCGTCGGCGCGTCCCAGAAGCTCTTGACGATTGGGCTCTTGCTCATGGCTTGCCTCCTTCGTGAATGGACCGGCGCGCTGTCCCGCGCGCCGGTGTCTCGCTGTGTCCGGATCGCGTCCCGCTCAAAGCTGGCGGGTCGAGAAGTACCAGTCGACCGTGTCGTAGCCTTCGGCCGCGCGACCCGCTGCCGCATCGGCGGTGGCCGGAGGGGGAACGATGACCGGGTCGCCCGGTTTCCAGTTTTCCGGCATGGCGCATTTGTTCTCGTCCGCGGTCTGCAGCGCGACCAGCAGGCGATGGATCTCGTCCACCGAGCGGCCGGCGTTCATCGGGTAGTAGACCATGGCCCGCAGGACGCCCTCGGGGTCGATGATGAAGGTGGCGCGCACCGCCGCCGTGTCAGAGGCACCGGGCTGGATCATGCCATAGGCCTGGGCGACCTTCATGTTCAGGTCCGCGATGATCGGGAACCGGATCTCGACGCCGAACTTCTCCTTGATGTTCAGCATCCAGGCGATGTGGCTGTAATGGCTGTCGATGGACAGGCCCAGCAGCTCCGCGCCCAGCGCGGCGAAATCGTCCTGGCGCCTGGCGAAGGCGATGAACTCCGTCGTGCAGACCGGGGTGAAATCCGCCGGGTGCGAGAACAGGATCAGCCACTTGCCCCTGTAGTCGTCGAGCGTCTTGCGCCCGTCGGTGGTGGGCGCGTCGAAGGCCGGGGCCGGTTCGTTCAGGCGCGGCATGGCGGGGGCTTGGATGGGGTCGGTCATGGGTCGCTTCCTCGTGTCGGTGTCTCGATGACCTCGACATAAGGCGCGGGTTGATATATTTGAAATGAATTAAATCTCTATCTGTAATAGGGTTTTTCTATCAATGATGCCGGGCATCAATCTTCGCCAGTTGGCCTTCCTCGTGGCCCTCTCCGACCAGCTCCACTTCTCGCGCGCGGCCGAGGCCTGCCACGTCACGCAACCCACGCTCAGCGCGGGGTTGCGCGAGCTGGAGGAAACGCTCGGCGTGCAACTGGCCGAACGGACCCGGCGCAGCGTCATCATGACGCCGATCGGGCAGGAGATCGCGGACCGGGCCCGTCGGCTGCTGATCGCCGCCCGCGAGATCGAGACGCTGGCGGGCGAACAGTCCGCCCCCCATGCAGGCGATCTGACGCTGGGCTCGATCCCCACCATCGGCCCGTTCCTGCTGCCCCGCGCCCTGCCGGAAATCCGCGGCGCCTTTCCCGACCTCCGGCTCTATCTCCGCGAGGAGATGACCGAGTCGCTGCTCGATGGGCTGCATGCCGGGCGGCTGGACGCCATCGTGGTGGCGCAGCCCTTCGACATCGGCAATCTCGAGACCGCGTTTCTCTTCGACGATGGCTATCATCTTGCCGCACCGCCGAAACATCCGGCGCTGGCGCAGGGACGCGTGAGCGGCGCGGATCTTGCCGGCAAGCCGCTGATGCTGCTCGAAAAGGGCCATTGCCTGCAGCGCCACGCGCTCTCGGCCTATCCGGATGCCGGCATCCAGCAGGACGAAAGCTTCTCGGCCACCAGCCTGTCGACGCTGATCGCCATGGTCTCCGAGGGGCTCGGGATCACGCTGCTGCCCGACCTGGCCATCGACGCCGGGGCGACCGAAGGCAGCCGGCTCGCGCTGGCGCCGCTGCCCGACGCCTGCCCGCGGCATGTCGTGCTCGCCTGGCGCAAGACCTCGGCGCGGGCGAACCTCTTCCGCGACCTGGCGGCGATCCTGACCCGCTGCCGTGCCGAGCTGGCCGCGGCCTAGGCCGAGCGGGCCGTTTCCGGCCCCAGCCCGCCCAGGCCGCCCAACCGGTCAATATGCGCCAGGATCTCGGCCACGCCCGCACCATGGCGCAGCGCGGCCATGACGAAGGGGCGCCCGCCGCGCACCCGTGTCGCGTCGCTCTGCATCACCTCGAGCGACGCACCGACATGGGGTGCGAGGTCGGTCTTGTTGATGATCAGCAGGTCCGAGCGGGTGATCGCCGGCCCGCCCTTGCGCGGGATCTCCTCGCCGGCGGCGACGTCGATGACGTAGAGCGTGATGTCGGCCAGTTCCGGGCTGAAGGTTGCAGACAGGTTGTCGCCGCCCGACTCGATCAGCACGATCTCGACCGCGGGGTGGCGCGCCTCCATCTCGGCGACGGCGGCGAGATTGATGGAGGCATCCTCGCGGATCGCGGTATGGGGGCAGCCCCCGGTCTCGACGCCGATGACGCGATCGCGCGGCAGGATCTGCATGCGCATCAGCGCCTCCGCGTCCTCCTGGGTGTAGATGTCGTTCGTCACCACCCCGATGGACCGGACGGGATGCAGCGCCTCGGCCAGGCGCGCCGTCAGCGTGGTCTTGCCCGCGCCCACGGGGCCGCCGATCCCGATGCGGAGGGGTCCGTTCATGCGTGTCATGAGACAAAGATCCTCGTTTCCATGGTTTCATGTCGCATCGCCGCGACGTCCGACAGGAAGGCCGCGCTGGCCAGCGCCTCGAGCGGCGCCTCCGCCGCCTCGGCCGCGATCGCCTGGCAAAGCGGCGTCAACGCCGCCAGCACCGACTGCCCCTCCGTCTGACCGACAGGGGCGAGCCGCTGGGCCGCCTGCACCAGGTTGCCGGTGAAGGCCTGCAGATACATCGCTGCCGTCAGCGTGACCGGCAGCCCGCGCAGGCCGGCCGCCGCGCCCACCGCGACCGGCAGGGTCAGCGCCGGCACGTCGAGCCCCCAGACCGCGCTGGTCGTCCGCGCGAAAGCCCGCCCCTGGCGGTCCGCCTCGACCAGCCGCTCACGGCTGGCGGCGAAGGCCCGCGCGGCGGCGTCGATCCCGTCCCACTCCGCCGGCGCGGCCCGCGCGGCCGCGCCCAGAAGGATCGCGTCGCACCGCCCGGTGCCGAGTTCCAGCACGTCGCACAGCCACCCGCGCAGCCCCTCGGCGTCCCGCACATGCCCGTCGGCCACGGCCGCCTCGAGCCCGTGGGAATAGGCGAAGGCCCCGACCGGGAAGCTGGGCGACAGCCACTGCCCCAGCGTCAGCACATCGGCCTCAGTGGGCATGCGCCGTCGCCCCGTGCTCATGCGCGTGGGTCCGCCCGTGGCCGTAGGCGCCGCCCTCGGGCCGGAAGGGCGCATTGCCCTCGGCGATGCTGGCGCCCAGGTGCTCCAGCATGTGCCGGATCACGGGATCGTTCCGGATCACCAGCCGGTCGCCGTCGATCTGGCAGGGCGTGTGACGGTTTCCGATGTGCCAGGCGAGCCGGGGAAGGTTGTCGCCGGTCACGAAGAGGACCGGCTCCACCGCCGCCCGGATCGCGACCGGCGTGCCGTCGGCCAGGATCAGCGCATCGCCGTCATCCAGCGAGGTCGTCTTCTCGAGATCCGCCAGTATGGGACGGCCCGAATCCGTCTCCAGCCGCTTGCGGCGCAGGAAGCGCGCCTCGTAGTCGAGCGTGCAGCTCTCGCCGGCGCCGCTCCAGTCGCCGGCGCGTTTCAGGGTCTGGGCAATGGGAAGATCGGACATCGGCGAACCTCAGAACAGGAAATAGCGCTGCGCCATCGGCAGCTCGTGGGCGGGCGCGCAGGTCAGCAACTCGCCATCGGCGCGCACCTCGTAGGTTTCGGGATGCACCTCCATCTCGGGGAGGGCGTCGTTCAGCACCATGTCGCGCTTCGTCGTCCCGCGAATGCCCCGCACGGCGCAGGTCTCCTTGGCGAGGCCAAGCCGGCCACCGATCCCCGCGGCCTGCGCCGCCTGGGAGACGAAGGTCACGGCCGAGTTCTCGACGCTGCGCCCGTAGGCCCCGAACATGGGGCGGGAATAGACCGGCTGCGGCGTCGGGATCGAGGCGTTCGGATCGCCAATCTGGGCCATCGCGATCGTCCCGCCGATCAGCACCATCTCGGGCTTCACCCCGAAGAAGGCCGAGTCCCACAGCACCAGGTCCGCGCGCTTGCCCACCTCGACCGAGCCGATCTCGTGGCCGATCCCGTGGGCGATGGCGGGATTGATCGTGTATTTCGCGACGTAACGGCGGACGCGGAAATTGTCGTTCTCGCCCGTCTCCTCGGGCAGGCGGCCGCGCTGTTTCTTCATCTTGTCGGCGGTCTGCCAGGTGCGGATGATCACCTCGCCGACGCGGCCCATCGCCTGGCTGTCGGAGGCGATGATCGAAAACGCGCCCATGTCGTGCAGGATGTCCTCGGCGGCGATGGTCTCGCGCCGGATCCGGCTTTCCGCGAAGGCCACGTCCTCGGGGATCGACTTGTCGAGGTGGTGGCACACCATGAGCATGTCGAGATGTTCCTCGATCGTGTTGGCCGTGAAGGGCCGCGTCGGGTTGGTCGAGGAGGGCAGCACGTACTCTTCCCCGCAAATGCGGATGATGTCAGGGGCATGCCCCCCGCCCGCGCCCTCGGTGTGGAAGGCGTGGATGGTGCGCCCCTTCATCGCCGCGACGGTCGTCTCGACGAAGCCCGACTCGTTCAGCGTATCGGTGTGGATCATCACCTGCACGTCCATATCGTCGGCCACCGACAGGCAGCAGTCGATCGCGCCCGGGGTGGTGCCCCAGTCCTCGTGCAGCTTGAGCGCGCAGGCTCCTGCCTCGACCTGCTCGACCAGCGCCGCGGGCAACGCGGCGTTGCCCTTGCCCGCGAAAGCCAGGTTCATCGGGAAGGCATCGGCGGCCTGCAGCATCCGCCCGATATGCCAGGATCCCGGCGTGCAGGTGGTGGCCAGCGTGCCATGGGCCGGGCCCGTGCCGCCGCCCAGCATCGTCGTCAGCCCGGAATGCAGCGCGTCCTCGATCTGCTGGGGGCAGATGAAATGGATATGGCTGTCGAAGCCGCCCGCGGTCAGGATGCGCCCCTCGCCGGCGATGGCCTCGGTGCCCGGGCCGATCACGATGTCCACGCCCGGCTGGGTGTCGGGGTTGCCGGCCTTGCCGATCCCCGCGATCCGCCCGTCGCGGAGCCCGATATCCGCCTTCGTGATCCCGGTGTGATCGACGATCAGGGCATTGGTGATGACGGTGTCCACCGCGCCCTCGGCCCGTGTCACCTGCGATTGCCCCATGCCGTCGCGGATCACCTTGCCGCCGCCGAACTTGACCTCCTCGCCATAGGGGCCCGTCAGGTCACGCTCGACCTCGATGACGAGATCTGTATCGGCCAGGCGCAGCCGATCCCCGGTCGTGGGGCCGAACATGGCAGCGTAGTTCGCACGGGAGATGGACGTCGGCATGGATCAGCCTCCGGTCGTTTGCGTGTGGGGTTCGGCGGGGGCGCCGATCAGGCGCGCCGGTGCCGGATGAGCGCCTGCAAGAGCAGCCCGACCATCCAGCCGTTCATCAGGTGCCAGATGAAATGCGTGCCTGCCGGGATATCCGCGCAAAGGTGCAGGTCCAGGGTTCGCGCGACCAGCGAAACCGTGAACGCCAGAGCTGCCGCCAGGATCCAGCCCCGCGCGGGATGGCCGCGCCACGCCATCAGCCCGGCAAGCGCCAGGAGCGCGATGAGCGCGGGGGCATACTGGCCGCTGCCGTTCAGCAGGCCCGGCGGTCCCGTCTCGGCGCCGGTCGCGGAGGTGAGCGTCAGCGTAGCCGTCGCGGCCACGGCGGTGATGCTCCCGGCGATCCAGGCCGCACGCGCCGGCGCGCCGCCCAGGTGATAGGTCGAGAGCCCGACATAGAGCGCCACGAAGCCCCAGATCGGGACGACGTCCGCCCATTCCGACCAGGCATTGGCGTAGACGTGGAACAGGAACGACCCGACCCCGATCAGGGCGGCCATCACCACGGCCAGGCCGAAGCCGGGCGCGCCGCCATACCGCCGGAGCGCCTGCCATCCCCAGAGCGCCGCCAGCGGGAACGCGGCGTTCGTAAAGGCGTTCAGGGGCTCCGCCCAGAGCCCCGGTCCCGCACGTTCGCAATAAAGGTCGATCGGGGTAAGCCAGTCCATCGTGCCGGCAGCCTATCATCCGGCTCCCGCCGCGACCGGGTATCATTCGAGATTTCCCATGATTTTCTGGTTGAACCCGTAGACGCGCCGGGCCCCGGAAATCGGGATGAGCCGGACCTCGCGGCGCTGTCCCGGCTCGAACCGCACCGCCGTTCCCGCCGCGATGTCGAGCCGAAGGCCGCGCGCCGCCGCGCGGTCGAAGTCGAGCGCGGCATTGGCCTCTGCGAAATGGTAGTGGCTGCCCACCTGCACCGGCCGGTCGCCGGTATTGGCGACCATCAGCACCGTCACCGGCCGGTCGGCATTGAGCGTCAGCGCGCCCTCGGCGGGGAAAAGCTCGCCGGGGATCATCGGCGGCTCGCGACGAAGACCGCCGCGACCCCGGCCGCCACCAGGAAGAGCCCGAGCGCCCAGGCGCCCGTGTCGATCCCGTGGGGATGGGCATGCGCCCCGGAATGGGCCAGCGCGGGGGCGGCCGTCACGGCGAGCACGGGCAGGGGGACGAAAAGCGATTTCATGGCGGTCTCCTTCAGCGGATCGGGTTGTGAACGGTGACGAGCTTCGTGCCGTCAGGGAAGGTCGCCTCGACCTGGACCTCGTGGATCATCTCCGGCACGCCCTCCATGCAGTCCTCGCGGCGGACGACCTCGGCCCCGGCGGACATCATCTCGGCCACCGACCGGCCGTCGCGCGCGCCCTCGACCACCGCGTCGGTGATGAGCGCGATGGCCTCGGGGTGGTTCAGCTTGACGCCGCGCGCCTTGCGCCGGCGCGCGACCTCGGCGGCCATGGCGACCAGCAGCTTGTCCTTCTCGCGGGGGGTGAGCTTCATGTCTCAGAGTCTCCAGGATATCGGCAGGCCGTCGGATGTGAGCCGGTCGAGAACCGGCAAAAGCGCCTGGCGCAGCGCGTGGCCGTCCTCTGCCACCAGCCGCATCGCCAGCATGTCGGGCGCCAGAAGGCTGGCGCCGCCGGTCGTCGGCATCAGGGCGCGCAGCGCGGGCAAATGCGCCTCGGCGTCGGGGGCGACATGCACGAGGCTCGCCATGGCGACGGACCCGGCGCCGACCGCGGCCCTGTCGAGCGTCGCGGCCACGTCGCCGGACAGATCCAGCCCGTCGAGATAGGCCGGCCGCCCGTCCCGGCGTATCGCGACCCGGTCACTGAACCGGGCGGAGCGCAGCACCTCGCCCATCGCGCGGCGCCCGAACAGCACCGGCTCGACCATCAGCAGGCGCGCGTCCGGGGCCAGGTCGATCTCGAGGCTCCGCTCGAGATTGCAGCGGTCGTAGAGGATCAGTTCCTGCGGCAGCCAGAAGAGCGTCGCCCCCGCCGCGGCCGAAAGCCGCGTGGTCACCCGGCCCGGGTCCGGCCCGGTGGCGCGATAGGCGCGTTCGGCGGCCTGGGTCGTCAGGCAGAGCACCGAGCCCGGACCGGCCTCGGCCGTGACGGCGAAGCGGTCACCGCCGGTCACGCCGCCGGCGGTGTTCACGCAGATCGCGTCGAGCCGCCCGCGCACGCCGGGGAAAAGCGCCTTGAGCGCGCCGGCCTGGTCCAGGCGATCGATATAGCTTGATCCGTCGCGCTCGCGCGACGTGATGCGCAAGTCGCCCCGGGCCCGCGGCTGGGACGCGGGTTTCGGCTGGGCGATATCGGGCATGTGCAAGGTGATGTCCGGGCTCCGCGCAGTGGGGCGTCGCGATCGACGTAAGCACAGCGCAGGCGGCGGCGCGCGGGTCCCGGGCCCCGCCGGGACGACCGGACCGGCATCGCGCACTCAAAATGACCAAATATTCAGCACCACGCCCGCTTTATGGGCGGCGCCCTGAAAGGCGGTGCCACCGAATTCCGCCGCGGCGCAGAATCACCGGCCTGACAGGGCAGACGAAAAAAGGCGGCGCCTTTGGAAAGACGCCGCCAAGTATCCTGCAACGCTTTCGAAGGGAGGAGGATGAAAGCGCTGTGATACGTTGAATATAGCGTCTGCGCTGCAATGCAGCAAGTGACGTTTCCGTGAGGCTCCCATGCGCTAAATGCATGGATTGTATGTATTTTGCCCAAGTTTCAGGCGATGCCCACGCAGGGGCGTCGCCGAATTGTGCTGCATATGCGAAATCCGGAAGCCGTGGATGCCGGTGCCACCCGGGCTTACTCGCGGTCGGCCCAGCCGGCGAAGATACGCTCCAGCAGCACGACGACGTAGAACAGCAGGATCCCGAGCAGCGCCAGCGCGATCAGCACGGCGAACATCAGCGGATAATCCGCACTGATCTTGCCCGAGTCGAAGAGATGGCCCAGGCCGCGCCCGTGCGGCTCGACGATTTCCATCAGGTTGGTGCCGATGAAGGCGAGCGTCACCGAGACCTTAAGCGCCCCGAAGAATTCCGGCAGCGTCTTGGGCAGCGCGATCTTCCAGAAGATCGTCATCCGCGAGGCCCCGAGCGCACGCAGGATGTCGCGGTATTCGGGCTCCAGCGTCGAGAGCCCGATGGATACCGACACCGCGATCGGGAAGAATGAGATCATGAAGGCAATCAGGATCGTGTTCATGTCGTGCTGGCCGACGAACATCAGCGCGATGATCGGCACGACGGTGGCCTTGGGGATCGCGTTGAAGCCCACCAGCAGCGGATAGAGCGCATCGCGCATGGTGCGGCTGAAACCCATGACCACGCCCAGCGCCACCCCGACGACCACGGCCAGACCCAGCCCCGCGATGGTCCGCCAGAGCGTGTCCCAGGAATATTTCAGGAAAAGCCCCCGATGTTCCCAGAAGGCCGGCCAGAGATCGCTGGGCGAGGCCATGCGGTAATCGGGCCAGCCATTGACCCAGACCAGCGCCTCCCAGAACAGCGCGAAGAGCACGAGGGCCGCGGTCGGCACCGCGATCCGGCGCAGGGCGGTCATGCGGACACCTCCTCGGGCGCGCTGCGGCCCTGCGCGATCTCGATCTGGTGGCGCAGCACCGCCAGCATTTCGGTCGCCTGCTCGGTGAAGAGCGAGTCGAGCGTCCGGTCGCGCGGCAGCGCGGAGGGCATGACGTATTGCGCATGTGCCGGGCGCCCGGACAGCACCACGATCTCGTCGGCCAGGAACACGCTTTCACGCAGGTCATGGGTGATCAGCAGGCAGGTGAACTTCTCCTCGCGGCGCAGCGCGTGCATCGTCTGCCAGAGATCCTCGCGGGTGAAGGCGTCGAGCGCCCCGAACGGCTCGTCCAGGATCAGGACCTCCGGCCGGTGCACCAGCGCCCGGCAGAGCGATGCCCGCTGGCGCATGCCACCCGACAACTCGGACGGGCGCTTGTCCTCGAACCCCTCCAGCCCGACCTCGGCCAGGAGTTCCCGGGCACGCGCCTCGCGGTCCTTGCGCGCCATGCCGGGCGCGACGATTTCCAGCGGCAGCATGACATTGGCCAGAATCGTCCGCCATTCGAGCAGAACGGGGTTCTGGAACGCCATGCCGACTGTCTTGCGCGGGGCCTTGATCTCGTCGGAACCGATCCAGACGGTGCCGCTGTCGGGCCGCATCAGCCCGGCGATCAGCCGCGTCAGCGTGGACTTGCCGCAGCCGGACGGACCCACCACCGCGGTGAAGCCGCCCTCCGGAAGGAAGATGTTTAGATCGTTCAGAACCGGCAGCGGGCCGGACTCGGTCCGGTAGGCATGCGTGACGCCGCGTATCTCGATATGCGCGGGTGCGGTCATCGCTCGGTCCTTGTCCGGGAAGAGGCGGGCCGGCACCCCGGCCCGCCGTGAACTTTACTGAAGCATCAGGCTGCCGTCATCCGGCAGGTAAGCATCGGTGAAGTAGAGCGCCGCGTCCGGGTCCGTCTCGAACTCGTAGGTCAGGGCGAGCTGCTCGAGCGCGGTCGCCATGCGGTCGGGATCGATGCCGCCCATGCCGTTGGCCATGGTGTAATCGGTGACCACGTTGGCATCGATGGCCAGTTGCAGGCGCCGGGCCTCCAGATCGACATCGGCGGCCGGGTTGCGGTCGGCAACCATTGCCGCGCCGGCCGCGGGATCTGCGATCACGTCCTTCCAGCCCTTCGCCACGGCGCGCAGGAAGCCGGTCACGGCGTCGGGGTTGGCCTCGGCGAAATCGGTGTTGGCGATAATGGCATTGCCGTAAAGCGCCAGGCCGTGATCGGCCATCAGGATGGTCGAAATGTCGTCCTCGGGCACGCCGAGACGAACGAGGTTCAGGTAGGACGAGAAGGAAAAGCCCGTCACCGAGTCGACCTCGCCCTCGGCCAGCATCGGCTCGCGGGTCGGGAAGCCCACCGGCTCGACGGTGATCTTGTCCATGTCGAGCCCGTTCTCCCTGGCGAAGATCGGGAACTGCGCCCAGGCCCCGTCGGGCGGCGGCGCGCCGAGCACCGAACCCTCGAGGTCGGCCGGCGCCGAGACGCCGAGGCTCTTGCGCCCGACAACGGCGAAGGGCGGCTTGTCATAGACCATCATGACGGCCGTGACCGGCGCGCCCGGGTTCTGGTCGAGGAACTTGATCAGGCTGTTGATGTCGGCAAAGCCCATCGGGAAGGCCCCGGTCGCGACCTTCGGGATCGCGTCGAGAGAGCCCTTGCCAGCGGACACCTCGACCGAGAGCCCTTCTTCGGCGAAATGGCCGTTGTCTATGGCGGCGAAATAGGCGGCGGAGGGGCCCTCGAACTTCCAGTCCAGCGCGAAGGGCACCGAGGTCTCGGCCAGCGCCGGCCCGGACAGCCCGAACGCGGCCACGGCGGCAGTGAGAATCGAACGCAGCATCTTGTCCTCCTGCTTTAAGCGTCGACGACGAGTGAACCCACTGTTGCGGGGCCGCGCATCATCGCCACCCTGCGACAAACCGGACCGCCCACCTTCTTGCCGCGATTTTGGGCGCGGCCCAGCGGCCACGCCCGAAAATTGGGCGAATGCGCCATGCGCGCGGGTGCAGGGTCAGGGCCGGGTCAGCGCGCCCGTCTCGACACCCAGCTGCGCCGAGAGATCCTCGATGCTGTCATAGAGCAGCTGCAGGAAATACTGCGGGTTGTGGCTGTAGCCGCCGGGATCCTTGGCCACGACCTGGTAGTTATAGGCCGCACGCAGCAGGCGCGGGGTCCAGCTCTGGTAGCGGTTGGGATAGGCGGCCTCGCCGTCATCGACGGTGCCGTCGCCGTCGGTATCCGTGAAATAATAGGGGTAGGCATGGCTGTCATAGATGATCGGCGTGCCGGCCACATCGGCCGCGTAGGCCGTGATGCGCTCGGCCAGGATGCCGTGCAATGTCATGATCTCGCCGTGGATGCCCTCGGCGGTGTCGCCGTCGCCGTCGAAGTCGGCATGCCGGGTCCGGATGTCGCTCAGTTCCTCGATACCCTGGTGGCAGGCGACGCAGCCCTCGGTCGCGACCTCGGTGGTGTGGGGCTCGTGGCAGGTGGTGCAGGTATTCGCGCTCGGCACGTGCATGAACCGCCCGGCATAGCTCTTGCCCGGGTACTGGTAGCCGCCGCGCGCGTCGCTGCCCATCAGCGTCGCGGCGGACGCGGCGTAGTGAATGTTGAGGAAGCCGAGCTCGGGATCGACCGTGTCGTCGGCCTTGCCTTCCAGCGCGGCCTCGACGGAATCGGTCGATTGCCGCCCCTGGTGGCACACCGAGCAGATGGCCGACGATCCAAGCCCGGACATCGTCACGCCGGACGGGAAGGACACGGTGTCGAGCGTCTCGGCCGCGCTGGTGTGACAGGCCGCGCAATCGACCGGCGCGTTGATGGGCGCCGGATGGTCGACCACGCCCGCGGCACTGCCGTCGGCCCCGAGGAAATCGGAGAAGCCCGGACCGGAATGGCAGGCGGCGCAATTGACGGGCACCGCACCGTCCTCGTTCCAGTGGGTAAAGGATTCGGAACTGTAATCCCCATGCGGCGAGGCGATCCATTGGTCGACCAGCCGGGACAGGCTGGACCCCTCTTGCGCCGCGGCCGGCAGGGCGAAGGTTATGCCCAGGATAAAGGCACCTATGGCTCTGGACAGACGGGAAACGCGCATGGAGACCTCCGAAAATAGGGTTCGCCGAAGCTTTACATGACTCTGTGAGCCTCTGATGACATTGATCGGTATCAAAGCATTTTCACAGCGCGGCGTCATCACTGACGCCGCGTTCCGGGAAGGAGGACGGCAAACCCCATGACCGAGATCAACCGATCCGCTCCGCGCGCCGGCGCGCGCGACCTGCCCAGGCCCAGCGGCCGGGCCCTTGCGCTGGCCTATCTTGCCGCCTGCCTCCTGCCGCTGGCACTGGCGGCGGGGCGGCACGTGGCGCCGGCCCACCCGTGGGAGGCCGCGGCGGCCGCGCTCGGGCTCGTGGCGCTGTCGGGCATGGCGGTGCAGTTCTTCACCTCGGGGCGGTTCGAAACGGTGTCGGGGCGGCTCGGGATCGACAAGGTCATGGCGTTCCACAAGATCGCCGCCTGGGGGCTTTTGCTGGCGCTGCTGCTGCATCCCGTCTTCTACGTGATCCCGACCTGGACCGAATCGCGCGCGCTGGGGATCGAGCGGCTGGTCGCCTATCACACCAGCCCGCATTACCGCTCCGGCATCGTCGCGCTGGCCGCGCTGGTCCTGCTGGTGCCCACCGCCTTCCTGCGCGACCGCCTGCCCTGGCGCTACGAGCTCTGGCGGGCCACGCATCTCCTGCTGGGGCTGACGGCCGTGGGCGCGGGGCTGCATCACGCGCTGACCGTGGGCCGGTTCAGCGCGGGCGGTGCGCTTGCCGGGCTCTGGTGGGGTGTGGCCGGGGCGATCGTGCTGGTCATGGCGGTGCTCTACGGCTGGCGCTGGGCGCGGCTACACACGCACCCGTGGCAACTACGATCCGTCACGCGCCTCGCCGACCGCACATGGGAGCTCGACATCCAGCCCGGCGAGAGCACGCCACACATGGATTACAAGGCCGGTCAATTCGTCTGGATGACCGAGGGGCGCGGCCGGTTCCCCTTGCTCGATCATCCGTTCTCGATCGCCGACAGCCCGGCCCGGCCGGGGCTGAGCCTGATCGTCAAGGAAGCCGGCGATTTCACCAACCGCGCGGGACAGCTGGCCCCGGGCACGCCGATCGGGATCGACGGCCCCCATGGCAGCTTCACGCTGGAGCATCGCGACGCCGACGCGATCCTGCTGATCGCCGGCGGTGCGGGGATCGGGCCGATCATGGGGCTGCTGCGCGATCTCGTGGCGCGCAGGGACCGGCGCCCGGTGCGCCTGGCCTACGCGGTCGGTCAGCCGGGCAACCTCGCCTGCCTCGAGGAGATCGAGGCCGCGAAGGACGTGATCGACCTCGAGGTCATGTTGCTGAGCGAGGCCGACGCCCCGGGATTCACCGGCGAGGTGGGCCGGCTCGACCCGGCGCGGCTGGACCGGCTGCTGGGCGATCTGGCGCGCGACCGCACCCTGGCGCTCATCTGCGGCCCCGGCCCGATGATCACCGGCGTCTCCGACGCGCTGATCGGGCTCGGCATGCCGCTCGACATGGTGGAATACGAACGCTTCGACTATCGCGGCGCGCTGGCCTCGCGGCGCGACAGGCGGCGCATTTACCGGTTCCTCGGCCTCTTCGCCGTTCTGGCGGCCGCCATCGCGCTCGCCGTACCGATCCTGTCCTGAAGGCGTCGCGGGATCGGCCCTTGGCGGGGCCGCCCGGCCCCGCCCGTCATTGCCCCTGCGGCGCGGGTTGGACAGGGGCGGGGTGAGTCGTGGTAGGCTAACCTTTTCGCCCGAAAAGGGCAGGCAGGAGGTCGCCATGTCCAAGACCGCGCGTTTCACCCCCGCGGCAAGCGGGATCACCTACCTCGCCGAAGGCGGCACCGAGACCGAGATCATGTACCGCCATGGCCATCGGCTGCGCGAATTCGCCATGTTCGAATTGCTCGACGATCCACAGGCCGTCACGGATCTGCGCGACATGTATCGGCGCTATCTGGACGTGGCCGCGACCCACGGCATGGGTGCCGCGATGGCCGGCTTCGACTACCGCGCCAGCCCGGACTGGGGCGAAAAGCTAGGCTATTCCGCCGCCGGCCTGGCCGAGATGCAGCACAAGTGCATCGATTTCCTGCGCGAGGTGGCCGCCCCCTATCGCGACCAGATACCGCATATCGCGATCTGCGGCTGCGTCGGACCGCGCGGCGACGCCTACGGGACCGGCGGCAACATCACGGCGCAAGACGCCGCCGACTATCACGCCACGCAGATCGCGACGCTCAAGGACTGCGGCGTCGATCTGGTCTGGGCGGCGACCTTCAACAATATCCCCGAGGCGGTCGGCGTCAGCCGGGCGGCGGCCGCGGCCGGCGTGCCGCTCAACATGTCCTTCACCCTGAACAGTGCTCACCGCCTGAGTTCGGGCCCGAGCCTGCGCGAGGCCATCGAGACCACCGACGCCGAAGCCGGGGAGGCCCGGCCGGAGTCCTACGGGATCAACTGTTCCCACCCGGTCGAGTTCGAACCGGCGCTCGGCCCCGGCGACTGGACCGGTCGCATCCGGTCATTCCGGCCCAACGCGGCCGAGATGGACAAGGTATCGCTCTGCAAGCTCGGCCATATCGAGGAAGGCGACCCGGCGGAACTCGGCCGGCAGATGGGGGACCTGGCCCGGCGCTATCCCGCCGCCGATATCTGGGGCGGCTGCTGCGGGTCATGGGACAGCCATCTCGACGAGATCGCCCGCAACGTGATGGCCGTGCGCGGGCCCGCCGCGGCGCCTGCATAGCGGCCGGGGGGCACCGGGGTCCCATGCCCGCCGCCGGCGGTCGCCCGGGTCAGATCTCCTCGCGCAGCTGTGCATAGGTCAGCGCGGTGAATATGCCCGTGCCGCCGAGGACATTTCCGGCAAAGGCCGGGAGAATGCCGCCGAGAACCGCCTCGACCGGCCCCAGTTCGCCGCGCACCACCAGAAGGAACAGCTCCGTAGAGCCGGCAACGACGTGCGACATGCCGCCAAGGCCGATGACGTAGGTCAGGATCACGATGATCAGCACCTCGCCCGCGCCTTCCATCCGGGGCAGGATCCAGACCAGCGCCGCGATGATGAAGCCGGCCGGAATGCCCCAGGCGAAATGCTCGAGCGCCGTCGCCTCGGCGTAGTGGCGCGACACGGTCAGAATGCCGTCGAACCGGGCTTCCGGCAGGATATGGCCGTGCACGAGCACCACCGCGGCGGCTGCGCAGCCGACGAGATTGGCCGCCAGAACGATGCTCCAGAGACGGGCGGTCTGGTAGAAGTTGGCCCGGCTCGGGGCCAGGAACAGCGGCAGGATGGGCGTGATCGTGTTTTCCGTGAAGAGCTGCATCCGGGCGAGGATGACGATCAGGAACCCCACCGTGTAGCCCAGGTTCGACACGCCCGCCGCCCAGTCGGCATGGGGCAGGATCGACTCGAGAAAGCCCTTGCACAGAACCGAGGTGCTGATCGCAAGCCCGGCCGCCACCCCCGACCACCAGAGCGCGCTGAACGGCCGCGACAGTTCGTGTTCGCCCTCACGGCGGATGGCCTCGAATATGACCGCCGAAGGGACCTTCTCGTAGGCGTCCACCCGGTTTTTTCGTCCCGGTCGCGTTCGGCGTCTTCCGACATGGTTCCGGCACCTCCCTGCCCGCGTGGCGATGCGCGCCCGGACGGGTCCGCGCCGATGGCGCGCGCCGGGCGCCCAATCAAAGCATGACGGGACAAGATCCGCCAGACGCGCCTTGCCCGATCGCCGGCGGGCCGGTCAGGAAACGATTTCGAGACTGACCGTCCGGTACGCGGCGCGGATCGTGCGGTCGCGCACCGGATCGTGGAATTCCATGCTGAACCCGTCGCCGGCGCGCACCCCGCCCACCGCCGGCACCGTGCCGCAAAGCATCGCCGCGCCGTCCGGAAGGGCCGCGCCTGCGATCAGGTCCTCGAGCGGCAGGATCTGGGCGAGCGTGCCGTCCTGGTAGGCAACCCAGGCCTCGTTCTCCAGAAGCCATGACCGGATCTCGATCCGGTCGAGATGCCCGGCCACCTCGTCCATTGGCCAGACCGTGCCGGCGGCGGGTTTCATGCAGGCCTGCTTGGAATGCGCGACGGAATGGGTTTCGAGCTTGCGGTCCGTGTGGTCCGAGGCAAGGCCGAGCCAGGTTCGGCCGCCGGAGCGGACGATCAGCGGTTCCGCCTCGCCCGACGTGTCCGGGCCAAGCACCTGGATACTGTCGCTCTGGCACAGCAGCGCCGCCGAAACCCGGTAAAAGAGCGGGGTCTCCGACGGCGGTGCCACGCCGATCGCCTCGAGTTCCCGGATATGATGCTGCACCTGGCCGCTGTCGCGGCCGGTCCAGCCGGCGACGAAAACTTGCGCGACGCTCAGATCGCGCGGTCCCTGCGGGGTCTGGAACAACATCGGCAAAGCCCTTTCCTGGCGCGGTTTTCGAAACGCGGCGACCGGTCCGGCCGGACCGGTCCGCCCGATAGCTACTGCATATCCCCGCGCTGTTCCATCGCGATGGCGGCCCGCCGTGTCGACGCGCCGGACCCGGCCCGGCGCGCCGGGCCGGATCAGGCCCGCATGATCTCGTCTTTCAGGGCATAGACGATCGCAAGCACGTCCTTGCGCACATCGGCGTGGTAGCCATGGCTTTCCATGACGGACAGGATGTCATCCGTTGCCGCCATGTACTCGGCCTCGCCGATATTCATGCCGCGATGCGCCTCGGGCATGCTGCGTCCGGTATAGCTTTCAGGCCCGCCGCTGCCGGCGGCAAAGAAGGCGCAAAGCTGCTGCTTGGTCGCGTCGAGCCTGTCCGGATCCTCCCTGTAGGGCAGGAATCGCGCCTTGATGACGGGGTTGCGCATATGGGCCTCGACGATCTCGTCGACCAGTCGTCGCACGCCGGACGCCCCGCCAAGCCGTTCGTAGAGCGAAACGGTGGAGAGTTCGCGGAGAAGTGGCTCTGCCATGGGTGTGCTCCTTCCAGTCTGTGTAACGCGGCCATCGGCCGGCCGCGCACACAGGGTGCCGACTCGATGCCGGGGGCGTCCAGTACAAGACCTGTACCGGGCGGCTGCGGACGCGGAACAGGATCGCGGCGGGTCGGAACGGGACGGGACGGGGCCGGCGGGGCGCGCCCTACCACAGGGCGGGCTTGTCCAGGGCGGTCACGCAGGTGCAGGGACCACGCAAAGGGGTCAGCTCCGCGCCGGTCAGGGACTGGCCGATCCAGCCCTCGGGATGGCTGAGGGGCAGCGGTGCGGGGGCGATCTCTTCCGTCATCGGCCGGAAGCCCACCTGTCCGTAGAAGGCCGGGTCGCCATAGGTCACCGCGATCTCGACACCAGCGACGCGCAGCGCGCCCAGCGCGTGGCGCAACAGGTCGCGGCCGATCCCCGCGCCCTGCCGGCCGGTCGCCACCGCCATCGGCGACAGGATGAAGACCGAGCGCGCATCCCCTGCATAGCGCAGCCTGGAAAAGATCGCCGCGCCGACGATCGCCCCGTCGGACCGGGCGATGAACACGTGCAGATCCGCGTCCGGCGTGCCGATCAGGAGCTCGCGCACCAAGCCGCCGATCAGCGTGCCCTCCTCCGCCCCCTCGGAGTCGGTGAAGGTCGCGGCGAACATGTCGGCGATCTCTTCCTCGCGGCCTTTGAATTCCGTCGAAAACTCCACCGATGATCCTCCTCCGGGTCGATCCCGTGCCACGGCGCCGGGTGCGTTGCCGCACGCCCCCTCATAGCCGACGTTTTCCGTGCCGTCATGGGGAACGCGCGGTTTCACGCGCCACGCCCTACGCGCGCTGCCGACGACCGGCGATCCCCGGTCACGGCCGTCACGGCCTTGTCACGGGCGAGGAGACGTGCCATCGGCGCGTCGCAGACGCCCCATCCATGCAGGATCATTCCGCGCCGTGAAGAAACCCGTTCGGAAAAGAAACTGGCACACCCTCGACAAGGATCTGACCCGGATGGGGCGCGTCGAGATCGCCACCGCCTACGTGGCACGCCCGCTGATCGGTTTCGGGGCCGCGCTGATCTTCGTTCTGCTCGCGGTCCTCGTCGCCGGGATCGTGTTCGGGTTCGCCCCGGGCACGCTCTTCGTGGTCATCGCGGCGGGCCTCGGCGCCTACATGGCGCTCAACATCGGTGCCAACGACGTCGCGAACAACATGGGGCCGGCCGTCGGCGCGAAGGTGCTGTCGCTGACCGGCGCGATCGCGATCGCCGCCATCTTCGAAACCGCCGGGGCGCTGATCGCCGGCGGGGACGTCGTCTCGACCATCTCGAACGGAATCATCGACGCGGACAGCGTCGCGGATGCGCGGGTTTTCACCTGGGCCATGATAGCGGCGCTCCTGTCGGCGGCCCTCTGGGTGAACATCGCGACCTGGATCGGCGCCCCCGTATCCACGACCCATGCCGTGGTGGGCGGGGTCATGGGGGCCGGCATCGCGGCGGCCGGCCTGTCGGCGGTGCACTGGCCCACGATGGGCGCGATCGCCGCAAGCTGGGTCGTTTCGCCGGCGCTGGGCGGGGCCATCGCGGCGCTGGTCCTCGCCTTCATCAAGGCACGCATCATCTACCGCGAGGACAAGATCGCGGCGGCACGGAAATGGGTGCCCGTCCTCATCGGTGTGATGGCCGGGACCTTCGCCGCGTATCTGGCGATGAAAGGCCTGAAACGGGTCGTTTCGGTCGACATCGGGGCGGCGCTGGGGCTCGGGGCGGCAACCGGGCTGATCGCCTGGCTGGCCGCGATCCCCGTCATTCGCCGGCAGGCCGCGGGCATGGAGAACCGGAACAAGTCCCTGAAAGCGCTGTTCGGCTTCCCGCTGGTGATCTCGGCGGCGCTGCTTTCCTTCGCGCACGGGGCCAACGACGTCGCGAACGCCGTGGGGCCGCTTGCCGCCATCGTCCATGCGCAGGAGTCCGGCGCCTTTTCCGACCGGGTCGCGCTTCCGGCTTGGGTCATGATGATCGGGGCCTTCGGCATCTCGCTCGGGCTGATCCTGTTCGGCCCGAAACTCATCCGCCTCGTCGGCGACCAGATCACCAAGCTGAACCCGATGCGCGCGTATTGCGTCGCGCTGTCGACCGCGATCACCGTGCTCATCGCGTCCTGGTTGGGGCTCCCGGTCAGTTCCACCCACATCGCCATCGGCGGGGTCTTCGGGGTCGGCTTCTTCCGCGAATGGTACATGCAGAGGCGCGCCGTCTCCAACAGGCAGAGGACGGCACCGCCCCTGACGCTGCCCTACGCGGAACGGCGCCGGCGCAAGCTTGTGCGCCGCTCGCATTTCCTCACGATCGTGGCCGCCTGGGTCGTCACGGTGCCGGCGGCGGCGGCCCTGTCGGCGGCGACGTTCCGGCTGCTGGGCGTCCTCTTCGGCTAGGCGCCCCCGCGGCGTCCGATCCGGGTTGGATCAGCGGCCGGGACCGTCCTCCTCGAGGTCGGTGGACGGCGCCCCTTGCCCGTTTTCGGGAACGGTCGGATGGACTTCGGCCTCGGCCTTCTCGGCCGCCTCGCGCTCGGACTCCCGCAGCAGAAGGCGCTCGATCCGCTGCTCGAGAACCCGCGCCTTCTCGTCGCGCGCCGCGATCTCCTGCGAGAGATCGCGGTACAGCGAGACCGCGATCAGGATCATCAGAAGCATGAAGGGAAAGGCCGCGATGATCGAGACCGTCCGCAGGCTATCCAGCCCGCCGGTCAGCAGCAGCACCACCACCATCAGCAGCTGCAGGCAGCCCCAGAGCACCCGGACCAGCCGCGTCGGGTTGAGCACGCCCTTCGAGGTAAACATGCCAAGCACGAAGGTGGCCGAGTCGGCCGAGGTCACGAGGAACATGCCGACGAGGAGGATGGATGCGACCGTGAGCACCCCGCCGCCGGGCAACTGGTCGAGCAGGGCGTAGAGCCCGGCCGGAACCTCGGCCGCCACGGCATCGGCGATACCGGCGTTCTCGAAGATCTCGAACCGGATTGCCGCGCCGCCGAAGGTCGAGAACCACAGCATGCTCAGCGCCACCGGGACGATCATCACGCCGAGCACGAATTCGCGGATGGTCCGCCCGCGGGAGATCCGGGCGATGAAACTGCCGACGAAGGGCGCCCAGCTCAGCCCCCAGGCCCAGTAGAACATGGTCCATTGCTCGACCCACGCCCCGTTCGAATAGGGCGAGGTGACAAGGCTCATCTGGATCACGTTGCCGAGGTATTCCCCCAGGGTCTGGGTCAGCACCCCGAAGATGAAGGATGTCGGCCCAAAGAGCAGAACCGCCCCGAGAAGCGCCGCGGCAAGCAGCATGTTGGCGTTGCTCAGCAGCCTGACGCCGCGATCGAGCGGGGTCATGGCCGACAGCATGAAGAGCCCCCCGATGACGGCGAGGATCGCCAGCTGCGCCGGGAAGCCGTAGGGGATGCCGGTCAGCTGCGCGATCCCGCTGTTGATCTGCAGCGCTCCGAGCCCGAGCGTCGTGGCCACGCCGAAGACCGTCGAGACGACGGTCAACACGTCGATGGCCTTGCCCCAGCCGGTGTCCACGCGCGCGCCCAGAAGCGGGCGGAAGGTCTCGCTTATCAGGCCGTGGCTGTCGTGGCGAAACCGGACATAGGCGATGGCCAGCCCCACCAAAGCGAAATTCGCCCATTGGTGCAGCCCCCAGTGGAAGAAAGCATAGCGCATGCCGGTCTGGGCTGCCTCGGCCGTGCGCGGCAGCCCGGTGCCGAGCGGGGGATCGTTGAAATGCATCATCGGCTCGGCGACGCCCCAGAACACCAGCCCCACGCCCATGCCGCCCGAAAAGATCATCGCGAGCCAGCTCGGAAACGAGAACTCTGGCGGCTCTTCCGGGCCGCCCAGCCGGATGCCCCCGATCCTCGAGAGGCCGAGGAACAGCACGAAAAAGACGAAGCCCGTCATCACCAGCAGGTACATCCAGCCGACATTCGTCGCCGTGGCATGCAGCACCGCCTGCGCGGCGCGCTCCACCGCCCCCGGTGCGATCGCGGCCGCCAGGACAAAGATCACGACGATCGCGACCGACACGCGAAAAACGGCGCCGACATCTCCCAGGATTGACGTGGTCGCGCTGGCAGGCTGGGTCATCCCGCGTCCCCCTTTCCGGTCGCAACCTAACGGGCGCCCCAACGCGTGTCGAACACCGCGGGTACGATCGAAGGCCTTGGTTTTCCGGTTGGTGTCGCGGGGCTCGCACCGGCGCCCCGGAACCGGGGCCCGGGGGCAAAATTCCCCGGGCTTTCGAGCTTTCTATTCTGGCTTTCCGGGCTTCCGATCCCTCCCGCGGGCAAAGGTCGCGGGGCATCCCGGCCGGTCCTCTGCAGGCGTTTTTCCGCGGCCGCGGCGATAAGGGTCCGGTCGCGCACCCCGGTCTGGCCCCATCACAAGGTCGGGAAGCCAGGGCGCCGGTCCCGGGAAGAGACCGGGCAACTTGACGGCGACCACCATGCAGGCCGCGAAGGGCAGCGGCCCCGTGAGGACGGTCTCAAGGATGATGGTCGCCACGACCGCTCACAGGATCGGAAAGCCCGCGCATGCGGCGACCGGCACGCCGTCGTCACGTGCCGCCGCGTCACCGCCCCGGAAGCCAGAGCGCCAGTCCCGGGAACACTACCAGGAGCGCCACCAGGATCAGCGAGCACAGGATGAACGGCAGCGCCGACAGGTAGATGTCGCGCATCGTCGTCCCCGGGGGCGCGACGCCCTTCATCACGAAGAGCAGCAGCCCGAATGGCGGAGTGGTAAAGCTGATCTCGAGCCCGAGCAGCATGATCAGCGCGAACCAGATCGGGTCGAAGCCGAGGCTTTCCGCCAGCGGGAAGAAGATCGGCACCGTCAGCAGCATGATCGAGATCTGCTCCATGAACATGCCGAGGATCAGCAGCACCCCGAACATCGCCAGCAGCATCGCCACGGGCACCAGGTCAAAGCCCGTCGACCAGTCGATCAGGCCGTGCGACGCCCCCGAGAACGCCAGCAGCTGGCTGAAGGTCGCCGAGCCGAAGACGATCAGGTAGGCCATCAGCGTGACCTTGAGCGCCCCCTCGACGGATTTGCGGATGACCTCCCAGGACAGGCAGCGGTAGATCACGCCCAGGATGATGACGCCGAGCGCGCCGAAGGCCGCCGCCTCCGAGGGGGTGGCGATACCCCAGAGCATCATCGCCACGACGATCACCATGATGCCGGTCATCGGCACCACGTCGCGCAGGACCAGGCCGACCTTCGCCGCCAGGCGGATCGGCGCGACCTCGTAGGCAGGCGCCGCGCCCGGGTCGGCACGGGTCTGCAGGAAGATCAGCCCGATATAGAGCGCGGCCAGCACCAGCCCGGGGATGACCCCCGCGATGAGCAGCGCGCCCACGTCGATCTTGGCCAGCGTGGCAAGCAGGACCGCCAGCGCCGAGGGCGGGATGATGATCGCGAGGCCCCCGGTGCCGAGGATCGGCCCGATGGACATCTTGTTCTTGTATCCGCGCCGGTTCATCTCCGGCACCATCAGCGAGCCGAGCAGCGCCGTGGACCCCATCGACGACCCCGACAGCGTGGCAAAGCCCGTGCCCCCCAGCACGGTCACGTAGGACAGCCGCCCCGGCAACCGCCCCAGCAGCCGGTCGATGGCGTTGAACATGCGCGCGCCGAGCCCGGTGTGGAAGAACAGCTCCCCCATCAGCAGGAACAGCGGGATCGGGATCAGGGCGAATTTCGAAAGCGCCCCGAAACCGTTGTCGAGCATCAGCACCACGCCCTGCGCCCCGCCCATGAAAACCCAGGCGCCCAGCACGTTGGCGGCGAGGAAAGCCAGCGCGACCGGCATGCCCAGCGCCATCAGGAAAACGATCGATCCCAGAAGCAGGGCGAGCGCCGCATACCACTCCATCACTCGTGTATCCCCGCCTGGCCCGAATGCATCAGCTTGCGCCCGAAGACGAAGCGCGCAAATTCCACCGCCATCATCCCGAACGACACCGGGAAGGCGATGGTCAGGATCCATTTCGGCGTGAAATAGGCGCGCACGTCATAGTCGTTGCGCGCGTAGTTCTGCTGCACCAGCTCGAGCCCCTTCCAGGCGAGCAGCGCGCAGAGCGCCACGCAGGCCAGCGCGATCAGCCGGCTGAGCACCCTCTGCGCCGGGCCCGGCAACATCGCGGTCACCAGCTCGACATGGACATGGCCCCGTTCGCGCACCAGCCAGGGGGCGCCGAGCATGGTCAGGTAGAACAGCCCGTATTCCCCGGACAGGAACAGCCACGCGAAGGGCTGCATCCCGAAATTCCGCATCGTCACCGAGATCAGGATGGACACCATAAGCCAGACCAGCAGCCCCCCTGCCAGGAGGGCCATGCCGGTCAGGATCAGGTCGTACAGCTGGACCAGCCGCTTCATGCGGGCACCTTTCGATGGCACGGCCCGGCGCCCCCACCGCGCGGGGCCGCCGGACCGGCGGGCTTACTGGCCCGGATCGCGCGACGGGTCGTAGAAATGCTCGAGCAGCGCATCGTAATGCTCGAGCCCCATCGGGTGCTTCTCCATCTGGGTGCGCATCCGCTCCCAGGTCTTCTCGCGCGCGGCGGCGAGGTAGTTGGACGCCGCTTCGCCGGTAAGCTCGACCACCTGCATGCCGCCTTCCTCGAGGGCCGCGAATTCCTCGTCGCGCCGCTCGCGCAGCTTCTCGACGCTGCTGCGCTCATGCGCGATCGCGGTCTCCTGCAGGATGCTCTTGGCCTCGTCGCTCAGCTCGTTCCAGCTGTCGAGGTTCACGATCACGCCGAGATCGGTCGAGAAGAAATCGGGCTCGATCCGGTAGTTGACGAAATCGTCCCATTTCAGGTCCATCAGCCCGATCTGGGTCCAGCCGCTGGCATCGACGACGCCGCGCTCGAGACCGGCATAGACGTCCGTCGTGGGCAGGTCGATGACCTGCGCGCCGAGATACTCGGTGAAGAAGGCGTTGTAGACCGGGTTGCCGCGCAGCTTCCAGCCCGACACGTCGAGATTGCCGTCCGCGTCCAGTTCCGGCTTGTCGACGGTCCAGAGGTTGTAGCTGACACCCGAGTCGAACCAGCCGAGGTAGTAGACCCCCATCTTCTCCTGGTGAATCTCGTTGATCAGGTCGATGCCGCCGTTCTCGCGGGCCTCGATCGCGGTGATGTTCGAGGCCACCATCGCGTCTTTCTCCGGCAGCGCGCCGGCGTAGAAGCTGCCGGGCGTGTAGACCATGTCCACCACGCCGTTCCGCACCGCGTCGGGCTGCTGGAACATGCCGATGGCCTCGGGGCCGCCGCGCACCTCTATCTGCACGACGCCCTCGCCGGCCGCGTTCACCTTGTCGACGAACTCGAGGAAGCTCTGGGTGTAGATCAGCGTCGTCGGAAAGGCGTGAACCGCCGTCAGGGTCTGCTCCTGGGCGCTCGCCGGTAACGCCACGAGCGTCGCGCCCGCCAGAAGTCCGGATGTCAGGACGTGTCGCATGGTTTGTCTCCTTCGTTGCGGGCCCCGCGAGGCCCCTCCCTGTTGCGGGGCTTTCCGCCCCCTGCTTCGCGCGACGCCCGGCAGGGCGCCTCACCCCGTTCCGCCGCCTGGCCACAGCCAGGGGCGGTCCGTCTTCAGCCCGCGCCGCCAGGCGTCGAGCGCCGGCGCGTGGCGCCGTGTCAGGTCGATGTCGTCCCAGCCATTCACCAGTTTCTCGCGCATCGCGTCGTCGAGCGTGAAGGCGTGTTCCTCTCCGCCCCCGGCCACCGCGACGCTGCACGCCTCGAGGTCGATCTCCATCCGGGCGGGCGCGCGCTCCAGTATCTCCAGCAAGGTTTCGGCCGCCGCGGGGGTGACGCGTGCCGGCAGCAGGCCGTTATTGACCGCGTTGGCCGCGAAGATGTCGCCGAAGCTGGGCGCGATCACCGCGCGGAACCCGAAATCGGCCAGCGCGTAGACCGCCGCCTCGCGCGAGGAGCCGCCGCCGAAATTGCGCCGCGTCACCAGGATCGAGGCGCCCGCGGCTTCGGGCCGGTTCAGCGGAAAATCCAGGTCGGGCGTGCCGTCGGCGTCGAAACGCAGGTCGTGGAGCAGGAAATCGCCATAGCCGGCGGCGCGCGGCCGCGACATGAACCGCGCGGGAATCAGCTGATCGGTGTCGATACCCTCGACCGGCAATGCCACGGCCTTGCCCCGGTGATGCGTCCAGCCGGTCATGCGACCTCCCGCCCGGCCAGCAGCGGCCTTGCATCCGTCAGTGTGCCGGTCACCGCCGCGGCTGCCGCCATCACCGGCGACATAAGGTGCGTGCGCGCGCCCGGCCCCTGCCGGCCGCGGAAATTGCGGTTGGTGGTCGAGGCGCAGCGTTCCCCGGGGGCGACGCGGTCACCGTTCATGCCGACGCACATGGAGCAGCCCGAGTCGACCCATTCCAGCCCGGCCGCGCGGAAGATCGCGTCGAGCCCCTCCTCTTCGGCCTGGGCCTTCACCAGGCTGGACCCCGCCGAGACCAGCCCCGGCACCTTCGCGCGGCGCCCCTCGAGCACCGCCGCCGCGCGGCGCAGGTCTTCGATCCGGGCATTGGTGCAGGATCCGATGAAGATCCGGTCGACCGGAATCCCGTCCAGCGGTCGCCCGGGCGCCAGTCCCATGTAGTCCAGCGCGGCCGCGATCTTGCGGGCCCGGGTCGGGTCCGGCGCCCGCGCGGGATCGGGCACCGTGCCGGTGATCGGCAGCGCATCTTCCGGGCTGGTGCCCCAGGTGACGATGGGCGCGACCTCGCTGCCGTCGAGCACCACCTCGCGGTCCGGCGCCGCCGCCGGGTCGCCGGCGAGGCCGGCCCAGTGCGCGCAGGCGCGGTCCCAGTCGGCCCCGGCGGGGGCGAAGGGCCGACCCTTCAGGTAGTCCAGCGTCACCGCGTCGGGCGCGACCAGACCCATGCGCGCGCCGCCCTCGATCGACAGGTTGCAGAGTGTCATCCGCCCTTCCATCGACAGCCCGCGCACCGCGGCGCCGGCATACTCGACCGCGTGCCCCCGGGCGCCGTCGGCCCCGAGCCGCGCGATCCAGGCCAGCGCGACGTCCTTGGCGCCGACACCGGGGCCGAGCCTGCCCTCGACCCGGATCCGCATGGTGGCGGGCCGGCTCTGCCAAACGGTCTGCGTCGCCAGGACATGGGCCACCTCGGTCGCGCCGATCCCGAAGCCGAGACTGCCGAAGGCGCCGTGCGTCGAGGTGTGGCTGTCGCCGCAAACGACGAGAAGGCCGGGCAGCGTCAGCCCCTCCTCGGGGCCGACGACATGCACGATGCCCTGCCGGCGATCGTGCAGCCCGAAGAGCTGGAACCCGTGAGTGGCGGCGTTCTGCTCCAGCGTCTCGACCATGCGCGCGATGTCGGGATCGGCGATCGGCGCGTCACGATCGCGGGTCGGCACATAGTGATCGGCCACGCCGAAGGTCAGGTCGGGCTCGGCCACGCCGAGTCCGCGCTCGGCCAGTTTGGCGAAGGCGTGGTGAGAGCCCTCGTGCACGAAATGCCGATCCACCCAGAGAAGATCCGACCGCCCCGCCGTCTCGATCGGGACGCGATGCGCGTCCCAGAGCTTGTCGAAGAAGGTGCGCGGCGCCGCGGTCATCCGGCCTCTCCCTGGCCCGGGTCGGGCATGACCACCGGCGTCCAGTGCCGCCCGTCGCCCGCACCCACGCGGTCGAGTTCCATCTCCAGGCGGAACCGGTCGGGCCTGTAGAGGGCGTGCAGATGTTCCACCCCGCGACCGGAGGCGTCGCGCACCACCCGGGTCAGCGAGATCAGCGGCGCGCCGACCTGGACCTCCAGCGCGTCGGCGACCTGCGGCGCGGCCAGGGTCGCGCTGACCTGCTGGCTGGCATGGTCGACGCGGACGCCGCCGCGTTCCATCAGGCGCAGCAGGGGCGTGTTGGCGAGATCGGCCTCGGAATAGCTCTGGGCGATGTCCGCGGGAACGTGGGTGGTCAGGTGCGAGAATGGCTTGCCCTCGACGAGCCGCACGCGCACCGCCCGCTGAACGCGGTCCGCGCTGCCAAGCCTCAGTGCCGCGGCGACCGACGGGGCCGGCGCACCGTACGAGAAATCCAGCAGGCGGGCCGTGGTCTTCTGCCCCATTTCCAAGAGCTGCGGCATCAGCGTGGCCAGATCGGCGCTCATGCTGACGCCGTCGCCGGGGCGCTTGCAGACGACGGTGCCGCTGCCCGCGCGCCGCTCGACCAGGCCCTGCGCCTCCAGCGCCTCGAGGGCGCGGCGAACGGTGACGCGGGACACGCCGTAATCCTCCGCGAGGCGCAATTCACCCGGCAGGGCCTCGCCCATGGCCGGCACGCCGCGCGCGATCTCGTCCTGCAGAAGCAGGAAGATGCGATGGGCCTTGCTGCCCTCGGGCGCCATGCGCGGATCGCGGTCTTTCGGCACGTCTCCCTCCGTCCGATTCTGGGTGAATCGTTAGCCGGGTCGGCCCTCAATGCAAGTTTTTTGTCTTTCACGCTCGAATTTTTTGTTCTTTTCATGATCAATGACCTGTCCTATCAATAATACAGGTTTGCAGGGAGGACGCCGATGCCGGTTGTGACCATCGACCTGATCGCGGGCTATGACGCGGACACGCGGGGCCGGCTGGGGCGGGCCGTGACGGATGCGGTCGCCAGCGTCGTGGCCGCACCCCCCGAGGCCATCACCGTGATGCTGACCGAGCACGCCGGCGAGAATTACATGCGTGGCGGCGCGCATCGCCGCCCCGGACCGCCCCGCCCCGACCCGGCGGAGCTGGTCCGCGGCTTCCTCGGTGCGATGGAGGCGCGCGACCTCGACACCGCGCGGGCGATGCTGGCCACCGGATTCCGCATGACCTTTCCCGGCGATGTGCGCATGTCCCGACTCGAGGAGCTGATCGAATGGGCGCGGCCGCGCTACAAGGCCGTGCAGAAGACCTACGAGCGGTTCGACGCCGCCCAGTCCGGCGCCACGGCCATCGTCTACTGCTTCGGCACCTTGTCGGGCACGTGGCTCGACGGCACGGGCTTCTCCGGCATCCGCTTCATCGACCGCTTCGAGATCGAGGCCGGCAAGATTACCCGGCAGGACGTCTGGAACGACATGGGCGAGACGCGGGGCCGGACATGAGCGCCGCCATCGACCCGATCACCCTGGCCGTGCTCGCCGGCCGGATGGAACAGATCGCCGACGAGATGGACGCGACGCTCTTCCGCGCCGCCTTCAATCCCATCATCGCCGAGGCGCATGACGCCAGTCACGGTCTCTACCACGCCGATACCGGCGAGACGCTGGTCCAGGGCAAGAACGGCCTGCCGATCTTCGTCGGCGTCATGGCCTTCGCGGTGAAGGCGGTGATCGACAAGGCCGCCGCGCAGGGCGGCCCGCGGGACGGCGATGTCTGGATCTTCAATGACGCGCATATCGGCGGCACGCATCTCAGCGACATGCGCCTCGTGCGGCCCTATTTCCGCGATGGCGCGCTGTTCTGCTGGCTGGCCTCGGTCGGGCACTGGCACGACGTGGGCGGCGCGGTGCCGGGCAACTACAACCCTTCCGCCACCGAGGTTTTCCAGGAGGCGGTCGTTCTGCCGCCGGTGCGGCTGGTCAAGGGCGGCGAGGTTCAGACCGATGTGCTCGACATCCTGATGCGCAACACGCGCCTGCCGCTTTCGGCCGAGGGCGACCTGAACGGTCAGCTGGGCGCGCTCGATCTCGGCGTCAGGCGGCTCGACGCGCTGCTCGACGAATACGGCGGCGAGACGGTGAGCGCGGCGCTCTCCACGCTGAGCGACCGCGCAGAGACGCTGTTGCGCGAGGAAGTCGCCGGCCTGCCCGACGGACGCTGGGAAGCGCAGGATTTCCTCGACAATGACGGCATCTCCGACGCGGCGCTGCCGATCAACGTGGCGCTGGAGGTGCGGGGCGACCGGCTGAAACTCGACTTCACAGGCACCGCCGGGCAGGCCGCCGGGCCGATCAACATCGCCCGGCCCACGGCGATTGCCTGCGTCTACGTGGCGATCAAGCACATCTTCCCGACCCTTCCCGCCAATGCCGGGGTGATGCGCCCGATCGAGATCGAGATCCCCGAGGACTGCCTGCTCTCCGCCGAGTTCCCGGCCCCGACCGGCGGCTATACCGAGACCATCCTGCGGATGATCGACGTCATCTTCTCGGCCGCGGCGCAGGCCGCCCCCGAGCGGGTCGTCGCCAATGCCTACGGGACAATCAACGCGCTTTCCATCGCCGGGCGGCGGTCGAACGGCGCCCGCTGGGTCATGTTCAGCTTCTACGGCGGCGGGCACGGCGCCTCGAACGAAAGCGACGGGCTCAACCATGGCAACGCCCCGATCTCGATGGCGACGATCCCGCCCGTCGAGATCCTCGAGGCCGCCTACCCGGTCCTGTTCCGGCAATGGGCGCTGCGCCCCGACAGTGCCGGCGCGGGCACCAATCGCGGCGGGCTCGGCGCGGTCTACGAGATCGAGGTGCTCGAGGAAAACGGCGCCGAGGCGTTCTTCTTCGGTGAACGCGGACGCTTTCCGCCCAAGGGGATCGCGGGGGGCGGCGACGCCGCGCTCAACCGGTTCGACTACGAGCAGGCCGACGGCTGGCACCAGCCGCCGCTCGCCTCGAAAATGGTGGGCATCCGGCTGGACCGGGGCCAGCGCGTGCGGCTGCAGACACCGGGCGGCGGCGGCTACGGCCCGGCCGCGGAACGCGATCCGGCGAAGGTGGCCCGCGACGTGCGGCTTGGATACATGACGGCAGACCGGGCGGATCAATGCCACGGCACCGCCTGGCGGGAGATCGGGCAATGACGGCGAAGCGCATGATCGGGGTCGATGTCGGCGGCACCTTCACCGATGTCTTCTCGCTCGACCTGCGCAGCGGGGCGGCTTCGGTGGCCAAGGTGCCGACCTCGCGGCCGGACCAGTCCGCCGGTTTCCTGGACGGCATCCGCCACGAGGCCCCGGACATGGGCGAGATCACCACCGTGGTCCACGGCACCACCGCCGGGACCAACGCGCTCCTGGAACGCAAGGGGGCGCGGACCGGGGTCATTACCACGGCGGGGTTCCGGGACGTGCTCGAGATGCGCCGCCGCAACCGGCCGCGCACCTGGGGCCTGCGGGGCGATTTCACCCCCGTCGTGCCCCGCGACCTGCGCCGCGAGGTGCCCGAGCGCACGCGGGCCGACGGCACGGTCGAGACCCCGGTGGACCTCGACGCCGTGCGCAGCGCCGCCGCGGAGCTGCGCGCCGCCGGCTGCGAGGCCGTGGTGATCCTCTTCGTCAATGCCTTCGCCAACCCGGAAAACGAGGCCGCCGCGGTCACCGCCCTGCGCGCGGCCTGGCACAACGACCACGTCGCCGCCTCGTCCGAGATCCTGCCCGAGATCCGCGAGTTCGAGCGTTTCTCGACCACCGCGTTGAACGGCTACCTTCAGCCCGAGGTGGCCGGCTACCTGGCGCGGCTCGAGACGGCGCTGGTGGACGGCGGTTTCGGCGGCGAATTCATGATCGTGCAGTCGAACGGCGGCGTGATGTCGGTGGATACCGCGCGCCGCCTGCCGGTGCGCACCGCGCTGTCCGGCCCCGCGGCCGGCGTGATCGCCGCCGGCTACATCGCCGAGAGCGCGGGGTTCTCCAACGTCATCACCGGCGACATGGGCGGCACCAGTTTCGACGTGTCGCTGATCGCCAACGGCGAGAGCGTGCTCAGCCCGCAAACCGCCATCGATTTCGGCCTTGTGATCCGGACGCCGATGATCGAGATCGCGACCATCGGCGCCGGGGGCGGCTCCATCGCGTCGGTTGATGCGGGCGGCCTGCTTCAGATCGGGCCGGAAAGCGCCGGGTCCGACCCGGGGCCGGTGGCCTATGGCCGCGGTAACGACCGCCCGACCGTCACCGACGCCAATATCGTCCTGGGTCGGATCGACGCCGCGCGGCCGCTGGGCGACGGGCTCGGGCAGCTGGATGTCGACGCCGCCCGCGCCGCCATCGAGACCCATGTGGGCCAGCCGCTCGGCCTCTCGGCGATGGACGCCGCCGAGGCGATCATCCGCGTCGCCAACTCGCACATGGCCGGGGCGATCCGGCTGGTTTCCATCGAGCGGGGCTTCGACCCGGAACGGTTCGTCTTCATGCCCTTCGGCGGGGGCGGCGCGCTTCATGCCGGCGCGATGATCGAGGAAGTGGGGCTCGGCCGCGCTCTGGTGCCGCGCTATCCCGGCGTGACCTCGGCCATGGGCTGCGTGATCGCCGACATGCGCCAGGACTTCGTGCAGACCATCGGCGCGCTCGCCGCCGAGATCGACACCGCTGCGCTGGCCGCGCAGATGCAGGATCACCTCGACGAGGGGCATCGCGTGCTCGACGCCGCCGGGACCGAGTTCGCCGCCCGCGAGGTGCGCTTCGAGATGGACATGGCCTATCTGGGCCAGACCCACACGGTGGCCGTGCCGCTGGAGGTGACCGTGACCGGGGAGACCGTGGCGCCGCTGACGCCGGACGCGCTGAAGGCCGCCTTCGAGACGACCTATCGCGGCATCTACGGGCGCCTGCTGACCGGCAGCGCCATCCGGGTGCTGAACCTGCGCAGCACCGTGATCGGCAAACGCCCGAAATTCGACCTGTCGAGCCTGGCGCCGGCGGCGGATGCCGCCGTCGACACCGCCGCGCGCGGCACCCGCCCGGTCTATGCCGGCGGCGCCTGGCACGAGGCCGGGGTCTACGACCGGCTCGCCCTGCCGGTGGGCGCCCGGATCGAGGGTCCGGCGGTTCTGGAACAGCCCGACGCCACGATCTTCGTCGAGCCCTGGCTCGCCGCCAGCGTCGACGCCCATGGCAATATCCTGATCGAACGCAAGGAAGGAGCGGCACGATGAGCCATGACGGCCCGATCGACCCGGCCCGCACCGCGGTCCTGACCATCGACCTGCAGAACGATTTCCTCCACCCCGAGGGCGCCTATGGCCGCGCCGGGCAGACCGCGCCGGCCCTGACCGAGCTGCCGGCCCGCGTGGCCCCGGTGATCGAGGCCGTGCGCGCCGGCGGCGGCGCCTTCGTGTCGGCCCAGTTCACGCTGGTGCCGGGGCCGGGCGGCGCGCCGCTGATCGCCCCGCACCTGAAGGCCCTGCGCCCCTTCCTCGGCAAGGGGGACTTCGCGCCCGGCGCCTTCGGCCACGCGCTGGTCGATACGCTGCAGCCGGCGGACTACGCGGTGGAGAAGGTCGCCTACAGCGCCTTCTACCAGACCCGGCTCGAATACATCCTGCGCGCGCTCGACATAGACACGCTAATCGTCGGCGGGATCGTCACCAACGGGGGCGTGGCCACGACGGTGCGCGACGCGCATATGCGGAACTTGCGGACGCTGCTGCTCTCGGACGGGTGCGGCGCGTTCAAGCCCGAGGTCCACGACGCCACGCTGACCGCGCTCGGCTCGGTGACCGAAATCCTCACCTGCGCGGCGGTCTGCGCGCGCCCGGAGCTGGGCTGATGGCGGGCGCCGCGACCCTGCGCCGGCGTCTCGCCGCCCGCGAGATCCTGCTCGCCCCCGGTGTCTATGACGGGCTGACCGCCACCCTGGCCGAGCAGGCCGGCTTCGAGGCGCTGTACCTCTCGGGCGCGGCTGTGGCCTACACGCGGCTCGGGCGGCCGGATATCGGCCTGACCACCATGACCGAGATGACCGACACGCTGGCGCTGATCCGCGACCGCGTGGCGCTGCCGATCATCATCGATGCCGATACCGGCTTCGGAAACGCACTGAACGCCGAGCGCACCATGCGCGCCTACGAACGCGCCGGGGCGAACGCGTTGCAGGTCGAGGACCAGAGCTACCCGAAGCGCTGCGGCCACCTTGCCGACAAGTCGCTGATCCCGGCAGCCGAGATGGCCGGCAAGATCCGCGCCATGGCCGAGGCCCGCGCCAGCGACGAGACGCTGATCATCGCCCGCACCGACGCCATCGCCGTCGAGGGGTTCGAGGCGGCGCTCGACCGCGCCGGCGCCTATCTCGAGGCGGGGGCCGACGCGCTCTTCATCGAGGCGCCGCGCAGCCGCGACCAGCTCGAGGAGATCGCGCGCCACTTCGCCAGCCGGACCGCGCTGATGGCCAACATGGTCGAGGGCGGTCTGACCCCGGTCACCTCGGCCGATGATCTGCAGGCGCTGGGCTTCTCGCTGGTGATCTTCCCGGGCGGGATCGTCCGCGCCCTCGCCCGCACCGCCGAGGATTACTACGCCAGCCTGAAGGCGACCGGCTCCAACCGGGCCTTCGCCGAGAGGATGTTCGACTTCTCGGGGCTGAACGCGCGGATCGGCACGCCGGAAATGCTGGCCCGCGGTCGCAGCTACGACGGCAGCGCGGGGGACTGACGTGACCGTTGCCCCGCCCCCGGCCGAAGGCTTCGAGCTCCGCATCGAGACGCTGATCGTCGGGTCGGGGGCCTGCGGCATGGTGGCGGCGCTGGCCGCCGCGGAAGCCGGGCAGGAGGTGCTGGTCCTTGAACGCGATCCGGTCCCGGCGGGATCCACCGCCCTCTCCGCCGGGCTGATCCCGGCCGCCGGCACCACACAGCAGGCCTTGGCCGGGATCGAGGACCGGCCGGCGCTCTTCGCCGGGGACATCCAGCGCAAGGCCAAGGGCGAAGCGGATCCCGGCCTGGTGGCAGCCCTGACCGGGGCCGCGCCGGAGACCGTCGCCTGGCTGACCGACGGGCTCGGCCTGCCGCTGACCCTGGTGACGGATTTCGATTACCCGGGCCACTCGCGCCGCCGCATGCACGGCCTGCCGGACCGGTCCGGCGCGGCGCTGGTAGACCGGCTGCGCCAGCTTTGCGAGGATCGCGGCATTCCCATCGTCTGCGAGCGGCATGTCCACACGCTCTGCGCCGATGGCGCCCGGGTCGCGGGCGTCGTGGCCCGGCGCCCCGACGGCACCGACGAGGCCATCGGCTGCGGCCGGCTGATCCTGGCGTGCAACGGCTATGGCGGCAACCCGGACCGCGTCGCCCGCGAGATGCCCCGGATCGCGGGGGCGCTTTACTTCGGGCATGCCGGCAACCGGGGCGAGGCGCTCGACTGGGCAGAGGCCCTGGGGCTCGAGACCGCGCATCTCGGCGCCTACCAGGGCCACGGCAATGTCGCGCACCCGCATGGCATCCTGATCACCTGGGCCGTCATCACCGAGGGCGGCGTCCAGATCAACGCCGAGGGCCACCGGTTCTGGGACGAATCGCAGGGCTATTCCGAGGCCGCGCGCGCCGTCCTGGCCCAGCCCGGCGGAACCGCGGTGACCGTCTTCGACGACCGCATCGCCGGCATCGCCGCGCAATTCGCCGATTTCCGCGCAGCCGAGGCGCAGGGCGCGATCCGGCGTGCCGGCACGCCCGAAGCCCTGGCCGAAGCCTTCGGACTGCCGCCCTCGGCGGTGGCCGAGACGCTCGCCGCCGCCGAGGCCGCGCGCGTCGCCGGGACGCCGGATGCCTACGGGCGCCGCTTCACCGGGGACGACCCGCTGGCGCCCCCCTATTGCGGCGTGCGGGTGACAGGCGCGCTGTTCCACACCCAGGGCGGCATCGCCATCGATCCGCAGGGCCGCGTACGGCGTCGCACGGGCGGCGTGATGCCCAACCTCTTCGCCGCCGGCGGCGCGGCGGTCGGCGTCTCGGGCAGCGGGGATTTCGGCTATCTGTCGGGCAACGGCCTGCTGTCGGCGGTGGTCATGGGCCATATCGCCGGCCGCGCGACGACGGAATAGCCCCGCGGACAGGGCGGTCGGCGGATCATTCCCGCGACCCCCCGGAACGCCCGGATCGGGAAAATCGCCACGCGAGTTGCCCTTGCCGCCCACGGAACGGTTTGTCCCGGGAACACTGCCTCGTTAAGCTATGCCGTCGAGAGCCGCCAGGCGTCCCGAACGGGACCCGTGTCCGTGGAAGAATATGGCCATAAAGCTCGAAATGATGCGCTGCTTTCAAGCGGTTTCCGAACGCGGCAACCTGGCCGACGCGGCACAGGCCCTGGGCCGGACGCCGTCCGCGGTGTCGATGATGCTTTCGCAGCTCGAGGACGAAGTGGGCGGCCCGCTGTTCGAGGCGCCCCGCAAGTCGCGGCTGACGCCCCTTGGCCGGATGATCCTGGCGGAAACCCGCGACGCGCTGCAACATTTCGACCGGCGCGTCCGGGCGATCGAGGGCATGGCCCGCGCCGATGCAGGATTCGTCCGGCTGGCCGTGACGCCGTCGGTCGCGGCGGCGGTCATGCCGGCCATCGTCGAGGAATTCTGCCGCGCCCATCCCGCCGTGCAGGTCGAGATGCGCGACATGGATTCGGTCTCCGTCGTCCGCGCGCTGCAGGCCGAGCGTGCCGATATCGGCGTGGCGACGGCCGACCCGTCCGCGACCGAGATCACCCGCCAGCCGCTGTTCACCGATGCCTTCGGCGTCGTCTGTCCCAAGGATCATCCCCTTGCCGCACAGGATCGCTGCGGCTGGCGCGACCTGCGCGACGAGACCTTCATCTCGAACGGACTCTGCAACCTGATCCATGACGAGGACTTCGCCCCCATCCGGGACGGGGCGCGGCTCAACGTCCCGAACACCACCTCGCTGCTGGCCCTGGTGCGGGCAGGCGTGGGCGTGACGGTGCTGCCAAGGCTGGCCGTTCTGCCGGGCGACACGGGGGTCGCCTTCGTGCCGCTCGAAGGCGACGAACTCCGCCGCGAGATCCACCTGCTTACCCCGCCGCACCGCAACCTGCCTCCGGCGGCCCGCGCCTTCTGCGAGGCCATCCGCAAGGCCCGCTTCAGCGCGCCGGTTCAGCCCGATTGAAGAATATTTCAGAACTTCGCTTTTGCGGTCCCGAGACCCGCCCGGCCAGAGTTGCAGCAGGTTTGCAAGACAGGAGGACGGGCGCGCCAATGGCTGAGATCGGCAGGAATTACATCGCGGGCGAATGGAGCGCGGGAGAGGCGACCGTCGAGAACCGCAGCCCCTCCGACCTGTCCGATCTCATCGGTCATTACGCACAGGCGGCCCCGGACGATCTCGACCGCGCGCTCGAGGCCGCGCACCGCGCGCAGGCCATCTGGGCGAGAACCGGGCTCGAGGCCCGGCAGGCGGTCTTGCAGAAGGTCGGCGAAACCCTCATCGCACGCGCCGACGCGCTGGGTGAACTGCTGTCGCGCGAGGAAGGCAAGCCCTTCGCGGAGGGCCGCGGCGAGGTGTACCGGGCCGGCCAGTTCTTCACCTATTACGCCGCCGAGGTCCTGCGCCAGATCGGCGGCAACGCCGACAGCGTGCGCCCCGGCATCGAGGTCGACATCCGCCGCGAACCGGTGGGCGTCGTGGGCATCATCAGCCCGTGGAATTTCCCGCTTGCGACGGCGGTCTGGAAGATCGCGCCGGCGCTCGCCTTCGGCAACGCCGTGATCTGGAAACCCGCGAACCTCGTGCCCGCATCGGCGGTCGCACTGGCCGAGATCATGGCCGAACAGGATATCCCCGCCGGGCTTTTCAACCTGGTCATGGGCCCCGGCGGCGACATCGGGCGGCAGCTTGCGGAAAGCCCCGGGATCGACGCGCTGTCTTTCACCGGCTCCGTGCCGGTGGGCAAGGCCATCGGCGCGGCGGCGATGGGGAACCTCACCCGGGTCCAGATGGAGATGGGGTCCAAGAACGCGCTGGCCGTCATGGACGACGCCGACCTCGACCTGGCCGTGCAGCTGGCGCTTGGCGGGGCGTTCGGCGGCACGGGACAGAAATGCACCGCCTCGTCGCGGCTCGTGGTGCACGCGGCGGTCCACGACGCCTTCGTCGACAAGCTGGTGGCGGGTGCACGCGCCCTCAAGGTCGGCCATGCGCTCGCCGAGGGGACGCAGATGGGCCCGGTCGTCAGTGCCGGGCAACTGGCAGAAAACCTGCGCTGGATCGAGACCGGCAAGGCCGAGGGCGCGGAACTCGCCTGCGGCGGCGACCGGCTGACCATGGAGACGGACGGCCATTACATGAGCCCCGCCGTCTTTACCGGCACGACCAACGCCATGGAGATCAACCGCGAGGAAATGTTCGCGCCGATCGCCGCCGTCATGAAGGTCGCGGATTACGAAGAGGCCCTGTCGGTGGTGAATGACACGCGCTTCGGACTGACCTCGGGCATCGTCACACGCTCCCTCGCCCGCGCCGCGCATTTCCGCCGCAACGCGCGAACTGGCTGCGTGATGGTCAACCTGCCCACGGCCGGCACCGACTACCACGTGCCCTTCGGCGGCCGGGGCGAAAGCTCTTACGGGCCGCGCGAGCAGGGCCGCTACGCCGTGGAATTCTACACGGCGGTCAAGACTTGCTACACATTGGCCGGCGCCCCAGAGTAAACGCATGAGCTACCGTATCGACTGCCTCCAATACGCCAACTGGTCGGAAGAGATCTTCCGCCAGATGCGCGCGGGCGGCCTGGATGCCGTGCATGTCACCATCGCCTATCACGAGACGTTCCGAGAGACGGTCCTGAACGTCGAACGTTGGAACCGCTGGTTCGAGGATCACCCCGACCTGATCTTCCAGGGCTTCACCGCCGAGGATGTTCGCCGCGCCCGGGCGGAAGGCCGCACCGCGATCTTCTTCGGCGCACAGAACCCGAGCCCGATCGAGGACGATATCGGCCTGATCGAGGTCTGGCACCGGCTGGGCCTGCGCTTCATGCAGCTGAGCTACAACAACCAGTCGCTGCTGGCGACCGGGTGCTACGAAGCCGAGGATCCCGGGCTCACCCGCATGGGCCGCGAGGTCATCCGCGAGATGAACCGCGTCGGGCTGGTCGTGGACATGAGCCACTCCGCCGACCGGTCCACCATCGAGGCGGCCGAGATGTCGACCCGGCCAATCGCCGTCACCCACGCCAATCCCCATTCCTGGCACCCGGCGCTGCGCAACAAGCGCGACCCGGTGATCCGCGCGGTCACGGGCACCGGCGGCATGATGGGCTTCTCGCTCTATCCCCATCACCTGAAGGACGGCAGCGGCTGCTCGCTGCGCGCCTTCTGCGAGATGGTCGCGCGCATGGTAGAGAGCTACGGGATCGATCATTTCGGGATCGGCTCGGATCTCTGCCAGGGCCAGCCGGACAGCGTCGTCGACTGGATGCGCCGGGGACGCTGGACCAAGGGCGTCGACTACGGCGAGGGCAGCGCCGGCGCACCTGGATTTCCGGCGCAGCCGGACTGGTTCCGCGACAACCGTGATTTTCCGCGGCTGGCCGAGGGGCTCGCCGCGACCGGCCTCGACGGCGGCGAAATCGATGCGCTGCTGGGGGGCAACTGGCTGCGGTTCTTCGCGGAAAGCTTCGGCCCCGCCGCAGACCGCCGGGAGGCCCGCGCCGCGGAATAGGAGAGGGAACATGGACGCTCGCGCCGAGACAGACGCCGCCATCGCCTGCCGCCCTCCGGGAACGGTGATGCGTCTGTCGCGGCTGGGATCCTTCCACCAGACCCGGCTGTCCTTCATGCGGGTGCTTCTGCGCCGGCTGCGGCGCGAGAACTGGCGCTTCGAGCGGCCGGTCTTTTCCATCGACGCGCGCGGCGTGGGCGAAGCCGTCTACACCATGCGGGGCCCGGACCGCGCCTACAGCCTGGTGGCCTTCGCCCACGACCTGCCCCCCGACCAGCGAAGCGACCGCGTCATCGCCACGGCCTGGGACGCGACCTTCACCCTTTTCGATGGCGTGCCCGACGCCGGCGACATCGCACGCCTGCGCGAGAACGTGCCGCGCCAGGAGGCGGGCCGCGTCAGCGACCGCGAATTGTCCGTCTCGCGCGCGAACCGCTCGGTGCGGCTCTTCGAGCACGTGGTCGACGCGCTGGCCGCCGGCCGGCAACCGGACCCGGCCCGGGTCGACGAGGTCGGCTACCTGATGCGCACGACAGCCGTCTACGGCTCGGGCAAGCTGGGGGCCGCGGACCGCGAGGCCATCGAGACCCGTCCGGAATTCATGCCACCCTTCCAGGCCGAGATGCTTTCGGTCTGGCTGACGCGCGCCTTCGTGATGGACCTGGTCGAGGAAATGGCACGGCATCGCGCGCCCGGAACAGCCGTGGCGCTGGACCCGGATCTTCGCCGCCGCTTCGGCATCGGGAACTCCACCGGGCTGGGCATGGCACCCTTCCTGATCAGCCACCCGATCCTGCTGAACAACTGGATCCATGCCCGCGAAGAGGCGCTCGCGCGGGTCCGTCGCTTGCCCGACGCCGGCGCCGATACCGTGCGGATCTTCCACCGGATGCGCGCCCGCGCCGAGCGCTGCGTCGCGCTCTGGCGGTCCGAGCACCCGGTGCAGCGCCAGCGCCTGACGGCACTGGCGGCCGACCTCGACGCGCTCAGGGCGTATGTCTCGGCGGCCGGCCTTTCCGGCCCGCTGCCCTGGGACCGGCTCTGGCGCTGGGGCGAGGCGGAACTGACCGAGGAAGGCCAGGAGATGCTGGTCTCCCTCCTGCTCGAGCCCCATGGCGCGCTGGTGGACGGGCTGGCCTGCTGCATGAGCGCCGAGGAGGTGGAAGGCTTCGTCATCGATGGCGCCATGACCGTGGGCCGGCTGCGCGCCATCCTCGAAGAGATCTATGGTTGGGCGCTGGAAATCGACTGGACCGCACCAGAGACGCAGGCGCGCGCCTGGTACGTGTCGGCCGCCAAGCTGGAACCGCGTCTCGGCGAACGCTGGGAAGAGGATCTCGGACCCTACGAACAGCCGCTCGCGCCGGGGCGGGACGCCGCGCGGCTCTACCATGCACTGGCCGACGAGGCACCGGGCGGACCGGTGGCCGGGTTCCTGCTGCGCCATCCCGACCACCGCCACAGCGTCCGCCGCGCGCAGATCGCCGCGCGCCATCCCTATTCAGAGATCCGCGACAACACCATCGGCGCCGACCTGACGCCCATCGACATGCTGCGCGCCAAGCTCTCTTTTTTCGGGGCGGGCCATTTCGACCCGCGCTCGGATCGCTGGGTGCGGATCAACATGTACCGCGGCGCACCCTTCCCGCATGAATTGCATGCTCAGCCCGAAGACGACTGGTCCTGGCCGCGCGCCGGGGGCGACGCGTGAAGCTGCTCTCGCTCGGCGAGACGGAGGCGCTGGTCCGCAAGGCGGCACGCGGCGCGGGGCGCAGTTGGGGCATGGCCGAGGAAGCCGGCCGTACGGCCCGCTGGCTCGAGGCATACGGCCTGCCCGGCGCGATGCTTTCGGCGGCCCTGCTGGAAAAGACCGACGGCGCGGCGGCGGCACCGCTCGCGCCGCAGCCCGACGCCGCTGGCGTCTGGCGCCCCGGTGGCGCGGTGCTGTGCCCGCTCGCCGCGGGCACCGCCCTCTCCGATGCGGCGCGGGCGCTGCCCGAAGACCTGCGGCTCGGACCGGTGCTCTGCCCGCTGCTGATCCTGCCGCACCTGGCCGCCGCTGCCTTGCAGACGGGGCGATCGCATGCCCTCTGCTGGGGTGATACCCGGCTCACGCTCACGGCGCTGGGCGCGCTTCTTCCGCCCGAAGGCGCGTGGCCGGACCAGGATCGTGTCGCCTGCGTCACCTGCCGGCGAGACGTGCGCGCCGACGCCGCGCCACTGGCCCGGCGTCACCGGGCCGCGGCCGCGCAGGACACGATCCGGCGCCTGGAACGGCTGGCGGAACGCACCTATGCCCCCGAGACGGCAGATCGGCGCCTGTCGGGCGCCGGTGCCGGGCTCACCGACAACGACTGACGAGAGGATCGCGACCATGGCCGAAACAGAGACCCTGACGCTGGACGAGATCGAGGCGCTGGCCTTCGACGCGCTGATCCGCGCCGGCGCGACCGAGGCGAACGCACGGCCCCTGGCACGGGCCACCGCCGACACGGAGGCGGACGGCGTGGCCAGCCACGGCCTGGCCTATATCCCGATCTACTGCGAGCATCTCGCCTGCGGCAAGGTCGACGGCAGCGCCGTGCCAAGGATCACCCGCCCGCGCCCCGGCCTGGTGGTGGCGGATGCCGGCACCGGCTTTGCGCATGGCGCCATTGCCGCCGGGTTCGAGGCGCTCATCCCGGCCGCCCGCGAGCAGGGCATCGCCGCGCTGGCGGTGCGCGAGTCCTACAATTGCGGCGTGCTCGGCGTGCATACGCGCGCCCTGGCCGAGGCCGGTCTGCTTGCGATCGGCTTCACCAACGCGCCGGCCTCGATCGCGCCCTCGGGTGGCAAGCGCCCGGCGGTCGGAACCAACCCGATCTCGCTGGCAGCGCCGGACGGCGAAGGCGGCACGGCGCTGCTGATCGACCAGAGCGCCAGCACCATCGCCAAGTCCGAGATCATGAAACACGCCCGCGAGGGTCTCCCCATCCCCGAAGGCTGGGCGCTCGGCCCGGATGGCCAGCCGACGACCGACCCCGAGATCGCGCTCAAGGGATCGATGGCGCCGTCGGGGGGCTACAAGGGGGTCGGGCTGGCGCTGATGGTCGAGACGATGGCCGCCGCCATGGCCGGCGCGACGCTCGGCATGGATGCGAGCCCTTTTTCCGGCACGAAGGGCGGGCCGCCGCGTACCGGCCAGTTCTTCATCGCCATCGACCCGGCCGCAAGCTCGGGCGGTGCCTATGCGGAGAGGATCGGCCGCCTGGTCACCGAGATCCGCGACGAGCCCGGCGCCCGCCTGCCCGGCGACGGACGCCGCGCCATGCGGCGCAGGGGGGCGCGCGACGGCGTAGCCGTCAGCCGCGCGACGCTGGACAGAATCCGCGCGATCTGATCGCGCCGGGGTGCCGGTCAGACTGCGGCGCTCGCGCGCTCGGTCCCGGCCCGCGCCGGCACCAGCGCACGGACGAGATCGGTCATCTCCAGCACGCCCACCTGTTCGCCCTCGCGCATCACGCGGTAGGCATGCGACGTGTCGCCGCCAGACTGCTCGATCACCGACTCGAGCGTCGCGTCGTGGTCCACCGCGCCGGCCGTGCCGGGCGGCACGGTGGTGTCCGGCCGCATGATCGAGCGCACCCGCAGCACCCGGGCGCGGTTGATGTCGCTGACGAAATCCTCGATGTAAGGCGCGCCCGGATGCAGCAGGATCTCCTGCGGCTCGTCCTGCTGGATCACCTCACCGTCCTTCAGGATCACCAGGTGATCGGCCAGTTTCAGCGCCTCGTCGAGATCATGGGTGATGAAGATGATGGTCTTGTGCAGCTCCGCCTGCAGTTCCAGCAGCAGGTCCTGCATGTCCGTGCGGATCAGCGGGTCGAGCGCCGAGAACGCCTCGTCCATCAGCATGATCTCGGAATTCGAGGTCAGCGCGCGGGCGATGCCGACCCGTTGCTGCATACCGCCCGACAGCTCGTGCGGATAATACCCGCCATACCCGTCGAGACCGACCCTGGCGAGCCACTTCTCGGCCTCCGCCAAATACTCCGGCCGCGGCACACCCCGCACGGCCAGCGCCATGCCGGCGTTTTCCAGCACCGTGCGATGCGGCAGCAGGGCAAATTTCTGGAACACCATGGACATGCGTTCCTGGCGGAGCCGGCGCAGGGCGTCCGGGCCATAGCCGGTGATATCCTCGCCATCCACGGTGATCTCCCCGGCCGTGGGTTCGATCAGCCGGTTGAGATGCCGGATCAGCGTCGACTTGCCGGACCCCGACAGGCCCATGATGACGGTGATCTCGCCGTCGCGCATGTCGACATTGATATCGTTCAGCCCCAGCACATGGCGGTGCTTTTCCAGGAGTTCGGTCTTGCCGAGCCCGTTCCGCACATGGGGCAGAACGGCCTGCGGCGTGGGGCCGAAAAGCTTGTAGAGATTGCGGACACGAACCTTGATGCCGTCTTCCATGACCGCCCCCTAGTGTTTCTGTGCCGCGTTGATGCGGGCGAGCGCGGCCTTGGTGACGCGGTCGAGGATGACGGCGAGCAGCACGATGCCGA
>NZ_JBOCEG010000008.1:0-161719 GCF_050586465.1 Rhodovulum sp. YNF3179 | reverse complement strand
ACGTCATGGCCGAAATCCGAGAAACACACCCCCGAGACGAGCCCCACATAGCCCGTGCCGATCATCGCGATACGCATCTACTAAAAAGGCCTCCTTATTTCAGCATATTCTGTCAAATGCCCGATAACGCAACACAGCGCCTCAAGTAGCGGAGCGATAAGCGCACCAGTGAATGCCCAAGCAACGAAGCGATAGCGCGATGACAAAACACGGCGCCCCAAGTAACGAAATGGTAGGGCCGCGAAAAAGCGCGGGCTGCAACGATCCCGAACCCGGCAGACACATCGAAAGAGCCTTCATCGGGGGGGCGTCGCCAGGTTCAGGGCTTCGGCGCGATCTCGGCCGTACCAGCGCATCTTCGAGGAGTTGCCGCTCAGCATCTTAGTCAGAACCTCTTCACCAATGCCCTGTTCGCGGAAAAGACTGGTGAGCTTGTAGGCAAGAATGATGGACATCCTGTATGTGCCAATGATGCATGAGCGAAAGAACGCCACGCGCCCCGGCTCCTCCATGCCTCTCCCTGCCGGGCCCTCGGCGGGAAGCTCCGCCTGCGCCGCGTTGCGGCCGGTGTCAGCTTCACGCCCAGGGCCATCTGCCTCGCGGGAGAACAGGCGACAGTATCGCTCCAGTTCCCGGGCCTTTTCATCGCTGTCCGTGGTCGGATCAGGTGAAAAACCGATGAATGGAAGGTGGAAGCCGAGGCGGCCATTTTCTCCTACCTCTCGCTCTCTCCCGTGGACGAAGACAAGCGCGCAACCCGACGCACAGTCCTGCCCGGCTGGAATAAAGGTGGCGAGCCCCGCGCTTTGCACCTGCTCACCAATCGCGAGTGCTGCGCGCAGAGTGCCGCCCGGCCCCGACAGGCCAAGCCTTGCCAGGTCATTTCCGGCGATCAGCCGCCGAAACTCACCCGCATCCGCAACACCGATCACGCCGTCCATGAAAAGCGTTTTGCTGGCCTGATCGATGCGGAACTCGGCGCTCATGGCCCCGACGGGCAAGAAGAGAGAAAATACAGTCAGTACGGATCGAAGCATGATGCGGGGCCATGTTTGCCAGGGGTGGATCTGCCACGAACGCGTTCATCACCTGCCGTCTCTTGGCGGCTCGACCCCACCTCTCTTCTTTCAAAGCCAGCGATGAAGCTATGCCTCAACCGCACCTCCGCGAGCGGCGCAGCGGGCAGGAAAAACCCGCAATAGCGCACCCGACCGCCTCACGCCTCACCGCTCGTTCGCGGCGCCGGCGCGCCTTCCGCACCAAGCGAAAGCTCTTCCTCGAGCGCGGCAATCTCGGCCTGCAAGGCTTCGTATTCGGCCCATTTGCGCTCGAGAAAGCCCCGTGTCAGCCGGGCTTTCTCCGCGATCCCCCGCGGGGTCAGAACATAGGCGTAGCGCAGCTTGTGATTGGACGCCTGGAAATTGCGGATCTTGATGTAGCCCTTGTCCGCGAGCGCCTGGAGACAGTAATTCACGCGCCCGAGGCTTGCCCCGAGCTCCCGGGCAATCTCGCGCTGGCTCAAATGCGGGTTGGACTCGAGGAGGCGCATGACTCGGAAGTGCATGTCCTTTCGAAGCGCGCTGCGATCAGATATGGGACGGCTCCACGGCTACCGCACCGCCGCATACCTCATGCGACCGGCCTACCCTGTCGTTTTTTCGCCCTGCGTCGTCCAGGAACTCTTCACCGTTCAAGCTTGAACATCCATGTAAAAACATGCTGTGAGCGCGTTTGCAATCCCCCGGGACGGTGAAATCTCACCCCTAAAAACGGAGCGCGCCACGCTCGCCACGGCTCACTGGCATAACGCTCTTCTCACCCTTTGCCTGCAACCGGTCCGGGCCATTCGGGAGATCTGTAGCCCTCGACCCGAGATCGGATGACCCGCGCGAAAACGCGCGGACGCCAATATCTCCGGCTGACGCGCATGCGCGCCCGGTGGGCAATATCCCGTCTGCGCGGCAGAATTCCAACAAGAGGAAGGCCATTAGCACCGGATGTGCATCACCGAAAGGCGTCGCGCACCTACTTGTCATCAAGGCCACGTCCCGGCAACAGGGCGATTGGTCGTGCCCCTTGTCTCCAACCTCGCTGCCGCAGGGCCGAAGATGGGGCTGCAACGGAGATCCAAAGTGAAGGATCCTGCCAGCAACAAGACTGCGTTCCGAACGCACCAGGTCAGTTTTTCTTCCACACAACCCGGTTAACATAGTCGATGTAGCTGAGAATAATCCGCAGTACCTTTTCGCTGACATTCGTTGTTCTGTAATCGGCCACAAGGCGTAGACCTCGCGCGTCGCCGCGCGGCTGATCTTCCAGGACGGCAAGACCCTGGCGGACTCTGTCGCTACTGAGTCCCACCATCATGACCGCGCCCTCTTCCATGCCCTCCGGACGTTCATGAGTCTCGCGAAGATTGAGAGCCGGGAAGTTCAGGATTGAGCTTTCCTCCGTGATTGTACCGCTATCGGAGAGCACCGCCCTGGCGTTCAGTTCAAGATGTACGTAATCGTGGAAGCCCAACGGTTTTTGCAGGCGCACACCCGGGTGAAATGGGATATCGGCCGTTTCGAACCGCTTCCTCGTGCGCGGGTGGGTCGAGACCACGACGGGCAGGCCATGATCTTCGGCCACGGCATTCAGCACATCGGCAAGCTTGCCCAGGTTTTTGTCGCTGTCGACATTCTCCTCGCGATGGGCACTAACGACGAAATATTTCAAACGATCGAGCCCAAGCCGCGAAAGAACCGTCGAGGCCTCGATCTGCGGCAGGTAATGGCTTAGCACCTCGAACATTGGGCTACCCGTCTTGATCACCATGTCGGGTGGCAGTCCCTCCCGTAGCAGATAGTCGCGCGCAATGGTGCTGTAAGTCAGATTGATATCTGCTGTGTGATCAACGATACGACGGTTGATTTCCTCGGGAACCCGCATGTCAAAGCAACGGTTCCCGGCTTCCATATGGAAGATTGGGACCTGGCGACGCTTGGCTGGGATCGCCGAAAGACAAGAATTGGTATCGCCCAGTACCAGAAGAGCCTCAGGCCGAACATCGGCGAGAATTTCATCAACTGCCGATATCAGGTTGCCGATCGTGTTGGAGGGACCACTACTCCCGACCGCACTGGCAAGGAAATAGTCCGGTTTGCGGACACCGAGGTCTTCGAAAAAAATCTGGTTCAATTCATAGTCATAGTTTTGGCCTGTGTGAACGAGCACGTGCTCACATGTTCTGTCGAGCAACGCCAGAACGCGGGACAAGCGGATTATTTCGGGACGGGTGCCTACGACAGACATTACCTTGATTTTCTGCATGCTCAAACCTTGCTTGGGATCGTATCCGGCCGGTCGCGGTCAAATATTTCGTTCGCCCAGAGCATCACGATGAGCTCCTCGGAACCGGTATTCGTGACATCGTGCACCCAGCCTGGAATCGTCTCAACCACCTTTGGCATGGAGCCCCTCGATCTGATCTCGATAATCTCGTCGGTCACGAGATGACGGAACCGGAAAAGGGCTTCACCCTTGATGACCAGAAACTTCTCGCACTTGGTGTGGTGATAGTGTCCGCCTCTCGTTATTCCCGGATCCGCAGTCAGAAAACTGAATTGGCCGCTGTCCGGAGTTTTAAGCATCTCTACGAAAACACCCCTGTCATCGCCGTGTCGCGGCACATCATACGCAAATCGGGACTTTGGGAGGTAGCTCAGGAAAGTTGCATAGAGCGCTCGGGGCAGCCCGGCGCCGACCCTCTCGATGCGGAGCGACTTGCGACCGCGTTCAAAAGCTTCGATTTGTGCCGCAATATCGCCGAGAGTCGTCTTGTATTCGGGTGCAACCGCGGCGAAACGGAAGCCGGAGTCGCGGCATGTCAGGATCTCTGAAAGGACAGCATCCAGAACGTCGTCAACATAAACGAGCTTAAGGTTCTTGGACGGATCGTCGATCCGGATCGGCAATCCATTTGCGATATTGTGGCAGAAGGTTGCGACAACGGAGTTATAGTTCGGACGGCACCATTTGCCAAATACCCCGGGAAAGCGAAACACCACGACCGGGTTGCCGGTGTCCTGCGCGAGCTCACGCACAGCATCTTCGGCTGCCAGCTTGCTGAGGCCATAGGGGGTTTCGAGCTCGGCTTGAGCCGACGAGGCGAGAATGAGCGCAACCTGGCGCCCGCGGCGTTCATTCTCGCCTCGTATAGCATCGCAGAGTTTGGCCGTCAGGCCGACATTCACATCGGCAAAAGCGCGTTGGTCTTCCGGCCGATTTTCACCAGCAAGATGAACAATCGCGTCCACTTTGGCAATTAGCTCGGAGAGAGTCGCCGGATCATCGCCGCGGTCAAAGCGCGACACGGTGATGTTCGGCATCTCCCCGAGGCGCACCAAAAGGTTGCGTCCGATAAAACCTTGAGATCCGGTCACCAGGATCCGTGTTGCCGAGTGCGACATCGTCTTACCCCTCGGGATCTGCCTGTTCGCCGCGGACAACCGTTTGAATGAACCGAAGTTTCATCAGAAGATCTTGCATGCCTTCCACGTCGAGGCGGGTCGTATTGTGCGAATTGTAATCCTCAGCCTGCGAAATCCGGACCTCTCCGGTGTCTACGAACTTGCCATAATTCAAGTCACGCAAGTCAGGCGGCACCCGGAAGTAGGCGCCAAGATCCTCGGCAGCGGCCATCTCCTCGCGGCTAAGAAGCACCTCAAAAAGCTTCTCGCCGTGCCTTGTCCCGATCGTTTTGATTGGATGATCAGGCACCCCAAGCAGATCAGTGAGCGCCAATGCCAGTGTCTCAATCGTGGCCGCGGGAGCCTTCTGAACGAAGATCTCGCCCGGCTTGCCATGCTCAAAAGCATAAAGCACCAGATCTACCGCCTCATCCAATGTCATCATGAAACGGGTCATCAATGGGTCGGTTATGGTGATCGTCTGACCCGTACGGATCTGTTTGGTGAAGAGCGGGATCACCGACCCACGTGAGGCCATGACGTTTCCGTAGCGAGTGGCGCAAATGATTGTGTCATTGCTGGCGCGCGACTTTGCGACAACAACTTTTTCCATCATCGCCTTACTGATGCCCATCGCGTTTATGGGATAGACCGCCTTGTCGGTACTCAAACAGATCACGCGTTCGACGCCACAGTTGATCGCGGCCTCCAAGGTATTCTCCGTGCCGAGTACGTTTGTCTTGACCGCCTCCATAGGATGAAACTCACATGAGGGAACCTGCTTAAGTGCGGCAGCGTGAAAGACGAAGTCAGCACCGCGCATGGCATTCAAAACCGACTGGTAATCGCGCACATCGCCTATATAGAATTTTACGTTTGCAGCGGCAGCCACCTTTCGCATATCGTCTTGTTTTTTTTCATCACGACTCAGGATCCTGATTTCGCGCAAACCGGAGTGTAAAAAGCGCCGCAACACAGCGTTTCCGAACGAGCCAGTTCCTCCAGTGATCAGAAGAGTTTTATCAGAAAACATCATTATCTCTTTTCATTTTGGATAGTCCTTCAAACTTGTGCGAAAAGCCACTATTAGGCCCACCGCATAGGTACTAAAAATATTCAACAGAACACTCCAAATGGTCAAGATTCAAACGATCTCGAGAGGTGATACTAAGCGTTTGAGAATTATTTTTCTCTTCCGAGGGTCAACGCTGCTCTATGTCCACAAGGAGGCTAAAGACAACGGAAGAACGGACCTATTGTTAAGCAGTGCGCCGCATTTTAGATTTCTGCCAGCCCAGACCAGTTATTTGGCAGCTGACTTAAGCGCACGCTGAAGATCAATGGCATACTGCCTTGCATGCCTGGACCAAAACCCACATGAAGATTTTTGGACAGACAATCATTGATAACCACTAAACTCATATTAGGCTCAGTTTTGGCAGCCTCAAATTCTAGTGACCCAGATAAGCATATCGAAGAAACTTTCAAAAAATTCTTCTTTGGGTTAGTAGTCACTTGTAATTTTCGAAAACAGTTATTGGTTCTACACATTCAAAGCTGATTTAAGAAATTCCAGACGCGCAACGTTTTCGCGTTCAAGGCACGTCCGTTCTTGAGCGATAATGGTTTTAAAATCACTCAGCCTGAATGCGCACTTCGAAGCTGGAAAACTAGTGGGCGCTCGATCGAAAATACGAAACACTGGTTTCCCTCGAAGAAGAAAGTCAACTAAAGAGCTTGAATTCACGGTCACCAAGACATCCGACTGCTCTGCCAGCTTTTCCATATCGCCATCTACCACCTCTAACCAAGGTACCTGCAAGGCAAGTATTGCTCTTATTTTCCAACGCCACCTAGTCGCTGGATGAAATTTTATCCAAAAATGTACATTGGCGCGCTGCTCTTCGGATAGTTCATCGTGGATCTGGACAAGCTCAGAAACTGCTTCTTGAATTTCACCGTGATTAAAAGAAACAGCAACCAACACCACCAATCTTTCTCCCAATTCTGGAATTTCTGGAGCAAGAGCCTTGATTGATCGATCTTCGGCATAACGCCCCGTGACCAAGAATTGGCAATTGGGCATCCTCCCTCTGAAGTGGACCCTGGAGAGCTCGCCCCAGGACCAAAACTCTTGGGCATTAACAGGAAAATAGAAATCTGGTGACAGAACAAGACCATGTTGCACGACAATGGTGCGACATCTGCCCTGGCGATTCAGCGCCTGCACGATAGCGGCAACATCGAAAATCTGGTCATTGTAGCAGACAAAAACCTCAAGATCGGAAAGTTCCGTCTTCGTTATTTTCTGGATCGCGCGATAGAAGACAAGAAGGTAAGCGAGCACATCGCGGCGCCGTCCGCGGAAAAAGATGCACAGCGCGAGCATCACTAGAACGCAGAACTGCCCGGTAGTGATCCTCGGGAAAAGATTGATGGCTGCGGTGTGCGATTTGTCGGAGAAGGTTTCGAGATCGCCGAGGCGCAAATTCCGAAGGGTCTCCGTGTATTGGTGATGGCGAAGCTGATTTGGCCCCTTAACGAAAGCAATCCGCCCATATTTTGGAGTTTCACCGCGACCGAACCAGTATCTGAATGCAGTGATAGCCAATTTTGTCGCCAAGACGTGTCGCCGGTTGGCAAGCCGGCGCAATATACGGTATTTTCCTTCTCCAGCAACAATTCGGATATCCCACAGATCGCTTCGCATACCCGTTTTCAAAGGTCAACTGCTCGAACTGGCGTATTTTTGGCTACGTTTCTTTTCACCCGTTTCCCCAAGACCTTGTCCAGTAACTTCGGCGACAACCCATTCCCGGGACGGACGCTGCGCACAGCGTCAGCAGTGATCAATTCCCCGGCTTCCAAGTCCTTTACGAAATAAAGGCTCCTCCGGAACTTCACGTTGCCCTGCTCGCTCGACTTCCGGCCGTAATCGACTTGCCCGAGCGCCTCCCAAGCCGTGCGAGCCCCCGTGCAGAGCGCTTCGAGCTCCAGCGGCTCCAGCGAGAAGCTGTCGTCCGGCCCGCCGCCGCTCCGATCGAGGGTCACGTGTTTCTCGATCACCGATGCGCCGAGGGCTACGCTCGCGATGGCGGTCGTGTTGTCGAGTGTGTGGTCCGACAGGCCAACCACCGTTCCGAAGCGCTCCGCCATGTCCGGCAGGGTCCGCAGGTTGTAATCTGCCGCCGGTGCCGGATAGCCCGAGACGCAGTGGAGCAGCACCAACTCCTTGCACCCGCCGTCCCGCGCCGCCGCGATGGCCTCGGCGATCTCTTGGGCGTCCGCCATGCCGGTCGAGATAATCATGGGCTTGCCCGTCGATGCGATATAGCGGATGAGCGGCAGGTCCACTGCCTCGAAAGACGCGACCTTGTAGGCCGGCGCGTCCAGTTCCTCTAAAAGGTCGACCGCGGTGGGGTCGAAGGGCGAGCTGAAGAGCGTGATCCCGACCTTTCGGGCATGGACGAAGAGTTCTGCGTGCCACTCCCAGGGCGTATGCGCCCAGTCGTAGAGATCCCAGAGGGTGCGACCCTTCCAGGGCCCATCAGTGATCTGAAAGTCGGGTGCGTCACTCTTAAGCGTGATCGTGTCGGGTCGGTAGGTCTGGATCTTGATCGCGTCCGCCCCGGCTTCGGCGGCAAGCTCGATCAGCTTCAGCGCCTTTTGAAGGTCCCCGTTATGGTTCGCGGAGAGCTCGGCGATAATATACGGTGGCTGGTCCGGCCCAATCGCCCTGCCCCGTACCCTAATCATCACATTCACTCTTCATGAGTTGCTTTGGATCAGCCACGTCACGTCCCTCACCCCTGGCAAGGCTTTCCGCTGGCATGGATAACCTTACGAACTCGCCATCACGAGCCTCTTCCGTGAAGCTCAGAGAGCCAAACAACCGCAGCGACGTTGCGTGCTCCTTATGCACTTCGGCCAAGAATCTTGTGCCGGCAGGCACCACGTTTTGCGTAAGAGCTGCTCGAAGTATCGCAGCAGCTTGCCCTTGGCCCCGTAACGAACGCGAGATGCAAATGCTCACGATTAAGCAATCCGGATCATCCGAATTCTTGTCAATCCGCACATGCGCGACCGGGCCCGTCCCACTTTCGACCATCAAGAGAGTCCGTTCACTGTTTTCAAGCGCAGACCGCATCCATTCGAGGTGTTGTGTCAGGGTCGGGATGTCAGTGTTGCGATAATATCGTGCAGCGTTTCCTCGATAGCGCCAGTCATAGATCGCCTCTGCATCTTCGAACCGGGCAGGACGCACACAGTAAGGTGGTTCTGAAAATATCCTATTGACAATTTTTGGGATCCCACTTCCGTCGACCAGCCCTGCCGATGCTTTTGACATCTGCATCAGCTTGGTCGGCAGATCAGGAGCTTCCAGCACTTCTCTTAAACCGAGCGGCAACGCTGCTTGATCGCTTGTCAACTGACTTGCCGCCCCAGCCCTTACAAGCGCGTCGGCAGCCGGGACCTGGTTCTCCGCCAGCACGACCAGAAGCGTCGGCAAGCCGAGACAGCACCGCTCCCAGGCGCTGCTGCCCGCAGCACCGATGGCGAGGTCGGCCTCAGCCATCAGCGCAGCCATGTCGCGCACACCGACCCGCAGTTCCGTTGGGACAGGCATCCGGGCGGCAAGTTCCCTGATACCTTCTTTCCATGGCGCCGAGGGGCCGAGGACCACGGTGATCCAGCACTCTGCCGGCAGCGGCGCGCCGGCAAGTGCGTCCAGCACCTGCCCGGTCGCGTTGTCCTGATCGACGCCGCCGAGCGAGACCAGGATATGCTCCAGCCGTCCGTCCTTGCGTCGCGCAAGGCTCTCTTCCCGCCGCGCCCGGAACTCCGGCCTCAGCAGCGCGTAGCGCGGGCCGATCAGCCGCGCGCATTCGGCGGGTACCAGCCCGTCGTAATCCTCCGTCGCGCGCCCAAGGTTCTGGTCGAGCAGCAGATGGCACTCATGCGGGCGATCGGCCAGGTCGTCGATCGCCAGGACCTGCCCGACAGCAGGGTGCACCGCCCGCTCCCACGCGGCATCGAGCGCGTAATGGTCCACGACAAGCCAATCGGGGCGAAGATCGTCCAGGATCGGCTGGCAGTCCCGCGCATCCTGCGCCCGGGTCACGCCCAGCCAGGCCGAATGTGGCGTCGCGCCATCATCGGCGTGCGCCTCCGGCGCAGGCAGAAGGTGGCAGCGATGCCCCCGCTCTTGCACCAGCGAGGTGAGGTCGCCGGGCAGGTCGCGGCAGAGGACATGGCAGTCCGCCCCGGCCTCGGCGAGCGTATCGGCCAGGGTAAGGCAGCGCATCATATGCCCTGTGCCGATCTCGATCGAGGCATCCGCCCGGAACGCTATGACGGAACGCGCAACCATCAGCGGTCCAGCCCTTGCGCCCGGAAGAGGAGCTCGGCCAATTGCCAGTCCTCCTCGGTGTCGATGTCCTGCACCCGCTTGCGCGGCACGGGGAGGCCAACGGCCCCGGGCCCGAAGATCGGGGCATCAGTCCGCCATTGCCCGGCATCGGCCCAGTAGAACTGGCCCGCATCATGCCAAGCCTCCTCGAGATCCTGGGAGCGGGTCCCGAAATGCTCGGGCTGCACCATCTCGACGGCGTTACCAGGCCCCATCCGCAACGCCCGCTGGATCGGGAACGCGTAGCGTGTCACCGGAAAGGCATAGGTCACGCCGTTGTGCTGGAGCCGCGACCGGCCGCGCTGCAGGTCCTCGGCGAGGACAAAGGGTGCAGTCGCGTAGAGACAGCAAACGGGGCCTTCGGCCTCCAGGGCCTCGATGGCATGGGCGATGACCGGGCGCGTCGGCGCGTGGGCATCGGCAAGTGCCGCAGGCCGTTCGAACGGTGTCTCGGCCCCGGCCGCGCGCGCGGCGGCGGCGATCTCGGGATCGTCGGTCGACACGACGACGCGCTCGAAACACCCGCTCTCAAGTGCCGCAGCAATCGGCCAGGCGATCATCGGGCGCCCGCAGAAGTCACGCAGATTCTTGCGCGGAATCCGCTTGCTCCCGCCCCGGGCCGGGATCACGCAGACAGTCACCGGCCCATCGCCTTCCGCAGCACATTCACCACCATGTCCTGTTCTTCGTCCTTGAGGGAGGGGTGCATCGGGATGGAGATCGCTTCCCGATAATACTGTTCCGCGTTCGGGAAATCCCCCCAATCAAAGCCCAGTTGCCGATAATAGGGCTGCGTGTGAACAGGAATATAATGCAAATTCACCATAATATCCTGAGAGCGCAACGCATCAAAAACCTCGCGATGTGTGGTCGGTGCAATTTTCTCTAGTTGCAGCCGAATAACGTAGAGATGAAACGCTGAATGGCTGTCCGGATCCTGCCATGGCAAGGTTAGGGGCAGATCGGCCAGCAAGGGTTTATAGCGGGCAGCGATCTCGTGGCGCCGCGCGACATACCGCTCCAGCCGCGTCATCTGAGAGATGCCCAGCGCCGCCTGGATATCGGTCATGCGGTAATTGAAGCCGAGCGCAACCTGCTGATAATACCATGGGCCGTCCATAGGTTGCGTCATCAATTCGGCGTCGCGGGTAATCCCGTGGCTGCGATAAAGGCCAAGCCGGGTAGCAAGGTTAGCATCGTTAGTGACCGCCATGCCGCCCTCGCCAGTGGTGATGATCTTCACCGGGTGGAAACTGAAAACGGTGATGTCGCTGTAGCGCCCATTACCGATTGGATCGCCTTTGTAACGACCGCCAATCGCGTGGGATGCGTCCTCAATTATCCGGAAGCCGTATTTCTGACCAAGGGCGTGGATTGCTTCCATGTTGCAGGGTTGGCCCGCTAGGTGGACGGGGACGACGACCTTTGGCAAACGCCCCATCTTCTCGGCCGAACGGAGTTTCTGCTCCAGCGCAATCGGGCTCAGATTGTAGGTGCGCGGATCGATATCAACAAAATCGACCATTGCACCGCAGTAGATGCCGCAATTAGCCGAAGCGACGAAGGTGTTCGGTGTGGTCCACAACCAATCCCCCGGCCCTAGATCAAGCGCCAGACAGGCAATGTGAAGAGCCGACGTCGCGCTGTTCACAGCAACAGCATGGTGAGCACCCGTTGCATCCTTCACTGCATCTTCGAAAGCGGGAATTCGCGGTCCCTGAGTCAGATTGGTGGAATGTAGAACATCAACCAAGGCTTCGATGTCATCCTGCGTAATATCCTGCTGTCCATAGCGGATCATATCTGGGCAATATCCAATAGCTTAAGACGAGGGGCGAGCAGCAATGACAACACTACCGCGTGGGGTCAGGTAGAGGTAGGCAGCCGATTTCAAGAGCAGCACAAAGAGGAAAGATAGGTTTAAAGCGATTGGGACAGCCAGTACCGGCCAGTTCAGGCTGAAAACTGCGGTCGCCGCAACAAAAACGCAAAGTGCGGCAACATGAGAAACAATAATTGGTCTATCGAATCCTTGCGCGTAAAGGGCAAAATGCGGGACCATGCTGATGCCTTGAAGCGCCATTGCCGAAAGAACCCAAGGGAAGATCCCACTTTCATTCTGGTAAACCTGGGTCCCAACCCAGGCGAGGAGATAGGGCAATAAGATCAAGCTCACCCCTCCAAAAAAGACTACGGACAAAACGGTTTGCCTTAAGGCTCGACAGGTCTCAGTCCGCAATCGCTTAAAATCTTTCTCGTGATTGAGGCGAATAAGTTCAGGATAGGTGAATGCAAAAATTCCAGCGTCCAAAAAAGCAAGCAAGGAGCCTGCAATTCCGATAAACAACACATAGACAGCTACAATCTCAACGCCGCCCAGCGCTTCAAGCCAGTATCGATCCAGGATCTGGACTCCGCGCAAAGCCAATGTTGACATAAAAAAACCGAAGCTAACAATAATGCCCCGCCTCAGCCAAAGCCAGTCAATCGGCAGTTGCCATCCTTCAATCCCTAGACGGGATATGCTCACCCAACCAACCGCGGCTGCCATAAAACCACCGGCGGCCCAGAGAGCAAACACCATGTCTAAATGACGACTTTCGGCAGTCGTGGCCAAAAGCGCGACGGTCAGTATCGCCCAACTTGCTTTTCGTAAGAACAATACCAAGCTTGCGCCAACCGGTCGTGACAGGGCAATTAACAGCCGCGCAACTTCCTGGTTAAAGTGCTCAAGTATTACAATTGGTGCGAACCACCAGAGCAGTGATACGGGCCAATCTGTCAGGCTGAGTGATACAAGGGCAATTGGCAGAACGACAACGTAGAGACACAGCGATAGGGCAACTTGGCTTTTTACAAATTGCCCACGCTTCACGGCCGAGGTTGGTATTATTTCCCGTGTTGCATATGTATAAAAATCAAGGCCAACAAGATATATTACGTAACCGACTGTCGCAGAAAAAAGGCCATAATACCCCACCATCTCCGGGTCCAGAAGCTTAGCCAGAACGATTATAAAAGCGAACCTGACCCCCAAAGTTACCAATCGCAAAGCAATGTTAAGAAGTCTTTCCAAATCAGTAGTAAATAAAAGCATCAATACTCTCAAACAAAATGAGCTTAATTTATGAATTCACTCATTGTGGGCCTAAAATCGAGCAATTTGCATATTGTGAAAAATGAAATATGCATATTTATAATTTTACCAAAATGTCTATTCAGCTCACCACCTAGGAGAAATCGCAAAATTTGAACTATCAAAAATGTCTCTAGGATGCTTGAGTCTCCCTCAGTAAGGCTACTTATGATTCCCAGGATTAAAGGGCGCGCTATAACCAACGACGCTGTGGACGCGTGCCACTAGAATTTTTTGCCTGGCATAGGATTCTGACGGTATACTCCGATGTTACGGTCCCCAAAGAGCATAGGTAATCCGGCGCTTATCGCATCGAGCTTGTTTCATACTCAAGACTGCACGCGTGCAACGTTACGGAAAGCAACGTCAATGGTCTAAATGGCTCGAACGGGGTGGCCTATTTTTCCTCAAAACTTGCCTGAAAGTATCACCCCGGGCTCCTCAGGGCAGCTGTAGCCTTCGACACGGGTCCGGATAACTTCACGAATGCGTGCGGGCGCCTGCTCTTCTACTGCCTGCCTGATTTCTCTTATCGCGGCCTGTATCTCATGTTCGCTCAGATGTCGCTCAGCTGCGCGCAGGATTTTCGGGTGGGGTGTTCCGGAGACGCTAGCTGAATCGATCAGCAGCTCCTCATAGCGCTTTTCTCCAGGCCTGAGCCCTGTGAACTCGATGCGAATATCACCCGCGTCGGTCTCGGGGTCGTAGATGCGTTGCCCGTTGAGCTCGATCATGCTGCGCGCGACATCAATGATCTTTCTCGGCTGGCCCATGTCAAGGACGAAGACCTCACCTCCCTCCGAGAAGGATCCGGCCAGCAGAACGAGCCGCGCGGCTTCCGGAATTGTCATGAAAAACCGGGTGACGTCAGGGTCTGTGACCGTCACGGGCCCCCCTGCCTCGATCTGGCGCTGGAAGAGCGGCACGACTGAGCCGGACGAGCCCAGCACGTTGCCGAAACGCACCATGGAAAAGCGCGTTGCCGTGCTCCGCGTCGCCATATCCTGTATGATCAATTCGGCCAGCCGTTTCGTTGCGCCCATGACGTTTGTCGGTCGCACCGCCTTATCACTCGAGACCAGAACGAACCGCGCAACGCCGGCCGCTTCGGCTGCAAGGGCAACCGTCTGGGTGCCAAGCACATTGGTACGCGCGCCCTCAATCTCGTTATGCTCGACCATTGGGACGTGCTTCAGAGCTGCCGCATGAAGGACCGTGTCAACACACTCTTCGGCGAGGACACTCTCGACCCTCTGGCGATCATTGACGGAGCCAAGCCGGGCCGAGAGCTCTATCCCGGCGGCATCCGCCAACGCCCTGAGATCCTGGTGAATCGTGTAGAGCCCCAGTTCACTTTGATCGAAAAGCACGATCTTTGACGGACCACACTCAATCAGCTGCAGGCAGAGTTCCGAGCCGATCGACCCCCCTGCCCCTGTCACCATGACGGAACTCCCGGCGTAAGCGCGGGCAATGGCCGGGGTGGCGAGATCAACCTCACCACGTCCAAGCAACTCGTCGGGGGTAACCGTGCGGGTCCCGATACCGTCATTACCGGCCAGAATATCGACGTAAGATGGCAGGGCACGCACCTCGACACCGAACTCGGCGACGCTGTCGGCGAGCTCCTTCACACGGTGCGGGTTCAGGGACGGCATGGCCATGAGCACGTGGCTGATCTGATGGCGTCCAAGCTTCTCGGACAAGTTCTCCGGGGGATAGACCGGCAAACCGGCCACTATCAGGCCATGAACTTTGGGGTCGTCGTCGAGGAAAAAGATCGGGCGCAGTTCCTGGGCCTGCCGGAGCGCGGAGGCGAGCTGGATACCGGCCGAGCCTGCCCCGTATATCGCAACACGGTCCGCGACCGCTCCACGCGTACTGGCATAGGTGATCAGTTGGCGCCCCAGGATCCGGACCAGAACGGCAAAGGTGAAAAAGACCAGAGAGAAAATGAACGGGACGGTGCGCGGAAGGAACGCCTGAAGCAGGAAGCCGGCAGCAATCGAAACGCCCCCCAGTAGGAAGGCCGCGATCGCGATCCGCGTGACGGCACGGCCTTCGAGGGCGGAAATCTTGATCCAGGGCACCCGTAGCAACACAAGTACCGCGGGAGTGGCAACGGTCATGACTCCGAAAAGGGCCGACATGCTGAGAGGGGTTTCGGCGAAGAAAACCGGTTCGCCTAGACGCAGCAGGAAGGCCAGATAGAGTGCGAGCAGGGCAAGCGCCGTATCGACGATTAAGATAATCGCGTATTTGCTCGGGCGCGACAGATCGGACAGGTCGGCCAGGACGACTTGGGGAAGGACTCGCATTTCGCTCGCTACCTCAGAAAGTCTCTGGTCTGAGCCGCCTGGCGCTTTTTGGATTGATATCTCAAATCACAGCTCACATCCAAAGCCGGCAGGCATCCCGTCATTTCACCCGCGACTCCCTGTCTGACGGAACACGCGGAAATCCAGCGGCAAGGGAGCCGTCTGGAAAGTCCCATCAAGTCGCCGCAGATCCACCCTTTTCGGAACCGAGCCCCTTAAGGAGTGCATCCCAGCGCGACAAGGCCACCGAGGGCTGCGCCGTGTCGGCGGCAAAGGCGGCCAGCGCTTCACGCCGATCAGCCGAGGCGAGCAGCTCGTCAAGAGCCTCGGCGATGTCTCTTGGATCGTCACTCTTGGGCACCACGCCCAAGCCCCGCTCGCGGATGTCCCTCGCCAAGGCACTCTCCGGCTCAACAAGTGCGAGAACAGCCACGCCGAGCTGGGCATAGGTGAGAAGCTTTGACGGATAAGCGACTCGATAGATACCGGGCGCTAGGGCCACGAGCCCAACATCGGCCGTCCTGATGAGTTCCTGGGCCTGCGAAAAAGGCAGGAAAGGCGCAAACTTGACCTGCGGATGCCCACCCCAGTCCCTCTCCAGCGCCGCCTTCGCCGAGCCATCTCCGAGGAACATCAGTTCCAGGTCCGGGTAGCGACCGAAAAGCCGGCTGATACCCTCCGTGAGAGCGGCCAGGTTCTGAAAGCGCCCAAGATTTCCGGCAAAGATCAGCCGCCGCACCCCGCCGGGTTTCTCAAGGCTTTCGGGCGGTACATGCGACTGCGCGGTGTCGGCGCTCAGCGAAAAATTGTTGATGACGCGGATAGGCAGCGCACCAAGTCCGCGCGCGCCCAGGGTTGCCGCCATGTCTTCCGAGAGAACCACGATTGCAGCACTGCGCCGCAGCGTCTGATTGTCGAGTGCGAGCGAAATGCGGGCCGGCAGCCTTTTGCCCAATACATGGCCACTGATCTGCGAGACCTCGGGATGAATATCTTGCATGTGATAGACGAAGCGCGCGCCCGTTAGGCGCGCGGCAAAGCTGGCCGTCCAGGCTGCGATCACTGGTGGGAATGTCGAAGCGATGACGATATCCGGGCGCGCGTGCAGAATGCGCCCGAAAAGCTTGGAACAATAGAGAATGATATTGGCGAAACGACGGAAAGGACGTGCCTTTTCGCGCGAGAACACCCAAGCCCGGCGGACATCAAGTGAACCCAGACGCTCTCGCCGCGGCGCCTTAACCGCGCCATCACGGTAAGACGGCACCGAGGTAAGAACCTGTACCTTGTGGCCTGCAGATGCAAAATGGTCGCCCATTGCACGCAGCATGAGCGCGTAGGGCGAGGTATCAGGCCAAAAGAAACGATGAGAGAGCAGAAGCTTCAAGACCTCATGCCCGCTCGATCAGGTGAGAAATCAAGCCGATAACCTCGTCCTGCTCCGCATCCGTCATGTCGCTGCCCGATGGCAGACAGAGGCCGTTTTCGAATAAGCCTTCGTCAAATCCCGCGCCGACGTAGCCTGCTCCTTCGAAAAGCGGCTGAAGATGCATCGGCTTCCAGACCGGGCGTGCCTCGATCTCGTGGTCGAGAAGATGTCTGCGGATTTTTTCTCGGTCCACCCCGCAGCGCTCAGGATCTATCACGGCAACGGTTAACCAGCGCGTGGCGCGGTCACCCTCGGCTTCCGGCATGAAGCTTACGCCAAGAGGCGCGAGCTGTTCATGATATCGCTCGAAAACCCGTCGCCGTCGAGCGACACGCTCTTCCAGGATTTCCATTTGCCCCAGACCGACCGCGGCAGAAATGTTGGACAGGCGGTAATTGTAGCCGTATGTGGAGTGCTCGTAATGCGGCGCCTGGTCCCGCGCCTGGGTCGCCAGGAACCGCGCTTGCCGCGCCCAGTCTTCATGGCGCGTGACAAGCATACCGCCGCCGGATGTCGTGATGATCTTGTTGCCGTTGAATGACAGGATCGCAGCATCGCCGCCGGAGCCGGCTTTACGGGTTTCCCGATAGAACGCGCCGAAGCTTTCGGCCGAGTCGACTATGAGGGACACGCCGTACGCGGCTGCCAGCGCCTCGAACCGGTTCAGGTCAACACTCTGGCCATATAGATCCGTCGGAACAATCGCCTTCGGGAGCCGGTTCTCCGCCTGTGCACGCGCCAGCGCGTCCTCGACCAGCTTGGCGTCCATTGTCCAGGTCGCGGGCGCAAGATCGAAAAACATTGGCGTCGCCCCCTGGTAGAGGATCGGGAAGACGCCACCGGCGAAGGTCATGGACGACACCCAAACCTCGTCATCCGGTCCGACCCCGGCGATGCGGAGCGCCAAATGCAGCGCGGCAGATCCCGAGGACAAGGCCACGCAGTGCAGGCCGGGCCCAAGATACTCTGCCACGGCGTCCTCAAAAGCGTCGAGCTGCGGGCCAGCCGGGGCGACGAAACCGGAGGCGAAGGCCCGCGCCAAATGAGCTTGCTCATGGCCGGACATGTGCGGACGGGAGAGATAGATGCGCATCTCAGCTATACCCGTGACGCATAAGCGGAACTTCGAGGATCGGCATTATCTCTTGCAGGTTCTCGATATAATTTCGACCTTTCCCGACGCTCGCCCCGTGAATTTTTCCCGCCGCAGCCGTAACCATATCCGAGGGAAGGTCAGTGCCAAGCCGTTCCAGGATGCGATTGAGTGTTCCGGAAGGGTTATCCGCCAGGTCTTCGTATCGCACGCTGATTACCCTGCTCCTAGAGAGATTAGACAAGGCTGCATCTGCCCGGCCAACACAGGCAGCCCATTGCCGCGCGCAGAGTTCCTCGACGGGCGCATCGTAATAGCGGTCCATATCAGCGAAACGTGGTCCCCAGACGCCCAAATGTTTGCGACGACCAAGGCTGACCGCAATGCGTCGGCTCAGGGCAGCCGTGGCGTAGACCGGTAGATCACCCGGCGGCGCAAAGCGTGCCTTGGCCAGAAAATAGGACAACCCAGGAACCTCCAGCTCACCCAGCCAGCGCTTTCGTGCGGAAGCAACGACATCTACACCATCTCGGACTATGTAGAGGAATACCGCTTCAGGCAGGATGGCATCGACGAAGGGGACGCGGAGACTGTTGGCACAGGTCTTCTCTACGACAAAAGCCGGCCGGCCGCACCGTCTCCAGATGCGCTCAAAAGAGCGGCGTACGTAGCGACACACCTCAGGTCGAGCCGCACCGGCAGGCAACTCATCATCCGGATGGCGCAAGTTGCCGTGTCGCCAGATGGGATTGATCTCATCGCATGGCCAGGTCTCGAAACCGGGCAACTCTGTCAGGGCATCACGCAGGGCATTTGTTCCCGATCTAGCTGCGCCGATTATGATTACAGGCGTAAAAGGCAGCGCCTTTGGAAGGGTCATTGCCTCAATGTCCTCCATATGAGGACCAGGTCTTCGGCGAAACTCCAGTTCTGAACATAGGCACAGTTGATCCGTACCTTGTCCGGCCATATGACGGATTGACTGAAGTCCTCCGGATCCTCGACGCTCGAAAGAATTTCTTCCTCATTCCGATACTTGAGGGTTGCCGGTCCGGTAATTCCGGGGCGCACCGTCAAAAGCAGCCTGTCGGCGTCACTAAGCCTGTCTGCAAAACCGGGCACGTCGGGACGCGGCCCGACCAGTGACATATCCCCCTTCAGCACGTTCCAGAGCTGCGGCAGCTCGTCGAGTTTACACTTCCGAAAAAGCCGTCCGAGCGGCGTAATCCGCATATCATTCGCAGTCGTGACCGTTGATCCCCCTACGGGCCGCATAGTGCGTAGTTTCACGATTTGAAAAATTCTTCCGTGAAGGCCCACCCGTTCCTGAATAAAAAAACCGCTAGCGCCCGTATCGCGCGCCGCAAGCCACCAGGCCAAAAGCATCACCGGCCAAAGTAGGAGCAGACCAACCGTGGCTACGCCAACGTCGAAACTGCGCTTCAGAATGCGGTCGCGTCTCGTCACGCCATTCTTTTTTGCCGCGAGCTTTGAGTCTTGGCCCAGATTCTACGTAAGCGCGTCGCGCGCGGTATCAGTTTACACTTCATAAACTGATTTCAGTTTCAATTGCGGTAGCCTGACGGTTAGCCGACTGCTCATGGAATCTTTGAAAGAGGGCCTTTTGCTCAATAGCTACCGCACCACTGCATGCGCCACATGCAGCACTCGGAAAAGTTCAGCAACCTGTGCCAAGCCAAGCTCGACCGCGCTAGCTCGCTCGAATCGACACAGCTGCAGATCGCGAAAACTTGATGGGCAACCATCCGTTCATCTATGAACACGCTAGCGCTCCACCCTGTGTGCTGCAAGCAGTTCAAGTATGCGATGGAGTTGGATAATTCGGCATCTCCGCTTGCGCGGATCGACCAGTATGGCTAGCCTTTTCTCACCTTGGGGTTACGCATTACAGGCAGACAAACAGGCCGTGACATATTTCAAACCACCGACGCCACCCGAAAGCCTGGAAGAAACGGGGCTTGACCAGACTTTCCTCATCGGCCTCGCTGCGAAAATCATGAACGCCCTCGGGATCATGACGCCGGCGCTGCTCGCAGACGAGATCAAGCTGCCGAGGCCCCTGGCCCGAAAGCTCGTCGAAGAGATGCAGCATCTGAGCCTCGTGGAGTCCCACGGGCTTGTCAGCCATGGCGACGTCAAGTCCGATATCCGCTACGGGCTGACCGACCGCGGCAAGGCCTGGGCGGCAGATGCCATGCTTGCCTCGCAATATGTCGGGCCCGCCCCGGTGACGCTCCAGGCCTTCCGCGACCAGGTGGCGCTGCAATCGATCACCCATGAAGAGGTACACCGCGACAAGCTGGAGAAAGCGCTCGGCAAGCTCGTGCTGCCGGGCGACCTCATCATGCAGCTCGGGCCCGCGGTTAACTCCGCGCGCTCGGTACTCCTCTATGGAGAGGCCGGTAACGGCAAGACCTCGATCGCCGAGGCGCTCGGCTCCACGCTCGAGGACACGCTCTATTTCCCGCACGCGATCATCGTCGGCGGGCAGATGATCAAGTTCTACGACGAGACGATCCACGAGCTCGTGGATCGCCCCGACCCCGAGACGCCGCTCGACCCGCGCTGGGTGGCCTGCAAGCGGCCGGTTGCGGTCACCGGGGGCGAGCTGACGCTGGAGATGCTCGACCTGATCTTCGATCGCTCGAGCCGCTTCTACGAGGCGCCGGTCCACCTGAAAGCCGTGGGCGGGGTTTTCGTCGTCGACGATTTCGGCCGCCAGGTGAACACGCCGCAGCAGCTGCTGAACCGCTGGATCGTGCCGCTCGAGCGCGGCTTCGACATGCTCTCGCTCCATACCGGCCAGAAATTCCAGGTCCCCTTCGACCAGCTGGTGATCTTCTCGACCAACATGATGCCCGAGGAGATGGCCGACGCGGCCGCGCTCCGCCGGCTCTATTTCAAGATCTTCGTGCCGAGCCCGACCAAGGAAGACTATCTCGAGATCTTCCGTCGGGTCTGCGAGGACGAGAAGCTCGACTATCCCAAGGGTGACATCGAGCATTTCTACCGGCGGATCTACGAGGACGGGAACCTTGTCACATCAGGCGCCCATCCGGGCTTCCTCGTCAAGCACGTGGAAGCGGCCTGCGCCTTCAAGGGGGTCCCGACGCAACTGACCCCGGAAATGCTGGATCTCGCCTGGAAGAACGTGGCGGCGACACAACGTTAATATTGTCGGTCACCCGCCGGGACTCATCGCGAAGAACATAGCCAATATCGATATCATCACCGGCGTAATTACGATAACGAGGTTGACCGGGAACAGGAACAAAGCGAGCGGGAAGATCATCTTGACTGCCAGAGAGTTCGCTTTCTCCTCGGCCCGGGTCAAACGGAGTTGGCGCATTTCCTTGCTGAAGACGCGCAGGGTCTGGCGCACGCTCGAGCCAAGCTCTTCGGATTGCCGGAAAAGAATAGCAAGCGACCTTGCTTCCTCAAGATTCACCCTCTCAGCAAAATTGTTGATCGCTTCGTGCATCGGCCGGCCAGCACGAACTTCGAGAGTAATAATCGCCAGGTTGATCCCGAAATCGCGCTGCGTCTGGAGATATTCGCGCGCGACACGATCGAGTGCAGCCTCGATACTGAGACCCGCATCGACGCAAACGATGAGAAGATCCATGAAATCGGGAAAAAGCTTGCGATACGCGATCTCACGCTTGTTACCCAGCCGGTCCAGGACAGCAGCCACGAGGATAAATGCAACGCCTGCGACGATGCCCGCGAACAGCCCCGTAATTGTTCTGTTCGTTTCCGGGTAGATGATTTCAACGAGGACATACGCACTCGCGAACACGGCCATCGTTACAAAAATGCGAATAAGGTTAAAAACAAAGAGGGCCGTCTTCGAAAAGTAACCGGCTCGGATCAGCCGGGACCGAAGGCTGTCAGGCCTTTCCTTGCGCAAAACCTCAATATAATTTCGAATGTACTCGTTCTCGGATCCCATGACCCGGTCGAGGTCTTCATTCGCGATCGCGACCCCACCCGCGCTCTGTCCATCGAGCATGTCCGAGCGCCGCCGCATATCGCGGCGGGACTGCATGCCGTTTATGATCCCGTAGCTGAGAGTGAGCGCCGCAAAGAAGATCACGGCGAGAATTAATGACTGTTCCATACGAACTCTTCTCCCGGCTGTGACGTCGTGATCTAGAAGTCGAAATTGACCATGCGGTTCAGTATGACCGTTCCGATGGCCATCATCGTCAAGCAGACGACGACCACCTCGGTCCCATATCCGCTTTCCCAAAGCGGGTCGAAATACGTCGGGACCATCGCGTTCAGCATGAAGAATAGAACAAAGGGCGAGGCCGCCAGCACTGCCGCGGTGGCACGCCCCTCTGCCGAGATCGCACGAATCTTGTTCCTAAGCATAAGCCGCTCGCGAACCATCGTAGCCAGGTTTTCCAGCAGTTCTGCGAGGTTACCACCCGTTCCCTGTTGAACCGTCAGGGTAACCGCCAGGAGCTTGACCTCTTCCGCGCCGACCCGTTCGACCATGTCCAGCATGCTGTCGTCGAGAGCACCCCCAAAAGCCAACTGGTCGCTCAGGATGCCAAATTCTGATCCAATGGGATCAGGCATCTCGCGGGCAACGAGTGCAATGGCAGCACCGAGCGGATGGCCTGCATTCAGGCTTCGGACAATGATATCAAGCGCATTGGGCAATTGATTGACGAACTTCCTGATGCGGCGCGCGCGCATGTAAGCAATTGTCGCGACCGTCACAGTAACCGTCAGGACGATCTGCAAGACGAGCTTGATGACGAGCGGCCCCGCATAGAAAAGCGAAATTGCAAACCAGGAAGCGACGAAGATCGCAGCTACACTCAGGAAGCGCTGATGCGTCGCGAGTTCGAGGCCAGACTGCTCATACAGCCGGGCAACCCATCGAAAAGGGGCCAGGAACGAGTTTCTATCCTGGCTCGTACGCTTCCTCAGGAGGTTGCGATAAGCTTCACCTCGGTTTGCGGAACGCTGCAGTGTCTCTAGTCGCGAATTGACCTCGGCCGATTTTCGTCGGGCACCGAAAAGGGCTCGGAGGAGGGTATCGAAAACCAGCAACCCCGCGACGAAGACGGCGCCATAGATCATGATCTCAGTCATCGCGGCACCTCAGAGCTTTATGGAGGGATCAAACATGCGCGTATCTACCTCGAGACCGATTGCCTCAAGGTCTTCGAGGAAGCGCGGTCGGATTCCCGTCGCGCGGAATTCGGTGCGAAGATTACCGTCCTGGTCGAGACCCAGCTTCTTGAACTTCATGATCTCCTGGAGCTGGATAACGTCCCCCTCCATGCCTGTGAGCTCCGCGATGGATACGACACGACGCGAGCCGTCGCGGAGACGCTCAAGTTGAATAATTACGTGGATAGCCGAAGAGATCTGTGACCGGATTGCGGTCTGGCTCATTGGCATGCCTGCCATACCGACCATCTGCTCCATGCGCGCCAGGGCGTCACGCGGGCTGTTGGCATGGATCGTAGTCATCGAGCCTTCGTGACCGGTGTTCATGGCCTGCAGCATGTCAAAGGCTTCGGGGCCCCGAACCTCGCCCACGATGATCCGGTCGGGTCGCATCCGGAGCGCGTTTTTCACAAGATCGCGCTGCAGAATCTCATTGCGTCCGTCGACCGAAGGCGGGCGTGTCTCCAGGCGAACCACGTGCGGCTGCTGCAGCTGGAGTTCCGCCGCGTCCTCGATAGTGACCATGCGCTCGCCGTGCGGAATATAGGCTGACAAGGCGTTCAGCATCGTCGTCTTACCAGAGCCCGTTCCGCCGGAAATAACCATCGAAACCTTTCCGCGAACGGCATTCGCCAAAAGGTCAGCCATCGCCTCAGGCAGCGCATGGTTTTCAACAAGCTTTTTTAGGTGATAGGGCTTCTTCGAGAATTTCCGGATTGACAGCTGCGGCCCATCCACCGCGACAGGGCGCACAGCCACGTTGACACGCGACCCATCGGCGAGGCGAGCATCGACTAAAGGGGAAGCCTCGTCCACCCGCCGGCCGACCGAGGCCACGATCTTGTTGATGATCCGCATCAGGTGCTCTTCATCCTTGAAGCGCACGCGTGTTTCCTCGACGCGGCCGAAGCGCTCGACATAGACTTTGCCGGCTCCGACCACGAGGATGTCAGAGATTGTGTCGTCGCCGAGAAGTGGTTCCAGCGGACCGAGGCCCAGCATCTCGTCGGCGATGTCGGAAGTCAGCGCGTCCAGCTCGCCGGCATTAAGTGGAAAATTATTGTCCTTGGCATAGGACCTAACGAGAGGGCGCAGCTCCGCGTGGAGCTGTTCCTCGTTCATCGCATCAAGCACCGCAAGATTGATCTGCTCGAGGAGATACCGGTGGAGGTTGACGCGCTCTGCCACGAAATCCGGAAGCGTACTGCTCGCAGCACCGTTGGGCTTTGGCTCGTCCTGCAAGCCCGACTTGCCGCTCTCTTCGAGCACCAGCACACCATTTCCGTCGTCTGCCTCGACACGTTTCGGCGCGGCGTTGCGCTGCCGGAAGAAACGTCCTGCCATCTTGGTCTCCTTCCCCAAACCGGGTGAAGCTAGGGCCGCACTATGACCTTGGTACCTACACGCACTTTTCCGAAGAGCTCCATTACGTCGGCATTCGAAAGCCGGAAACAGCCGGAGGTCTGGAAACCCCCAAGGCTGGATGAGTCGTTCGTCCCGTGAATCCTGTAGAGCGTGTCACGCCCACCCTGGAACAGGTAAATCGCGCGCGCGCCAAGCGGATTATAGGGCCCCGGCGGCACGTAGGAAGGCAAGTCAGGCTCGCGTTTGCGCATATCGGCGGGAGGGCGCCAGGCTGGCCATTCGGCCTTGCGCCCAACCACGGTCGTCCCGGTCCAGGTGAAACCATCTCGGCCGACGCTGATCTTGTAACGCTCCGCCTTGCCGCCACCGAGGATACGGTGAAGCGTGCGCTCGGAATTCGAGATAATGATTGTGCCTGGCGGCTCCGAGGAAGGGTAGGAGACGATCTCGCGGCTCTGCGGGCCGTGACTGCGCGGTACTCTCTTGGTCTCCACCTGCACGACATGGTCTGCAACAGAGGGCGCCGCTGGACCGAGGGCCTGGAACGCCGTGCTTGGCCCAGCGAAAAAGATGAGGGCGCCGAGACAAAGGGCGACAAGGCCCGAAAGGCGTTTTGGCGAAATAGCCGACAGGACTGGCATCAGGACTTGGCTCCGAGGATATCGATATCGCGCATGAAACGCTCAAGGCGTTTTACGAAGGGAGAGCGTGAATAAAGCTGACGCGGCAGTATACCACGATCAAGACTCTCATCCAGCGTCCGTTCGTCTTCGGGAAGGTAGGTAAACGGCGTCGGGTCGAACAGTTCTTTCAGCTTTTTCTTCTTGATCCTCTGTCCGAACATCGAGCGCTGGTGCTTGTTAATGACGACGTGCAGCGGAAAATCTTCACCGCGGCTGCGGCGGATTCGCTTGACCCAGTCCAATGCATGTTTGACAGCGGGCAGGTTCAGCTCGGTGACCACCGTGCATGTATTCACCGCCGACAGGACCTCTTCGGTCCAGGGCGCTTCATAGTAGGGCATATCCAGCACGGTGTGTCGATGCTCTGCGCTGACTACATCGAGCATCCTCAGGACCAGCTCTTCGCCACCAGGATGAATCGGTAGATCAGGCTCCTTGAAGGAGTAGATAAAAAACTCGGCGTCGTGCTGGCGCTGGATCAGGTTGATGAATTCGCGGTCGATCCGGTTCGGATGGTCGACTACCGAGCCGAGCCGGTAGTCATTAACCATGTTAAGACCCAGTCCGACATCGCCAAGCGAGAAGTCCAGATCGAAAACCGCGATTGGCGCATCACCCGTGGTCAGTCTGTTCACGAGCAGATCCGCCATAGAAACGGCAACAGTAGTGGCACCTGCCCCACCGATCGAAGAGATGACGGCATGAACCGGGTTTCCCGTGGTTTTCGTAACCGCAACAGCCGCCGAGACGGCTTCCATCAGAGCGTCCTTGTCGAGCGGTTTCCGCAGCCAGTCCGAAATCTGCAACCGGAACAGGCGGCGAACCTGATCATCGCCCAATTCGTTTGACACGACGATCATGGGCACTGAGCGAAACTCGCCGCGCAGGCTTTCAAGAAGATCCAGCTCCGGTTGGGCTACTTCGTCGAAATCTGCAATTACCAGATCCGGGGACAGCTCAGCTGGCCCATCATGGCTGGTCGCTGCCCTGTGCTGCAGCGCCAGACGTGCCGCTCCTTCAAGAACGGCAGCGACGTCACCTGGTTCCGCGGTCTCGGGCCGAATGATCAGGACTGTCTGCTTCGCACTACTTGCCATGTATTCCTAGCTCTCTGCTCGACGGGTGTTTTCAACCTCAACAGCTTGCACTCGTGCACAAATCTTCACTGGTGACCGTGACTGGATTGGCCGGGATTTCAATAGTAATCCCTTCTCCGCTTCCACCGAATGCAGCCAGTACACCGCCAATGATTGGCAGATCGAACGAAACGCCAACGGCTTCCACTGTGATGGTTACCACGGCGCCGCCATCCGTTGCACCGCCCGGTCTTCCAACATAACCGAGCCCGGATCTGTGGTAGGTTACTCGGACATTTTCCTCTCTCAACCGAGGGTTCACATCGCACATACCGAGGCGACCGCCTGCTGCCGCATTACACGTGCCGTCAGACCCGTAAAAGATCCAGTCTAACGCGTCCGTGTCCACGTTAGTGCCATCTGAGCATGTCGGTGGATCTGTCGGCGGATCTCCAGGGCAGGAAATCGGAGCCACGAAATTCGCCGGATCGGTCGGGTCCGGAAAGTCCTCGCCTGGATCCAACGTACTGTTGGCCAGGGCGGATATATTGGTTAGAGGGTCAGAAACAGCCGCCAGCCGGGCCCCATGTTGCATCGCTTTGACTGTCTGGTTCCACTGAAAAACAGCAAAACCAAATTCGATGAGCGCCGCGAAAACCAACAGGACGAGCGGTATCACCAGAAGCCCTTCTACAAGGGCCAAGCCGCTCTCGTTCCTCGAAAATGCGCGTATGTGAGTTCTCATCAAAATCCAAAGACTTGCGTCTGGTGATAGTATTCGAGTTCAATCGTCTCTTCGAGGCCGAGCGCCGAAAACAACGGTGAGCCCCTGTACGCGGTCTGGGCGTAAACCGTGATGACATCGCCGATGGCCGGTGTGGCGGGCGTGACCTGGAATTCGCTCGCTGGACTACCATTCCAGCCCGGAACCCGCTCTCCCGGCGTCGGCGTGGCGGCAGTGCCAAGAGGGTCCGCATAAAACGCGATGTTCTTGGCGATCTTGCTACAGGTCGCCGCATCGTATGTGCAGCGGCTCAAATAACGGGCGGCGTCCCGGACCCCCGTCTGGATCTGGTGGCGCTGCCAGAGAATTGTACCAAACTCCAGAAGGCCAATTGAGAAGATTGTAATCACCGGCAGTACGACGATCGTCTCGACCAGAACCGAGCCCCGTTGGGATCGGCGAAACCAGGAAAAGTGCCGAAACCTTAGGCGCATTATCCTACACTACCCCAATCCTAAGCTCTGGCTCTTCGCCAGAACTCAGGGAAATTGCGACATCGATGCAAGGTCTCGAAGCGCTGGCGCTACTTAGCCGCCGAATTCGATGTCCGTGTTTTCGACATTTGGAGGCCAAGGCGATATCTCCTGGATTCCCGTATTCGCGTCCATCGCGTTCCCGGCACGGAACGACACCGTATCCCAGTTATTCATGTAATCGGCGCAGCCGCCGAGCAGGGCTGCCGACGCGATGAGGGCGAGAACCGCCTTATTTCTTGACCGCAAGACCATCGTCAAACTCCAGATCAATCAGGTGTCCGTACGGCCCGACGACTCCCTCGCCGAGTTCGAAAGCGCGTATCATGTCCCGATCCACTTCGAGCATGCCGAGCAGGAAAAGCTCAACGTCATTGCTCGACCGCGTGCCATCGAGCGGCGAGACCAGAGGCTCATCCGGCGCCGCCGGGCGGACGAGACGCGGCGTGACGAGGATAACCAGGTCCGTTTCCTGCTTCTGGAACTCGGTCGACCGGAAGAGCGTCCCGAGGACGGGCAACTGACCCAACCAAGGCAGTTGCGCGACGTTCCTTTCATTCGATGTGTCAAGAAGCCCTGCGATTGCGAAGCTTTGGCCATCTCGGAGGGAGACCGTTGTATCCGCTTTTCGCGAAATGAAAGCCGGGTTGCCATTCACCGAGAGTGACGTGTCGACATCGCTGACCTCCGGGCGGACCCGGAGACGGATCAGGCCATCATCCAACACGGTCGGCAGGAAGTTCAGCGTCACGCCGTAGTCGCGGTAACCGGTCGATGTGGCGACGTTGCCGTTTTCGTCGGTGGTGCTTTCGTCGATGGGCACTTCACCGCCAGCGGTGAAGTCCGCCTCGACATTGCTGGTCGTGACAAGTCTCGGGTTAGCAAGGCGCCGGGCGAGCCCTTTGTCCTCCAGCGCGTTAATCACGAAGTCGATCTGCGTACCCGAAATCTCGAGCAATTCGCCAACGAATGTACCAAAGGGCGTGAAGTCACTAGCACCTGTGCTGCTGCCATCGTTATCAGATAGCTGAACGCCAAGCGCACGACCCGCATTGCGGTTGACCTCGAGAATCCGAACATCCAGCTCGACCTGCTGCGGATCCTTCAACCGTATAGCGTTGATGATGGTAGAACTCTCGCCGGTGTATTGCCTTGCAATGTCCAGTACTCTTTGAAGGTCTACCGCATCCTTCACCCGTCCCGACAGCCTTATGGAGTTGTTGACACTGGTCACATCGACCTCAGCACTCGGCACGACAGCGTTGATCGTATCGCGCAACTCTTGGAAGTCGAGCCGCACGCGCACGTCAATCACTTCGATAAGCTGGCTGTTTTCGTCATAAAGCGTGATGTTCGTAAAGCCCGGAGTTTTGCCCTGGATATAAAGAGACGAAGCCGTCAGCGGGAAGACATCTGCCACGGCCGAATCTCCAACCACAACGTCGGCGTAAATCCCGTCCGCCTGGATCGTTAGCGTAAATCCTGGCTCAAGCGTGACACTCGAAACTTCCCCATCATCGATAGCGATATCGCGGACCTGGGATGCCGCCGGCGCGGCGGCGAGCGCTACCAGAGAGATCATTGCCAATCCAATGATCTCGCAAACCCGGGCTGGCCAACCAACCCTGTTCTGAATGAGATCTTTTTTCATTGTCCCTGCCTTTCAGCTGTCCCTGCGCATTTCACGCCGTTCCCGCTCTTTCGCTTTTTTCTTCGCCACTCCGCCAAGCCCCAAGCCAGCATCGAGTGGGTCATGCTCACCTCACTGAGAAGGTCCTGCGTCTGGCTTGTTGACGCTGTATTCGCTTCTCTGCCCTCCACGGATTACACCCACGGTGGACTTGCTGTCCATTAGGTCCCTTGCGGTCGCCGGTCCCTCGTCCGCTCCCTCTTCAAGCTGATCGAGGCGAAGGGTAAGGCCTTCGCCCCAGCTTTCGATCAGGCGCTCAAGATTGGTCAGGCGCTCTAGCTCTTCCTGGCGGATTTCATCCTGTTCGCCCTGGGCGGCCCTAAGCATTTCCTCGGACACGGTCGGCTCGCCCAAATCGGCTGCCGAAACACGATTTGGTTCGTCAACATCTGCCGATCCGGTCTTACGAAGCGCCAAAGAAAGGGACCCAACCCGTTGGGCCAGAACAAGCTTCTGGGCTTCCTGGGTCGTGACCTCGAAGGTGACCGTTCTGGATGGCGTCGGATCATCCCGCGTTTCATCGGCGATCTGGTCGATCGCCAGGACTTTCACACCCTGCAGAAGCAGATCGACGAAATCGCCACGCGTCAGCATGACGTCGACCCGGTCGCCGGGCAGCACGAAGCCTGCAACATTGTTGACGCTAATCGCGATCGCTTTCATGCCGGGAGACAGCATTGTCGAAAGCTTCGCACGCTCGCCAGGATTTGTCACATTCGCCGCAAGAACCAGCTCACCTTCCTGCATGGCCGAAAGCACGTAACGGGCGTCGTCTTCTTCTTCACTCGCGATCACCTCTTCGATCGTCTCGAACGCTCCACGCGGCGCGACGTCCGCCCTCCACTCGATCAAGGCAAGGCTCTCGCGAGTAACACGCTCCCCGAAGCGAAGTGGCTCGCTCGCGACAACGACCATCCGGGATGGCGCTTCTTGAGGCTGCTCGACGGTCTGGCGTGTCGAGGCGACGAGTTCCTGCCGCTGCTCGTTTAGCCAGTTTCGTGCTCCGTAGACCGCTACGGCCGCCAAAAACAGCGCTACCGCAAAACTGAGGATGTTCGTAGACCGCATCTCTGGACCAAAGCCTCACAATCCTGGGCAAAAGCGTGCCACGTCACCACTGCGCCCGCCAACAGATCTGCAATTCCCGAGCGAAGCCACACAATCGCTCGTCTGGGCTGCGCTTAGCCGGAGGAGGGCTCGATCGCAATTGCCAAGCCCCCCCCTTTTTCCCCGCCTCAAGAACACCATCAAGCCTGGTGCTTCAAGGACGGTCGAAGCCTTACGTTTTAACGCAAGCCGACCAGGTCAGCTGGCGGGCGTAGAAAGCGTCGAAATCCAGCTTGCCCAATCACTCCAGATGCCGGCGAGATTGGCACCAAAGAGGTTCACGGCCACAACCACGGCCGCGGTGAGCAGGCCCAGCAGCACGACATATTCGGTCAGAGCCAAGCCGTCCTCGTCCCGGCGGAACCGGGCAAGCAAATTCTTAAAGCGGATGAGCATCAGATTTCCCTCGCTGTTTTACATCCTTCAGAACAACTGACGCACTAATTACAGCAAACATCAACGAACTGATATCACTTAAACTGTCACCACGACAGGTTGTACCGCATTTCCAATCGACTAGAAAACAATTTTCACGTCACATGTGTCGCCTTTGCCACGGGCTGTCTCTTCCAAATCCCCCGATCCCAGCGAGATCATTTCATACCCGATCACGCCACGATTCAAAAAGATCGCGGATCTTGGCGCCTGTCACCGCGGAATTGCGTCGCAGCTCCCCGGGAAATGTCGAAAAACGCCATTTCCGGCAAGTGCCCGATTGCCGCAGCCGGCAGGCGCGGCCCGCCTACACCCCGCGCAGCGCGATCACGACCCAGGCGCTCAGCCCCATCGGCACGGCATAGGGCACCTTTCGCGACTCGCGGATGATGGAAAGCCGCCGCCCGACCAGGCCACGTCCCCCGAGCCACCGGTTGCCGAGGCGCAATGCCAGCAGGAACACCGCCGAGAAGACGACGAGCAGCACGGCATAGGCGGCGAGCCCGTCCCAGCCGACCAGGAAGCCGAGCGGCAGGGCAAGCTTGGCATCCCCGCCGCCCATCATGCCGGCCATCCAGAAGCCAAACGAAAGCACGAAGAGCAGCAGGCCCGCAGCGAGGTCGCCGATCACCACCGCCGTCGGCAGGCCCGTCGCGAAGAGCGCGTAACAGCCGATCAGCGCCAGGACGGCCAGGTTGCGCACCTTCAACCGCAGGAAGTCCTGCACGGCGATGTAGAGAACAAGGAAAAGCGCCGCCCAGAACCCGAGCGGCGCCAGCCATGTCATCGTCAAGCCGGGAAGATCAGATACCCCGGAGGCCACCCGGTGCCCGCTTCGGATAGTTCACCGAGTTGCGCAGCAGCTCGAGATTGTTCGCGGCGGTCTCGTTCTGGGGATCCAGCTCGTAGGCCCGGATGAAGTACTGCCGGGCGACCCGCAGGTTACCGCGCAGGAGATGCGAGTAGCCGTAGTTGTTCAGGAACTCGATCCGGTTGCCGATCACCGGCTGCAGCTTCTTGTAGGCAAACTCCGCCTTGTCGAAGCGACGCAGCATATCGGCCGAGGCGGCATAGCCGAGCCAGGCGGCCGGGTCTTCCGGCACCACGTCGAGCGCTTCCTTGAAGAGGCGGTAGGACCGGCCGAAGTTCCGCTCGCGGAACTGCGCCTTGGCACTCACCAGAAGCTGGTCATCGGGGTAGTAGTCGCGGTTCGCGGTGTCCTTCACCGCACGCGAGCCGTCACTGAAGGACGAGAATTCGCCGATCCCGAGTTCCGCGCAGGACGCGAGGAACAGGACCGCAACTCCGAGCAAGATCTTTCGCATAATACCCCAGCCCTTTGTCTGTGCTAGCCGGACATTGCCCGAAAGACGGGATGTAAGGCTAGCAAAAAACGCCCTTTTTGCGCTAACCAGCGTTAACCGGTGCAAAGACGTAACACCTGCGCTCTCCGCGCCACTGCACGGACCAGGCCGGCAAACGCCCGTTCAGAGCCGCTGGCCCGGGACTCCCGGCCCCGCTATGAAAGGGCAGGCACGATCCCGCGGCGCATTCACGGCCCGGGCACGGATCAGGAGAACCGCCCGGTGACACTGCTCACACCCGCAAGGCTGAAACTCTACCCGGCCGTTCTGCTCGGCTGCTATCTCATCGTGGCAGCCGGTGTAATTACGCAGTTGGCCATCCAGTGGCCGGATCTCGTGGGCGTGCCCGGCGTCGATTTCGTGATCTTCTACTGCGCGGGCGACATGGCCGCGGCCGGACTGGCGGCCGAGGCCTACAGCCCGGGGGAGCTGCCGAAGCACTGCCTTGCCACTTACCCGTGGATGGCTGAGGCTTTTCCCAAGCTCGCGGAGGTCTCGGCCAGCTGGTTCTACCCCCCGATCTTCTTCCTGCCCGTCCATGTGCTGAGCAAGGTGCACTTCGTTCTCGCACTCGTGCTCTGGCTCGGGCTGACGGGCGCATTCCTGGCCCGGGCGCTGCGCGGGTTCATGACCAGCACGCAGGCCTGGCTGATCCTCGCCACGGCGCCGGCGCTCTGGTACACGATTATCGCAGGGCAGAACGCCTTTCTCACCGCGGGGCTCATCGCGGTCTTCTACCGAAAGTTCTGGGGCAACGCGGTGCTCGCCGGTCTCGCGATCGGGCTGCTCTGTTACAAGCCGCATCTCGGCCTCGTCTTCCCGATCCTCCTGCTCGCCTATCGCCGCTGGACGAGCATCGCGGTGGCGGCCGCGATGGTGATCGCGCTGACCGCGGCCTCGCTCCTCGCCTATGGCACGGCGCCCTGGCAGGTCTTCTTCACCGAGAATCTTCCCATCGTGACCGAGAAACTCACCTCGGGCGATTTCCCGCTGGCGAAGATGGGCTCGGGCTTCGTCTTCGCCCGGACCCTCGGCGCGCCGGCCTGGGTTGCGGAGGCGATCCAGATCCTCACCATTCTGGTCGCGCTCGGAACCCTTGTGGCGCTCATCCGGCGCGGGGCGTCCTTCGCGCTGGTCTTCGCCTTCGCGGTCGCGATCGCGCTGCCGGTCTCGCCGCATAATTTCATCTATGACTGGGTGATGCTCATCATCCCGGCCATGCTCCTGGTCAACGCCCTCGGCCCGCAATCCCTGAAAGGATACGAAAAAGCGATCCTTGCACTTTTATGGATCGTCCCGGGCATTCTGCTCGCCCTGCCGAAGGATTTTCCTTTCGCCCCCGGATTTCCCGTCCTCGTCGCCTTCGCGGCCATGATCGCGATTCGGGCCTGGGCGGCCGATCCCCGGGAAACGGCGCGGAAATCCTGACCCCGGGTGAGTCCGGAATGCCGTCGCCGGATTTCCGCCCGCAGCCCGGAAAAACCCCGTGCAAAAGTCACTCTTTGACAAGATTGGTGCCGCGAATCTGCCCAATTTCGCCGCGATAGTGATCCTCGACCGAAACCCGCCGCCGCCGGCAAATGCCCGATAACGCTGCACCGCAGATCGCCCGGGCACCCACCAGAGCCAGCAGCGGCATCAGCCCCGGGAACCCCCCGGCCCGCGCGAGGAAACGCAGAGATGGCGAACCAAGGGATCTATCACACCGCGCCCAAGCCGTCCGAGCACGGCCATCGCCTGCCCTTCAAGCTCGACGAGATCTGGGCGATCCTCCGTGACTTCGGCCACGTCGCCGGCGTCATCGTCGGCCTCTGGGCGCTCGGTCTGCAGATCTTCCTCGCGGGTGGCATCGACATGGCCAACCTGCGCGACGCCGCCAGCGTCTCGTTCAACGCCGAGGCCGAACTGGCGCCCGCGGTCGCGCCGGCCCCGTCGGCCATCGACGTCGTCTGCGCGACCCCCGAAATCGCGGTGATCGAACACGCCACCGCCGATTGCGGCGAAACGGCGGGCTTGCCCGCCCGTGTCAGCATCGAGGAACAGCGCCGCGACACGGTCCGCAAACTTCTCCTCGGGCCGCAGAACTGAGGACCGCGACGCCGCGCCTCAGGCCCGGCGGGCGGCCTGCCCCCTGACCCAGGCCCAGCTCGAGCGGCAGATCTCGTCAAGATCCCTACGCGCCCTGAACCCCAGCTCCGCCTCCGCCCGCGCCGGATCCGCGCAGTAGACCGGGACATCGCCCGGCCGTCGCGGGACGACCCGGTAGGGCAACTCGCGCCCGACGGCCCGCCCATAGGCCGCGAGCACCTCCAGCACCGAATGCCCGCGCCCCGTGCCGAGATTCAGGACATGGCCGGGAGCCCCGGCGAGCAGTCGCTCGACCGACAGGCGGTGGCCCTCGGCCAGGTCCATGACATGGATGTAGTCGCGCACGCCGGTTCCGTCCGGGGTGGAATAGTCATCACCGAACACCTCCAGCCGGCGCAGCTGTCCCGCGGCGACCCGGGCGATCAGCGGCACGAGGTTGTTCGGGCGGCCGGACGGATCCTCGCCGATCATGGCGCTCTCATGCGCGCCGGCCGGGTTGAAGTAGCGCAGCACGCCCACGGCCCAGCGCGGATCGGACGCCGCCAGCTGCTCGAGGATCTCCTCGCCCTTGATCTTGGTGAATCCATAGGGGTTCACCGCCCGGCGCGGCGCGCTCTCCGGCGTCGGCGTCACGTCGGGCACGCCGTAGACTGTGGCCGAGGAGGAATAGACCAGGCGGCGCAGGCCGGCCGCCTCCATCGCGCCGAGAAGCGTCACGAGCCCGGCGATGTTCACCGCCATGTAATCGAGCGGGCGGTCCATCGACTCGCCCACCGCCTTCAGCGCCGCGAAATGCATCACCGCGTCGGGGTTCTGCGCCGCCAGCACCCGGCCAAGCGCGGCGGGGTCGCGCACGTCACCGCGGTAGCAGGGCACCGGCGCCCCCGTCAGCCGGGCCAGCCGGTCGGGCACATCCTCGCGCGCATTGGAAAAATCGTCGAAGAGCACCGGGCTGTGGCCGGCCGCCGCCAGGGCGACACAGGCATGCGAGCCCACATAGCCCGCCCCGCCCGTCAGAAGGATAACCGCCATCGCACTCACACACTGACACCGCCTACACCCGATGATGCTAGCGCCCCGGGGCGCGCCGGCACAGCCCCGATCGGCATCCTGGCCGGCGGCGCCTTCCCGCCGGATCCGGCACTGCGGCAAATCGTGACTCGCAACATCGCCGGCCGGGCCCTACCTTCAGGTTAAGCTCAATCAACGGAGGTCGCGCATGCCCCGCCTCGTCAAGCTCTTCATCGTCAACGGCCTGATCGGGCTCGGCCTCGGCGTCGTGTTCACGGCCGGGCTGCTCTGGCTCAACATCGCGAACCTGGGCCATCTCGTGACCCACTCGCCCGAGGGATGGCTGGCCGTCGTCATGCTGGTCTGGTTCAGCGGCGTTACCTTCGGCGGCGTCCAGATCGGCATCCGCGTGATGTCGATGGCCGAGAAGGACGACAAGGATGACGGGGGCCGCCGCGCGCCGGAGCCGGTGCGCGATCCGGTGGCAATCCCGGTCCGCGTGGACGAGCACCGCGCCTGAACTTCAGGACATGTCGTCCTTGACCGCCTCCATCGCCACGTAGGTGGAGGTGTGCGAGACATGCGGCAGGGCCGAGATCTTCTCGCCCATGATCTGGCGGTAGGTGGCCATGTCGCCGGTGCGCACCTTGAGCAGGTAGTCGAACCCCCCCGCGATCATGTGGCATTGCTCGACCTCGGGAATGTCCATGACCGCGCGGTTGAAGGCCGCAAGCGCCGCCGCCTTGGTATCGGTCAGCTTCACCTCCACGAAGGCGATGTGATCCCGGCCCAGCTTGATCGGGTCGAGGCTTGCCCGGTAGCCGGTGATGACCCCCTCGGCCTCGAGCCGTTTCAGCCGCGCCTGGGTGGGCGATTTCGACAGCCCGACACGGCGGGCCAGCTCCGTGACGGTAATCCGCCCCTCCGCCGAGAGCACGCGCAGGATCGCGCGGTCGAAGCGGTCCAGATCGATCTCTTTTCCAGTCATTCGTCCTGTCACCTGACTATTATTCAGGACAGAAGATCGCATATCCGGCAAAAAAGGCCAATCCGACTGCCGCCGGCAGGCTATACTGGCGCTGATTACCGGAGGCATCCCCTATGACCGACACGTTGACCGCGATCCGCGCCCGCATGCGCGAGGACACCCTGCCCGACGAGTCGAAGGTCCTGAAACGGCTGGTGGCCGAGGCCGACCTCGACGCGACGACCCGTGCCCGCATCGAGGCCCGCGCGGTGGCGCTGGTCGAGAAAATCCGCACAACCGCCGCCCCCGGCCTGATGGAGGTGTTCCTGGCCGAGTACGGCCTCTCGACCGAGGAAGGCATCGCGCTGATGTGCCTGGCCGAGGCACTGCTGCGCGTGCCCGACGCCCATACCATCGACGCGCTGATCGAGGACAAGATCGCGCCCTCGGACTGGGGCAAGCATCTCGGCCATTCCTCCTCGTCGCTGGTCAACGCCTCGACCTGGGCGCTGATGCTGACCGGCCGCGTGCTCGACGACGAGCAGCAGGGCATGGCCGGCGTTCTGCGCGGCGCGGTCAAGCGCCTGGGCGAGCCGGTGATCCGCACCGCCGTCGGCCGCGCCATGCGCGAGATGGGCCGCCAGTTCGTGCTGGGCGAAACCGTCGAGGCCGCGATGCGCCGCGCCCGCACGCTCGAGGCGAAGGGCTACAGCTATTCCTACGACATGCTGGGCGAGGCCGCGCGCACCGACGCCGACGCGGAACGCTACTGGCAAGCCTATTCCAACGCGATCACCGCGCTGACGCCCGCCTGCGACAAGGGCGATATCCGGATGAACCCGGGCATCTCGGTGAAGCTCTCGGCGCTCCATGCCCGCTACGAGGTCGCCCAGCGCGACCGCGTGATGGCCGAGCTGGCGCCGCGGCTGATGTCGCTGGCCCGTCAGGCCAAGGCCGCCGGCATGGGGCTGAACATCGACGCCGAGGAAGCCGACCGGCTGGACATCTCGCTCGACGTGATCGAATCGGTGCTGGCCGATCCGGCCCTGGCCGGCTGGGACGGCTTCGGCGTCGTGGTGCAGGCCTACGGCCCGCGCGCCGAGCACGTGATCGACTGGCTCTACGCGCTGTCGGAACGGCTCGACCGCCGGATCATGGTCCGCCTCGTCAAGGGCGCCTACTGGGATACCGAGATCAAGCGCGCCCAGGTCATGGGTCTCGACGGCTTCCCGGTCTTCACCCGCAAGGCCTCGACCGATGTCTCCTACATCGCCAATGCGCGCAAGCTGCTCGGCATGACCGACCGGATCTACCCGCAATTCGCGACCCACAACGCCCATAGCGTCGCCGCCATCCTCGAGATGGCCGGGGACCGCGACGCCTTCGAGTTCCAGCGGCTCCATGGCATGGGCGAGCGGCTGCACGACATCGTGCTGGCCGGCGAGAACACCCGCTGCCGCATCTACGCGCCGGTCGGCGCCCATCGCGACCTGCTGGCCTACCTCGTGCGGCGGCTGCTCGAGAACGGCGCGAACAGCTCTTTCGTCAACCAGATCCTCGACGAGGCAGTGCCCCCCGCCGAGGTGGTGGCCGACCCCTTCGACGCGGTGGCAGGCTTCCTCGAGGCGCCCGAGAACCCGGTCATCGCCCACCCGTCGGAGATCTTCGGCGCAGGCCGGCGCAACGCGCGCGGCTGGGATCTGACCGACCCGCTCGACCTGGCCGAGATCGAGGAGGCCCGCGCGCCCTTCCACGACGCCCGCTTCGAGGCCGGGCCGCTCATGGCGGTGACGCCCGAAGGGGCCGGGACACATCCGGCGACGAACCCCGCCGATCCGGCCGACGCGCTGGGCCACGTCACCCATGCCGCCGTCGCGGATGTGGACGCGGCCATCGCCGCCGCCCGCCCCTGGGATGCCAGCCCCGCCGAACGTGCCGCGGTGCTGAACCGCGCCGCGGATCTCTACGAGGAAAACTTCGGCAAGATCTTCGCCATCGTCGCCCGCGAAGCCGGCAAGATCCACCTGGACGCGGTGGGCGAACTGCGCGAGGCGGTCGATTTCCTGCGCTACTACGCCACCCAGACCGATCAGCCCCACCCCCCGCGCGGCGTCTTCGCCTGCATCTCGCCCTGGAACTTCCCGCTGGCGATCTTCACCGGCCAGCTGACCGCGGCGCTCGCCGCGGGCAACGCGGTGATCGCCAAGCCGGCCGAGCAGACACCGATCATCGCCCACGAGGCGGTACAGCTCCTCCATGCGGCCGGGGTGCCGCGCACAGCGCTCCAGCTCCTGCCGGGCGAGGGCGGCACCATCGGCGCGGCGCTCACCGCGGACCCGCGGATCGAGGGGGTCTGCTTCACCGGCGGCACGGACACCGCGCGGCTGATCCAGCGCGCCATGGCCGAGAACCTCGCCCCCCATGCGCCGCTGATCGCGGAAACCGGCGGGTTGAACGCGATGATCGTGGATTCCACCGCGCTCCCGGAACAGGCCGTGCGCGATATCCTCGCCTCGGCCTTCCAGTCGGCCGGCCAGCGCTGCTCGGCGCTGCGCTGCCTCTACGTGCAGGAGGATATCGCCGAGGACCTGCAGCGCATGCTCTTCGGCGCGATGGAGGAGCTGCGCCTCGGCGATCCCTGGGCACTCTCCACCGATATCGGCCCGGTGATCGACGACGCGGCGCGCGCGCGCATCACCGCCCATGTCGACAAGGCCCGCCGCGAGGGGCGTGTCCTCAAGGAGCTGCCCGTGCCCGCCAGCGGCAATTTCGTCGGCCCCACCGTGATCCGCGTCGCAGGCATCGAGACGCTGGAGGAAGAGATCTTCGGCCCCGTGCTGCATCTCGCCACCTACCGGAACCGCGATCTCGACCGGGTGATCGAGAAGATCAACGCCACCGGCTACGGGCTGACCTTCGGGCTGCATACCCGGATCGACGACCGCGTGCAGCATGTCGTGGACCGGATCGAGGTCGGCAACATCTACGTCAACCGCAACCAGATTGGCGCCGTGGTGGGCAGCCAGCCCTTCGGCGGCGAGGGTCTTTCCGGCACCGGCCCCAAGGCCGGCGGCCCGAACTACGTGCCGCGCTTCACCGCCCCGCCGCGCCCCCATCACAGCGGCGACGAAGGCGCGGAGGTTCCCCCGGAGCAGGTCCAGGCCGCCCTCGACGCGCTCAGCCCGCCGCACCACCCGGTCGAGATCCGCGACATGCCCGGGCCCACGGGCGAGTCCAACCGCCTGTCGCTCTTCCCGCGCGGGCCGGTGCTCTGCCTCGGGCCGGGGCGCGCGGCGGCCGAGGCCCAGGCCGCGGAGGTCCGCGCCGCGGGCAGCCTGCCGCTGCGCGTCGCCGATGGCGGCGATCTGGCGGGGCATGTCACCCCCGACACGCTGCGCCGGCTGCGCGGCCTCGAGGCCGTGGCCTGGTGGGGCGGCGCGGAAACCGCGCGGACGTTCGCCGCGGCGCTGGCCGCGCGCGCGGGTCCGATCGTGCCCCTCCTGACCGAGGAGGGCGCCGCAGCGCGGCTCTGGCACGAGCGGCACCTCTGCGTGGACACGACCGCCTCGGGCGGGAACGCGGCCCTGCTCGCGGCCGGGGGCGAGGCCTGACCCCCCTTGTCCCGACGCGCCTTGACGCCATCTGGACGGTGGGGGACGCTGCCCCCGCTGCCAGAGACGGGGCCCCATGTTTCCGATCCGCGATCACAATCCCTCGCTGCGCACCCCCTGGGTGACCTACGGGCTGATCGCGGCCAATATCCTGGTCTTCCTCGCCTACTGGCCGCTCTTCAACGAGCCGCGCGCGCTCCAGGCCTTCTTCCTGGAATGGGGACTGATCCCGGTGAAGGTCGCGGGCGGCGACGGCGTCTACCCGCTCTTCACCTCGATGTTCCTGCACGGCGGCGTGCTGCACATCGCCGGCAACATGCTGTTTCTCTGGATCTTCGGCGACAATCTCGAGGACGTGTTCGGCCATCTGGGCTTCGCGCTCTTCTACCTCGCCTCGGGCGTCGGCGCGGGGCTCCTGCACCTGGCCGCCGATCCCGCCTCGCCGGTGCCAACGGTGGGGGCCTCCGGGGCCATCGCGGGCGTGATGGGGGGCTACCTGCTGCTCTTCCCGCGGGCGCGCGTCGACGTGCTGATCATCATTTTCTTCTTCATCCGCATCCTCGCCCTGCCCGCCTGGGTGATGCTCGGGCTCTGGTTCGGGTTCCAGCTCGTCAACGGGCTCGCCGCCGACACGCAGTCGGGCGGCGTCGCCTACTGGGCCCATGCGGGCGGCTTCGTGGTGGGGCTGGCCTTTACCCTGCCGGTCTGGTTTCGGCGCGGCGGGCCGGCCTATTGGCAGCGCACCCATGGGCTGCCGCCCTATCCAGAGGGCCGGTACCGGATCCGGCGCACCGACGTGCCGCGCGCCGGGCATCGCCGCCGGCCCGGCCGCGGCCCCTGGGGGCGCTAGGCCCGCGCCTTCACCGTTCCGGAAATATCCCCGCCGGAGGCCCAGAATCGCCGCGCAGCGGCCTCAGACGCCGAGGCACCAGCGCATCACCGCCTTCTGGGCATGCAGCCGGTTCTCCGCCTCGTCGAAGACCACCGATTGCGGGCCGTCCATCACCGCGGAGGTGATCTCCTCGCCGCGATGGGCCGGCAGGCAGTGCATCACCAGCGCGTCCGGCTTGGCCGCCGCCAGCAGATCGGCGTTGACCTGGTAGGGGCGCAGCTGGTTGTGCCGCCGCTCGCGCGCCGATTGCGGGTCGTGCATCGAGAGCCAGGTATCGGTCAGGATCAGGTCGGCATCGGCGACGGCCTTCATCGGGTCGCGCTCGATCTCGGCCCTGACGCCCGCCTCGCGCGCGAACTCCATGAAGGCACGCTCGGGCTCCAGCGTCTCGGGACCGGTGAAGGTGAAGTCGAAACCGAAGCGCGCGGCGGCGTGGATCACGCTGGCGCAGACATTGTTGCCGTCGCCGGTCCAGACCACCTTCTTGCCGGCGATGGGACCGCGGTGTTCCTCGTAGGTCAGCACGTCGGCCATGATCTGGCAGGGATGGGTGCGATCCGTCAGCCCGTTGATCACCGGCACGTCGGCATGCTCCGCCAGCTCGAGCAGGGTCGTCTCCTCGAAGGTTCGGATCATGATCAGGTCGACATAGCGCGAGAGCACCCGCGCCGTGTCGGCGATGGTCTCGCCGTGCCCCAGTTGCATGTCGGCGCCGGACAGCACCATGGTCTCGCCGCCCATCTGGCGCACGCCCACGTCGAAGCTGACGCGCGTCCGGGTCGAGGGCTTCTCGAAGATGAGCGCCACCATGCGCCCGGCAAGCGGCTGCGCGTCGTCCGGCGCGCCCTTCGGGCGGCCCTGCCGGGCCTCCTTCATGGCCCGCGCCTGGTCGATCATCTGCCGGAGCGCCCCGGCCTCGGTCTTGTGGATATCGAGGAAATGCGTCATCTGCCCGTCCCTGTCCCTTTCCGCGCCGGATCAGCCGGCCGCCGCCAGCCCGGCCGCGACGGTCCCGGCCGCCCGGTCGAGCCGCGCCACCGCCTCGCCGATCTCGGCCTCGGAGATGTTGAGCGGCGGCAGCAGCCGGACCACGTTCTCGGCGGCGGGCACGGTCAGCACCTGCTCCGCATAGCCCGCCTGCACCAGGTCGGTGTTCGCCGCCCGGCATTTCAGGCCCAGCATCAGCCCCGATCCCCGCACCGCCTCGAAGACGTCCGGATGCTGCGCGACCAGCCCTTCGAGCCTCTGGCGCAAGAGCCCGGCCTTGCGGTTCACCGCGTCAAGGAAATCGGGATCGGCCACGATCTCCATCACCGCGGACCCAACGGCGCAGGCCAGCGGGTTGCCGCCATAGGTCGAGCCGTGCGTGCCCGCGCCCATCGGCGCGCCGGCGGCCTCCGTCGCCAGCACGGCACCGAGCGGGAAGCCCCCGCCGATGCCCTTGGCCACCATCATGATGTCCGGCTCCACCCCGGCCCATTCATGGGCGAAGAGCCGCCCCGTGCGCCCCATGCCGCATTGCACCTCGTCGAGGATCAGCAGCGCCCCGGTCCGGTCGCAGAGATCCCTGAGCCCCTTCAGGCACTGGTCCGGCAGCGGACGGATGCCGCCCTCGCCCTGCACCGGCTCGATCAGGATCGCGGCAGTCCGGTCGGTCACCGCGGCCTCGAGCGCGTCATGATCGCCCCAGGGCAGGTGCACGAAGCCCGGCATCAGCGGCCCGAAGCCCGTGACCATCTTCTCGGAGCCCGCAGCGGCGATCGCCCCGGTGGAGCGGCCATGGAAGGATCCCTCGAAGGTGACGATCTCGACCCGCTCCGGCTGGTCCTGATCGTACCAGTATTTCCGCGCCATCTTGATCGCCAGTTCCGCCGCCTCGGTGCCGGAATTGGTGAAGAAGACCGTGTCCGCGAAGGTGGCTGCGACCAGCTGCGCGGCCAGGCGTTCCTGCGCCGGAATGTGGTAGAGGTTCGAGGTATGCCAGAGCTTGCCCGCCTGCTCCGTCAGGGCCTCGACCAGCCGCGGATGGGCATGGCCCAGCGCGTTGACCGCGATCCCCGCGCCGAGATCCAGGTATCGGCTGCCATCGGCCTCCACCAGCCAGCAGCCTTCGCCCCGCTCGAAACTGAGCGGCGCGCGGTTGTAGGTCGGCAAGACGGCAGGGATCATCTGTCGGTCCTTTCGATGGAAATGCGATCTGCGCAAAGCGCGGGAGGATTGTCAATTGCAGGGGACGGTGCCGCGGGCGGCGGCATGGCGGACGGATCGGCGCGTCAGCGGCGGTGCGCCGGGCGGATGCCGCGGCGGCGCGTCTGGGTCGGGCGTGGTGCGCGGATGGTCATCGTCGGGTCCTCTGATCGGGGCGGCGGCCCCTTGCGTTCCGCGGCTTAGAGGGTTTCCCTGCGGCTGTCCAGTTCTTGCCCAGGTCCCGCCCATGTTCACCCCAGGCACGCCCGATCCGCTCCGCGCCGTTGCGGCGATGCTGGCCGCGGCGGCGCTGATCGCGGGGACGACGATCCTGGCCAAGGCCATTGGGCAGGGCGTCTTCGGCCCTGCCCTGCATCCCCTTCAGGTCAGCCAGGGGCGCTTCGCCTTTGCCGTGCTGGGGCTGGCCGCGGCCGCCGCCGTCCTGCGCCCGCGAATCGCGCACCCGGCGCTCGCGCTCCATGCCGCGCGCTCGGTCTGCGGCTGGGCCGGCGTCAGCCTGATGTTCACCGCCGTGGTCTACATCCCGCTGTCCGACGCGACGGCGATCAGCTTTCTCAACCCGGTGATCGGGATGATCCTCGCCATCCCGCTCCTGGGCGAGCGGGTGGGGCCGATCCGCTGGTCGGCCGCCGCGATCGCCTTCGCCGGCGCGGTGATCCTGCTGCGCCCGGGGGGCGGCGTGATCCAGCCCGGCGCGCTCTTCGCGCTGGCCGCGGCGCTTGCCCTGGGGCTTGAGGCGGTGTTCATCAAGCGGCTGACCGGGCGCGAGGCGCCGTTGCAGATCCTGATCGTCAACAACGCGATCGGGCTGGCGATCTCGACCGTCGCGGCGCTGTTCGTCTGGGCGGCCCCGACACCCGCGCAATGGGCCGCACTGGCCGGGATCGGGATCGCCATGGTCGCCGCGCAGGCGCTTTTCATCCAGGCGATGCGGGCGGCCGATGCCAGCTTCGCGCTGCCCTTCTTCTACACCGTGCTGATCTTCGCCACGCTTTACGACGCGGCCTGGTTCGGCAACCTGCCCGATGCGGTCAGCGTCGCGGGGGCCGTGGTGATCCTGGCCGGCGCGCTGCTGCTGGCCTGGCGCGAGGGCCGGCTGACGCGGGGCGGGCGGATCACGACTTCAGCCGGTAGCCGGTCCTGAACCACCGCCAGCAGAGCGCGGCCACCGCCAGCGTCGCGGTGCTGCAGACCATGACACCGATCCAGGGCGAGGTGTCCGAGGTGCCCAGCACCCCGTGACGCATCCCGTCGATCAGGTAGAAGACCGGGTTCATGTGCGAGGCGACCTGCATCGGCGCGGGCAGCGTGGCGATGGAATAGAAGGTGCCCGACAGGAACGAGAGCGGCGTGACGATGAAGTTGGTGATCGCCGCCATGTGATCGAATTTCGAGGCGATGGTCGCCGCAACCAGCCCGATGGCCGACAGGAAGGCACTGCCCAGCACCACGAAGACCAGCGCCCAGAGCGGCTTGGCCACGCCGACGCCCACGATCGGGAAGATCACCAGCGCCACGGCCAACGCCACGAAGAGCCCGCGCGCGACGCCGCCGGCGATATAGCCGACCACCAGTTCGGCCGGCGAGAGCGGCGGCATGAGCGTGTCGACGATGTTGCCCTGCACCTTCGAGATCATCAGCGAACTCGAGGTGTTGGCGAACGCGTTCTGGATCACCTGCATCATCAGGATGCCCGGCGCCAGGAAATGCGAGAACGGCATGCCGTTCACCTCCCCCCGCTGCGGCCCGATGGCAAGATCGAAGACCACGAGGAAGAGGCCGGCGGTCGCGAGCGGCGCGGCGACCGTCTGCATCCAGACCGTCGTGAATCGCCGGATCTCGCGCGTCATCAGCGTCCAGAGCCCGAGCCAGTTCACGCGTCCGAAACGGCGCACGCCCATGCCGGCGATGTCCTGCGTCTGTGCCATGCTTTCCCCGCGAATTTAGGTGTGCGCACCTTGTATCCGCCTGATGCGTGGTTACAATAGGCGGACCTGGAATTTTCCACGGCACGACCGAAATGACAGACGCGCTGCACCCGGCAGGGCCGCGCGACAGAGATGAGTTGAGAGGACCCATGTCCTGGACCGATGAACGCGTCGAGCTGCTGAAGCAGATGTGGACCGAAGGAAAGAGCGCGAGCCAGATCGCCAAGGAACTCGGCGGCGTCACCCGCAACGCGGTGATCGGCAAGGTGCATCGCCTCGGCCTGTCCAACCGCAACAGCGGCGCCACGAAAACCGCTGAGAAGCCGGCGCCCTCCGAACCCAAGGAACCGGCCAAGCCGAAGGCGGCCCCCAAAGCGGCGTCGAAGCCCGCCGCGGCGGCCGAGAAACCGGCCGACCCGGCGCCGTCGGCGCCCGCGCAGGCGCAGCCGCGCAAGCCCCAGCCCCCCGTGGCCGGGCAGCCCCTGCCGCCGCAGCCCTCGGCCAACGAGATCAGCCCCGAGGCACTGGCCAATGTGCGCGAGATCGAGAAAAAGGCTCGCAGAATCAGCCTCATGGAACTGACCGAGCGCACCTGCAAATGGCCCATTGGCGACCCGGCCACCAAGGATTTCTGGTTCTGCGGCCTGCCCTGCCAGTCGGGCAAGCCCTATTGCGAGGCACATGTCGGCGTGGCCTTCCAGCCGATGTCCTCGCGCCGGGACCGCAAATCGCGCTGACCTCGCGCCCGGCCGCCGGCGTCCTTGGAACGGGCGCCGGTCCGGCTTAACTTCGACCCGGTAGACCGACCTGATCCGCGCTGCCCATGATGTGACCCGACCGCCAGATGGTGACCCTGCCCAGAACCCCGCAATTCCCCGTCCGGACGGGTGGCGCCCGCAAGGACGAGGTGCGGACGCAATTCGCGGCGCTTTGCTACCGTGTGCGCAAGGGGGCGACCGAGGTTCTTCTCATCACCAGCCGCGACACCGGGCGCTGGGTGCTGCCCAAGGGCTGGCCGATGGACGGCGTCACGCCCGCCGATGCGGCCGCCCGGGAGGCCTGGGAAGAGGCCGGGGTCACGGGCCAGGTCCGTCACGCCGTGGCCGGGCTCTATTCCTATAACAAGGCGATGGAAAGTGACGACGATCTGCCCTGCATCGTCGCGATCTTCCCGCTCCAGGTGCGCAAGCTGGCGCGGGATTTTCCCGAACGCGGCCTGCGCAAGCGCAAGTGGTTCTCGCCCCGCAAGGCCGCCGGCAAGGTCAGGGAGCCGGAACTCCAGGAAATCCTGAGCCGCTTCGATGCATCGCGGCTGGGCAAATAGGCCCGACCCGTGTCGGGATCGTTGATTCCGCCGGTGGATCGGCTATTTAATCGGGGCGGCAAGCAGAGGCTCTGATGATACGTTATACTTTGCGCTGCGACAGGGGTCACACCTTCGACAGCTGGTTCCAGTCCGGAGATGCCTTCGAGAAATTGCATGCCGCCGGCATGGTGAGCTGCGCCGTCTGCGGCTGCACGGACGTGCAGAAGGCGATCATGGCGCCGCAGGTGCGGCCCGGCCGCGCGGCCGAAGCCGCGACATCCGCCGCCCAACCCGCCGAGACAGGGGACAAGCCGCTCTCGCAGCCGGCAAGCCCGGCGGAACAGGCGCTGGCGGAACTGCGAAAGCGGATCGAGTCGGCCAGCGAGAACGTCGGCAAGGACTTCGCCAACGAGGCGCGGCGGATCCACGAGGGCGAGGCGCCGAAACGCTCGATCATCGGCGAAGCCGCCGCGGAAGACGCCCGCAGTCTCGTCGAGGACGGAATCCCCGTCACCCCCCTGCCCTGGGCGGCCCGCGGCAAGAGCAACTGACCGCGGAGGCCGCGCATGACCGTTCTGATCACCGGGGCAAACCGCGGAATCGGCGCCGAACTCGCCCGCCGTTACGTGGCGCGGGGCGCGCGCGTCATCGGGACGACGCGGGGCGCCACCCCGCCAGACCTGCAGGATGCCGTCGAATGGAAAACGCTCGACGTCACCGACCCGGCAAGCTTCGCGACGCTCGCGCGTGATCTCGACGGCTGCCAGATCGACCTGCTGATCTGCAACGCCGGCGTCTACCTGGACAAGGGGCATTCCCTGGCCGGCGGCTACGGTGCGGATCTCTGGGCCGGGACCTTCGCCACCAACGTCACCGGCGTCTTCCTGACGGTGCAGACGCTTTTGCCCAACCTGCAATGCGGGGATACCGCGCGCGTGGCCGTGATCGCCTCGATCATGGGCTCCAGCACCCGGGCGCCGGGCGGTTCCTACATCTACCGCGCGTCCAAGGCGGCAGCGGTGAACCTTGCGCGGAACCTCGCGGCCGACCTCGACGGTCTCGGCATCGCGGTGGGCGCCTACCATCCCGGCTGGGTCCAGACGGATATGGGCGGCACCGCCGCCGAGATCGACGTCGAGACGGCTGCGAACGGCCTCGTCGCCCGCTTCGACGCGCTCTCGCCCGAAACGGCGGGGTGTTTCCTGTCCTATGACGGGACGGAGCTGCCTTTCTGACGCGGCACAAGCCGGCTTGCCCTCGCCCCGGCGCGCGCGTATGAAGCCCCCCGATCGAGGGCAGGTCCAGGGAAAGCGCGCATGCCGCTTCTGGTGATGAAATTCGGCGGCACGTCGGTCGCCGATCTGGCGCGAATCCGCAACGCCGCCGAGAAGGTGCGCCGCGAGGTCGCGAACGGCTACGACGTGATCGTCATCGTCTCGGCCATGTCCGGCAAGACCAATGAACTGGTGGGCTGGGTCGGCGAGACCTCGCCCTTCTACGACGCGCGCGAATACGATGCCGTGGTCAGTTCCGGCGAGAACGTCACCGCCGGGCTGATGGCGCTGACGCTCCAGGAAATGGACGTGCCCGCGCGCAGCTGGCAGGGCTGGCAGGTGCCGCTTCGGACCAGCTCGGCCCATGGCGCCGCGCGCATCGAGGAGATCCCGCGCGCCAATATCGACGCCAAGTTCGCCGAGGGCATGAAGGTCGCGGTGGTCGCGGGCTTCCAGGGGATCAGCCCCGAAGGCCGTATCACGACGCTTGGACGGGGCGGATCGGACACCACCGCCGTCGCCTTCGCCGCGGCCTTCGAGGCGGAACGCTGCGATATCTACACCGACGTGGACGGTGTCTACACCACCGACCCGCGCATCTGCGATCAGGCCCGCAAGCTGAACCGGATCGCCTTCGAGGAGATGCTGGAACTCGCCTCGCTGGGGGCGAAGGTGCTCCAGACCCGTTCGGTGGAGCTTGCGATGCGCTACAATGTGCGCCTGCGGGTGCTGTCGAGTTTCGAGGACCAGACCGAGGGTGCCGGCACCCTGGTCTGCGCCGAGGAGGAAATCATGGAATCCAAAGTCGTCTCCGGCGTCGCCTATTCCCGCGACGAGGCCGAGGTCACGCTGGTCTCGGTCGCCGACCGCCCCGGCATCGCCGCCGCCATTTTCGGGCCGCTGGCCGATGCGGGGGTGAATGTCGACATGATCGTGCAGAACATCTCGGAAGAGGGACGGACGGACATGACCTTCTCATGTCCGGTCGACCAGGTGGCACGGGCCGAAAAGGCGATGAAGGATGCCCGCGACCGCGGCGAGATCAATTTCCACGACCTCGTGGCCGACACCGCCGTCTGCAAGATCTCGGTGGTCGGCATCGGGATGCGCAGCCATGCCGGCGTCGCGGCCCGCATGTTCCGCGCGCTGGCCGAGGAAGGCATCAACATCAAGGTGATCACCACCTCGGAAATCAAGATTTCCGTCCTGGTCGACAGGAAATACATGGAACTCGCGGTTCAGGCGCTCCATGATGCCTTCGAACTGGAAAAGGTAGCCTGACCGGCGCAATGGCCGAAAAGACCGACTCCGACTCACGCAAGCTGCTCCGGCGCCTGCGCGACACGCTGGCCGAAGAAGGCGAAGGCCAGGAGCGGCTGGACAACATCACCCATTTGATCGCGGATTCGATGGGCACGGATGTCTGTTCCATCTATCTTCTCCGCGACGCCGATACGCTGGAACTCTGCGCGACCGAGGGGCTGAACCCGGAATCGGTCCACCAGACGCGGCTGCGGATCGGCGAGGGCCTCGTCGGGCGCGTCGCGCGGGAAGCCAGCCCGATGAACACCGGCGACGCCACCGCCGAGCGCGGCTTCCGCTACATGCCCGAAACGGGTGAGGAGAACTTCACCTCCTTCCTCGGCGTGCCGATCCAGCGGCTGGGGGAAACGCTCGGCGTGCTGGTCGTCCAGTCGCGCGACGGGCGCGAGCATTCCGAGGATGAGGTCTACGCGCTCGAGGTCGTGGCGATGGTGCTGGCCGAGATGGCCGAGCTCGGCGCCTTCGTCGGCGAGGGCGAGGCACTCGCCGCGCCGCACCAGCGCCAGATCCTCTTCCGGGGCGGGGTCGGACAGGAGGGCGCCGCCATCGGCCATGTGCTCCTCCATGAACCGCGGGTGGTGGTCACCAACCCGGTGGCCGACGACCCGGTGGTGGAGAACAAGCGCCTGCACGATGCCATGGACACGCTGCGCGGCCATGTGGACGACATGCTGTCGGTCGCGATGGGTACCGCCGGGGAAGAGCACATGAAGGTGCTCGAAGCCTACCGGATGTTCGCCAACTCCCGCGGCTGGGTCCGGCGCATGGAAGAGGACATCGAGCGCGGACTCTCGGCCGAAGCCGCGGTGGAAAAGGAACAATCCGCCGTCCGCGCCCGCATGGGCCGCGTTCCCGATCCCTATCTGCGCGAGCGCCTCCACGACCTCGACGATCTCTCGAACCGGCTCCTGCGCATCCTGACCGGCCAGGGCGGCACGGGCGAGGCCGGCTCTGTCGAGAACCCGATCCTGGTGGCCCGCAATATCGGCCCGGGCGAGCTGCTCGACTATGGCCGCGACCTGAAGGGCGTCGTGCTCGAGGAAGGCTCCGTCGGCAGCCATGCCGCCATCGTGGCCCGCGCCCTGGCGATCCCGCTTGTCATCCATGCCGAACGCATCACCGCCGAGGCGCTGAACGGCGACCAGATCATCGTCGACGGCGACCAGGGGCTGGTCCATCTGCGCCCCGAGGAAACGGTCGCCCACGCCTTCCGCGACAAGATGGCGATGCAGGCCAAGGCGCAGGAGCGCTACAGCTCCATCCGGTCAAAGCCCGCCCGGACCCGCGACGGCGTGACCATCGGCCTGCACATGAACGCCGGGCTGATGGCCGATCTGCCCAGCCTCGAGGGCTCCGGCGCCGAGGGGGTCGGCCTTTTCCGCACCGAGTTGCAGTTTCTCACCCGCTCCACCGTGCCGCGGCGCGGCGATCTCGCGGCGCTCTACGGCCGCGTGATGGATGCCGCCAAGGGCCGGAAGGTCGTGTTCCGGACGCTCGATATCGGGTCGGACAAGGTGCTGCCCTACATGAAGCGCGTCGACGAGCCCAACCCGGCGCTCGGCTGGCGCGCGATCCGGGTGGGGCTCGACAAGCCCGGTGTCATGCGGATGCAGCTGCAGGCGCTGATCCGGGGCGCGGCGGGACGGCCGCTCGCGGTCATGTTCCCCTTCGTCGCGCAGTTCGAGGAATTCAAGGAGGCGCGCGGCCTGCTGCTCGAGCAGATCGAACGCGAGCGCGCGCTCGGCCACGTTCTGCCGGAGGGCGTCGAGATCGGCGCGATGCTCGAAACCCCCAGCCTCGCCTTCGCGCCGCGGCAGTTCTTCGAGCTCGCCGATTTCATTTCCATCGGCGGCAACGATCTCAAGCAGTTCTTCTTTGCCGCCGACCGCGAGAACGAACTGGTCCGCCGGCGCTACGACACGCTGAACGTCAGCTTCCTGACCTTCCTCGAACAGATAGTCGCGCGCTGCGCCGAGACGGGCACGACGCTCAGTTTCTGCGGCGAGGACGCCGGGCGCCCGATCGAGGCGCTCTGTTTCGCCGCGATCGGGCTGCGGACGCTGTCGATGCGCCCCGCCTCGATCGGCCCGGTCAAGCATTTGCTGCGCCGCGTGGACCTGGCCGAGGCCCGCGCCGTGATCGACACGGCGCGCGCCTCGGGCGCGCAGTCGGTGCGACCGGCGGTCATGGACTGGCTGGCCCGCCAGACATGACGAGGGCCGCCCCGTCGGGACGGCCCCTTGATCGCTGCCGAGTATCTTCGGACCCTAGTTGAACATCGACTTGATCAGCGCGCGTTTCTCGGCCGCGCTGTCGGGGCCGTTCAGGATCGCATAGGCGCGATCGAGTTCCTGAACGTCCATGTTCTCGGCCGAGTAGTGGTCGGACAGCGCCAGGACCTCGAGGCCCCGCGCGACGTAGTCCTCCTGTTGTCTCACGGGCATCGCGTCGACGGTGATGTCGAACCCTTCGGTCTCGACATGCGCCGGGGTATCGACCAGCACGGCTTCGATCTTGGCCAGCTGCTCGCCCGGCATGCCGCCGCTCGAGATGACGGCGTAGAGTTCGTCGACCTGTTCCTCGGTCAGCGCAGCCTCGTTCACCTCGACGGCGTAGATCTCGAGACGGTCGAGCACCTGCGTGCGCATCATGTCGTCGGAAGACGCCATCGCGGTCGGGGCGCCGAACGCGCCTGCGATCAGTGCGGTGGTGGTCAGAATGCGTTTCATGGTCACTCTCTCCTTTCCCGCGGCCAGTCTTCATGGCCGCGTCACTTGTATCCCGGCAACGGGTGGCAGCCGCCGAAGTTCCAGAAGAAAGCCAATTATTCCGGTAGGTTATGGGCCTCTGCCGGTCACGTTTCCGTGTCCGCACGGCGCACCTTGCCATGCACGCCCGACATCGCGCCGGGCACCAGTTCCAGCGCCAGCACGCGGTCCGGGTTGGTCGGCGGCGGCATCTGCAGCCCATGCGCGGGCGCGAAGCCGAAACGCCGGTAATATGGCGCGTCGCCGACAAGGATCACGCGGCGCCAGCCGAGGGCCCGCGCCTTGCCAAGGCTCTCGCGGATCAGCAGCGCGCCGATGCCCTCGCCCTGGCGCGTCGGGTGGACCGCCACCGGGCCGAGCAGCAAGGCGGGTGCGCCGGCCGCGCCGACCAGAACCGGCCAGAAGCGGATCGCACCGGCGACCGCCCCGTATTCATCCCGCGCGACCAGGCAGAGCGGCGCGACCCTGTCCACGCCCTCGCGCAGCCGATAGGACGACAGCGCCTCGCGCCCCGGCGCGAAGCTCAGATCGAAGAGCGCCTCGACCTCCCACCAGTCCTCAGGGCCCTCTGGCTCCAGCCGGAACGCCACGCCTGCCTCCGTTTTCGACTGGAAAGGCCCCTAGCACCCGGCTAGGTCTTTGGCAAACCGGAAGAGGAGATCGCATGTTCTACCGCCCCGAGGACGGCCACGGGCTGCCCCACAATCCCTTCAACGCGATCATCACGCCACGGCCCATCGGCTGGATCTCTACCCGCGGCGCGGACGGGTCCGAGAACCTGGCGCCGTATTCCTTCTTCAACGGGGTGGCCTACACCCCGCCGCAGGTGATGTTCGCCACCACGGGCGCGAAGCCCGACCGCCCCCGCGGCAAGGACAGCCTGGCCAATATCGAGGAGACGGGCGTCTTCTGCGTCAACGTGGTCGAGGAGGCTGCGCGCGACGCGATGAACGCCACCTCCGGCCCCTACGAGAAGGATACCGACGAGTTCGACCTGGCCGGCATTCCGCGTGTCGCCTGCGACACCATCGCGTGTTCGCGCGTCGCCGATGCCCCGGCAAACCTCGAATGCAAGCTGACCCAGGTCGTCCGGCTGGAGGGGGCCGCGAACTTCGTCGTCTTCGGCGAGGTGACGGGCGTGCACCTGCGCGACGACTGCCTCGTGGAGGGGATTTTCGATGTCACCCGCTACCGTCCGCTGGCCCGGATGGGCTACAGGGACTACGCGGTGATCCGGGATGTCTTCAGCCTGAAGCGGCCCGGAGAGTGACCCGCCCTTCCGCCGGCGCGTCAGAGCGCCTAGGATCGGGAAAAACAGCGAGATGGAGCACGGCATGACCCGGATGATCGGCGTGATCGGCGGCAGTGGACTCTACGATGTCGCGGGGCTCGAGGAGCCAGCATGGACCAGGGTCGAGACACCCTGGGGCGATCCTTCGGACGACATCCTGACCGGGCGTCTCGACGGCGTGGCGATGGCCTTCCTGCCGCGCCACGGCCGCGGTCATGTCCATTCGCCCTCCTCGGTGCCCTACCGCGCCAATATCGATGCGCTGAAGCGGCTGGGCGTGACCGACCTGGTGTCGCTCTCGGCCTGCGGATCCTTCCGCGAGGATCTCGAACCGGGCGATTTCGTGGTCGTCGACCAGTTCATCGACCGCACCTTCGCCCGCGAGAAGAGCTTTTTCGGCGAAGGTTGCGTCGGCCATGTCTCGGTGGCGCACCCGGTCTGCGGGCGGCTTGCGGCCGCCTGCCTCGAGGCGGCCACGGCCGCGGGCATCCGCGTGCACATGGGCGGCACCTACCTGGCCATGGAGGGTCCGCAATTCTCGAGCCTGGCCGAAAGCCGGCTCTACCGCGAGGTCTGGGGCTGCGACGTGATCGGCATGACGAACATGCCCGAGGCCAAGCTCGCCCGCGAAGCAGAGCTCTGCTACGCCTCCGTCGCCATGATCACCGACTATGACAGCTGGCATCCCCATCACGGCGAAGTCGACATCAGCCAGATCGTGGCCACCCTGACCGGCAATGCCGAGAAGGGCCGCCAACTCGTCGGCCACCTGCCCCGGCTCCTCGGCGGGCGCGAGGCCGCCTGCCCCCATGGCTGCGAACACGCGCTCGACAACGCCATCCTGACCGCGCCCGAGAAACGCGACCCGGCGCTGGTCGCCAGGCTCGACGCGGTGGCGGGCCGGGTGCTCTGACCGGGCGAGAGACAAGGAAGGAAGACGCAGGTGAACAGGTCTAGCGACGTCAGGGACTACATCCGCACCATCGCCGATTTCCCGCATGAGGGGATCATGTTCCGGGATGTCACCACGCTCTTCGCCGATGCGCGGGGCTTCCGGATGGCGGTGGACCAGCTGCTCAGCCCTTTCGTGGGCGAGCGGATCGACAAGGTCGTGGGGCTCGAGGCACGCGGCTTCATCCTTGGCGGGGCGATCGCGCACCAGCTTTCGGTGGGCTTCGTGCCGGTGCGCAAAAAGGGCAAGCTGCCCGGCCCCACCATCGCCGAGGAGTATCAGCTCGAATACGGCGAGGCCGTGATGGAGGTGCATGACGATGCGCTCCAGCCCGGAGAGCGGGTGCTGCTGGTCGACGACCTCCTGGCCACGGGCGGCACCGCCGAGGCCGGGATCAAGCTGATCGAGCGGCTGGGCAGCGAGGTGGTCGGCTGCGCCTTCATCATCGATTTGCCGGCGCTCGGCGGACACAGGCGCCTGCTCGATCTCGGCATGAACGTGCACACGCTCTGCGCCTTCGAGGGCGACTGAGCGGAACCGGGTAACGTTTCGGTAAGCCTTGGGCTTTAGAACCGGGGGTGCTGGCCCGAACCCCAAAAGGCCGGCGCTGCTTGCACACCACACCAAGAGACGAAGCGCCCCGCCACCCGGCGGGGCGTTTCACTTCAGGCGCCGGCGCGCAGGACGGCGCCCGGGTTCATGATGCCGGCGGGGTCGAGAGCGGCCTTGATCGCGCGCATCGCGGCCAGCTTGGCCGGGTCGCCGTATTTCTCCAGGTCATCCACCTTCAGCCGCCCCACGCCATGCTCGGCCGAGACAGAGCCCCCCAGGGCATGGGCAAGATCGTGCACGGCTTGCTTGATCCGCGGGCGGTCGGCCTCGTGGTCGGCCCGCGTCTTCCCGGCTTGCGGGAAGACGTTGTAGTGCAGGTTCCCGTCCCCCACATGGCCGAAGCAGTTGATGCGGAAATCACCGATCTTCGCCAGGTCGCGTCCACCCCGGGCGATGAACTCGGGGATCGCGCCGAGCGGCACCGAAATGTCATGCGACGAGATCGAGCCGATCCGGCGATTGGCCTCGGGGATGGTTTCACGAACCGTCCAGAAGGCGTGGCGCTGCTGCTCGGACTGGGCGAGCAGCCCGTCGCGGATCAGCCCCGCCGTGCTCCCGGCCTCGACGAAGCCTTCCAGCGCTGTGTCGAGATCCATGCCGGCCGGCGCGCCGAGATCGATCAGCACCGACCATTCCGGGATCTCGTCGAAAGGCAGCCGGACCTCGGGCATGGTCTCGGCCAGGAAGTCGAAGCCCTGCCGGTGGATCAGTTCGAAGGCCGTGACCGCCGCGCCCAGCCGCGCCTCGGCCAGGTTCAGCAGCTCCAGCGCCGCCGCGGGGTCCGGCACGGCCAGGAAGGCCGCGGTTTCCGATACGGGACGCGGATAGAGCCGCAGGCTTGCCGCCGTGATGACGCCGAGCGTGCCCTCGGCCCCGATCAGCAGGTCGCGCAGATCATAGCCCATGTTGTTCTTCCGAAGCCGCGTCAGCCCGTGCCAGATCGTCCCGTCCGGCAGCACCGCCTCGAGCCCCAGGACCAGCGCGCGCGCATTGCCGAAGCGCAGCGTGTTCACGCCGCCGGCGTTCGTTGCCAGCAAGCCGCCGATTCGCGCCGACCCCTCGGAGGCGAGCGAGAGCGGGAACAGCCTGTCTACGCTGGCCGCCGCCTCCTGCACGGATTGCAGGATCGCGCCGGCCTCGGCCACCAGGACATTCTCTCCGGGCAGCACCTCGCGGATCGCGGTCATGCGCTCCAGCGACAGCACCACGGGTGCGGGACCATCCGAGAGGATCTGCCCCCCGACCAGCCCGGTGCCGCCCCCGTAGGGCACGACGCCGACCCCCGCCGCGCGGCAGTGGCGAATGACGGTCGCGACCTCCTCGGTGGATCCGGGCGCGACCAGCAAGGCGTCCCGCGCCGCGAAGCGGCCACGGGGCTCCTCGCGGTAACGGGCCTCGAATGCGCGCAAGGCAGCGGGCGGCAGCGCCGCGGCCAGCGCCTGCCGGAACGGGTCGGTCACGGGATCGAGTGGCATGTTCTGCTCCTTTGCCTGGCCGCGGATCATGCATGCCCGCGCGGCAGAGGCAAGGTCACTCCAGGTAGCGCGGGCGCAGCACGCGCACGGTCGGGCGGTCCGGCAGCGTCCGCAGGGACACCTCCGTGAAACTGTCCCCGGTCCGCTCGATCGCGAAATCCGCTTCCATGCGGGTCAGGAAGCGGTCCAGCGTATGGCCGCCGAACCAATGCATCGGGATTACCAGCGAAGAGCGCATCCGCGTCAGCATCCGCACCAGCGTCTCCTGCGGCAGGGTAAAGCCGCCATCCACCGGCGCCATCACCACGTCGAGCCGGCCGATGGCGGCATACTGATCTTCCGAGGGCTCGTGGTGCAGATGGCCGAGATGCCCGATGCAGAGCCCGCCCACCTCGAAAATGAAGATCGAGTTGCCGTCCTCGCGCCGGCCGTCCATGCCGCCGCGGATATCCGTGGGAACGTTGCGCACCAGCATGTCGGCCACCGTCAGGTAATGGTCGCGCGCCGCCCCGGCGACGTCCCAGCCCCGCAGCACATGCGGGATGCGCGGATCGGGGTTGGGCGTCCAGTGGGTCGAGTGGGCGATGTTCATCGTCACCACGTCCGGCACGAAATCCGCAGAGCCGAGAAAGCCGGTGTAATCCGTCGCCGCGGTCGCCCCTTCCGGCGTTTCAAGGACGAAGGTGGCGTGCGCGACGTAGTTCAGGCGCACCGCGAAATCCTCGAGCGGCGCCCCGAAGGATGCCTTGTGCAGGTACTGGATTCCCGGCGTGGCGTCGGCCAGCGCGATGCAGTGGCTCTGACGAAGCTGCGCTGCGGCGGGTTGGGCGACGAGAACCGCCAGACAGGCGGCGAGAAGATGACGGATCATGGTGCGACTCCCCCTGTTGAGAAGGAGTTTAGTGCAACCGGCGCCCGAGTCACCTGTCGGCGATCAGTGCAGCGGCGCCTTGCCCCGGCGGTCGCCGCGCAGGTTGGCGTACAGCACGTGGTTGCGCCAGCGTCCGTTGATCTGCAGGTAGCTTTGCGCAACACCCTCGTATTTGAACCCGGATTTCTCGAGCACGCCGCGCGAGGCCAGGTTTTCCGGCAGGCAGGCGGCCTCGATCCGGCTGAGATCGAGGACTGTGAAGGCATGGTGGACGACGGCCTCGATCGCCTCGCGCATATAGCCCTGGCGCGCGTAGCGTTCGCCGATCCAGTAGCCAAGCGTGCCGGACTGGGCCGGGCCGCGCCGGATATTGTCGAGCGTCAGCGCCCCCACGAGCCGCTGGTCGCTGCGGCGGATCAGGAAAAGCGGCAGCGCCGCGCCCTGGGCCGACGAGCGATGCGCCCAGAAGACCCGGTTGGCAAAGGCCTTGCGGGTGAAGTGATCGCCCGACCAGGTGGGTTCCCACGGCTTCAGGAAATCGGTGCTCTCGCGGCGCAGGGTCGCCCATTGGGCGTGGTCGCGATGCATCGGCAGCCGCAGCGTCATCCGCTCCGTCTCGACGGTAACCTTCGCCCGGCGCAGGAACATCAGGCCGCCAGACGCCCCGTCAGATCCGGCAGACGCGGCGCGCCCCCGACCGGGCCATAGAGCGCCATCGCCGCCTTGCCCGATCCGCAGACCCCGGCCGCGAAGTCCCGCACACCGGCGGGGGTGACCGCGTCGATCTTGGCGACGGTCTCTTCTATGGGCGGCACGCGGTCCCAGATCGAGGTCAGCTTGGCCAGCCGCTCGCAACGGGCGGCCGGGCTTTCGAGCCCCATCAGCAGGCCCGCCTTGAGCTGGGCGCGGGCGCGCTCGACCTCGATCTCGGTCATGTCGTCGGCGGCGCGCCTGAGCTCGTCCATGGACAGCTCCGCCAGGTCGTGGAGCGCCTCGCCGCTGGTTCCGGCATAGATGGTCATCATGCCGCTGTCGTCGTAGGCGCCCGCCTGCGAGAAGATCGTGTAACAGAGCCCGCGCCGCTCGCGCGCCTCCTGGAACAGCCGCGAGGACATGCCGCCGCCGAAGGCCGTTGCGAAGATCTGCGCGGTGTAGAAGGCCGGGTCGCGGTAGCCGGGCGTCTCGAAGGCGAGCGTCAGGTGTGCCTGTTCGAGATCCTTCTCGCGCCGCCACTCGCCGCCCTCGAACCGGGCCGGCGCCGCCGTGACGGGCGACTTGCGCGCGAGATGCCCGAAAAGCCGCTCGGCCGTGCGGGCGATCACGTCATGGTCCACCGCGCCCGCGGCCGAGAGGATCAGCCGATCCGGACCGTAATGCTCGGCCACGAAGCCGCCCAGGTCGGCACGCGAGAACCCGCGCACCCGCTCGGCGGGACCGAGGATCGAGCGGCCGAGCGGCTGCTCGGGATAGGCGACTTCCTGAAGCCAGTCGAAGATCACGTCGTCGGGCGTGTCGTTGACCTGGCCGATCTCCTGCAGGATCACGCCGCGCTCGACCTCTATCTCGCGCGGGTCGAAAACCGGGTTGAGCAGGATGTCCGAGATCAGCTCCATCGCGAGCGGCACGTCTTCCTCGAGCACCCGGGCGTAATAGGCCGTCATCTCGCGCGAGGTGTAGGCGTTGATGTAGCCGCCCACGTCCTCGATCTGCTCGGCGATGTCCAGCGCCGAGCGGCTGGCCGTGCCCTTGAACGCCATGTGCTCGAGGAAATGGGCGATGCCGTTTTCCTCGACCCGCTCGTGGCGGCCGCCCACGTCGACCCAGATGCCCAGGGCGGCCGATTTCAGTCCGGGCATGTCCTCGGTCACGACGCGGAAACCGTTGGAGAGCGTGTGGTGGCGTACGGTCAAGTCTGGATCCTCTCGCGGATGATCGCTTCGATGGAGTGTAAATCCTTGGTCACGCTTGTCACCCTTTCAGGGCGTTCGAACAGGTCGGCCATCCGGTCCGGCAAGGGCGGGCGGGTGCCGGTGGCCGCCTCGACGGCATCGGGAAACTTCGCCGGATGCGCCGTGGCCAGCGTGACCATCGGCGTGGCGCCGATGCCCTGTTCCTCGGCCACCTTCACGCCGACGGCGGTGTGCGGGCAGAGCGTCTCGCCCATACGGCTGGCCGCGCGGGTGATGGTGGCGCGGGTCTCGTCTTCGGAGGCGCGGCCGGAGCCGAAGATGTCGCGCAGCCGCCCGAGCGCGCCCTGGCTGACCGCGAAGCCGCCCGCGGCCTTCAGCTCGTCCATCAGCTGCGCCACGGCGCGTCCGTCGCGGTCATAGACGTCGAACAGCGCGCGCTCGAAGTTCGAACTCACCTGGATGTCCATCGACGGGCTGATCGTGGGGCTGACCCCCGCGGTCCGATATTCGCCCGTCTCCAGGCAGCGGTGCAGGATGTCGTTGCGGTTCGTCGCGACGATGAGCCGCTCGATCGGCAAGCCCATGCGGCGCGCGATATAGCCGGCGAAAACGTCGCCGAAATTGCCCGTGGGCACGGTGAAGCTGACCCCGCGCTGGGGCGCGCCTAGGCTGACGGCCGCAGTGAAATAATAGACCACCTGGGCCAGGACCCGCGCCCAGTTGATCGAGTTGACCGCGGCGAGCCGCACCTCGTCGCGGAAAGGGAAATCCGCGAACATGTCCTTCACCGCCGCCTGGCAGTCGTCGAAATCGCCCTTGACGGCAAGCGCGTGAACATTCGCCTCGACCGGCGTGGTCATCTGCCGGCGCTGCACGTCGGAAACGCGGCCCTCGGGAAAGAGGATGAAAACGTCCACCGCGTCCAGCCCGCGGAACGCCTCGATCGCGGCCGACCCCGTGTCGCCACTGGTCGCCCCCACGATGGTCACGCGCTCGCCCCGGCGGGTCAGCTCGGCCTCGAACAGCTGGCCGATGAGCTGCATGGCGAAATCCTTGAACGCCAGCGTCGGCCCGTGGAACAGCTCCAGCAGGAAGTGATTGGGTCCGAGCTGCACCATGGGCGCCCGCGCGTCATGGCCGAACCCGGCATAGGCGCGCGCGATGATGTCGCCGAATTCCGCGTCGGTGAAGGCGTCGCCGACGAAAGGCCGCATCACGCGGAACGCCGCCTCTTCGTAGCTGAGCCCGGCCAGCGCCGCGATGTCGTCGCGCGACAGGGCGGGGACATCCTCGGGCACGTAAAGCCCGCCGTCGCGGGCGAGCCCGGTCAGCATCGCCTCGTCGAAACTCAGGGCGGGGGCGCGGCCCCGGGTCGAGATGTAGCGCATTGGCGGCTCCGGCCTTTTGGTCAGACGGTTCTGCGCCTGATACGCCAAAGCAGATAGGCTGTCATCCCCAACCAGAGCACCATGAGCGAGAACCAGGTGACGGCGTATTGCAGGTGATCGTTGGGAATGCCGGACGTGTCGACCGGCCAGGGCGTGATGGCGGGATCGCCGCCCTCGGTCCGGCGCGCGACCACCAGCAGCGGCTCGGTGCCGAGATAATCCGCCATCGGTCCGACCTGCCGTGCGAACCAGATGTTGCGGTCGATATCCGGATCGGGCGTGAAGCTTTCGTCGTACTCGTCCGGCCAGTGCAGGTTCCCGGTCACCGCGACGTCACGGGCGCCAAGGTCGCGGCTCTTGTCGGTCTCGCGCAGGAAGCCGCGGTCCAGCATGACGCGCCGGCCATCCGCCGTCTCGAACACCGAGACGACGCGGTAGCCCGGTCCCATGCCCTTGCGGGTCGTCAGGAAATGCAGCCCGCCGGGCTGGATCTCGCCCGTAACGCGGACCGGCAGGTAGTTGTGCACGGCCTCTTGCGGCGACGCGGGCAGCGCGACCGGATCACCGCCCAGTTCCGCGCGCATCTCGGCCAGCACGCCTTCCTTCCATTGCAGCCGCTGGACCTGCCAGGTTCCGAGCGCGGCGAGGATCGCCGCACCGCCAAGCCCGAAGATGAGCGGCAGGATCATTCGTTTCAGCACGGACGGTCTATCTCCCGAAAAGAGAGAAGCGCGGCCCTCTCGGCCCGCGCTTCCTGTCGTTTGGTCGCTGGAAGGCCCGGACCTCAGCCGCCCCAGACGTAGATGGCGGCGAAGAGGAACAGCCAGACCACGTCGACGAAGTGCCAGTACCAGGCCGCCGCCTCGAAGCCGACATGCTTCTCCGGCGTGAAATGGCCGTTCAGCGCGCGGAACAGGCACACCGCCAGGAAGATGGTGCCGATGATCACGTGGGCGCCGTGGAAACCCGTCGCCATAAAGAAGTTGGCACCGTAGATGTTGCCGGCGAAGCCGAAGGCCGCGTGGCTGTATTCGTAGGCCTGGAAGAAGGTGAAGATGATCCCGAGCAGGATCGCGACGATCAGGCCGTTGACGAGATCCTTGCGGTTGTTCTCGTGCACCAGCGCGTGGTGCGCCCAGGTCGCGGCCGCCCCCGAACACAGCAGGATCAGCGTGTTGATCAGCGGCAGGTGCCAGGGATCGAAGGTCTCGATGCCGACCGGGGGCCACTGGCCGCCGGCGCCCTGCTCCATCGGGTAAAGCGCGTGCTTGAAGAAGGACCAGAACCATGCCGCGAAGAACATGACCTCGGACATGATGAAGAGGATGAAGCCGTAGCGCAGGCCGATCCGCACGACCGGCGTGTGATCGCCCGCGCGGCTCTCGGCGACGACCTCGGACCACCAGGCGAACATCACGTAGAGCACGACCGCCAGGCCGATCAGGAACATCCACGGCGCCGATCCCTTCATCAGCAGGACCGCGCCGAACAGCATGATGAACGCGCCGACCGCCCCAAGGAAGGGCCAGATGCTGGGGTTCAGGATATGGTAGTCGTGGTTCTTCTCGTGCGCCATTGGTCTTTATCCCTCGTTAGGCACGTTCGTGTACGAACTGTTTTCACCCGTGTCGAGCGCCGCCTGCTCTTCGGGCAGGTCGATCTCGTGGAACGTGTAGGACAGCGTGATGGTGTGGGCGTATTTCGCGTCCGCATCCTCGACGATCTCGGGATCCACGAAGAAGCTGACGGGCATCTGCACCGTCTCGCCCGGCTGCAGGACCTGCTCCTGGAAGCAGAAACAGTCGATCTTGCTGAAATAGTAGCCGGCCTGGAAGGGCGCGACGTTGTAGGTCGCGCTGCCCGCGACCGGGCGGTCGGTGGGGTTGTGCGCCTCGTAGAAGGCAAGGCCGGTCTCGCCGATCCGCAGCTCCATCTGGCGCTGCATCGGCTTGAATTCCCAGGGCATGCCGCGCTGCTTGGAGGCATCGAAGCGCACCGTGACGGTCTGGTCCAGCACCGTGTCGGACCCGGCATCGGCGGTGTTCGTCGCCCCGCCATAGCCCGTGACCCGGCAGAACCAGTCGTAGAGCGGCACGGCCGCTGCGGTCAGCGTTCCCATGACCGCAAGGACGCCCAGCAGCGAAAGGACCGTCTTCTTCTGACCTGACATGCGGCTCATTCGTCCTCCACCATCAATGAGGGCCGGACGGTGTGGTCATAGGCCTCCATCATCGCGCCGCCCGACATCTTGGCGATGGTGATGCCGAAGACGATCAGGACGAAGGCCGCCAGCACCAGCCCCAGGCCGAGGTTGCGCCCTTTGCGGCGCCCGTGCAACTCGTGTTCGCGGTTGATCGCCATTACCAGCCCTCCACCAGCGTGATGCCCAGCCGGTCGAGGCCGGCCTCGGCCATCAGCGCCAGGAAATGCAGGAACAAGTAGCTCAGCGACAGCCCGAAGAAGCGCTTCTCGGCGCGGTAGCCATCGGCATCGGCCGCGGCCTCGTCCCGACGCCAGAGCATCCAGGCGCGGATAGCGAACTGCGCGTTGAGACCCAGCGCCGCCACGAGGTAGACCGGCCCGCCGATCCCGCTGAAGCCGATCCCGATGGCGATGGCCGCCAGAAGAACGGTATAGGCGAGGATCTGGTTGCGCGTCTTGCGCCGGCCATGGGTGACCGTCAGCATGGGCACGCCGGCCTTGGTGTAGTCCTCGTTCATGAACAGCGCGAGCGCCCAGAAATGCGGCGGTGTCCACATGAAGATCAGCGCGAACATGAGCACGCTCTCGACGCTGACGCCGCCGGTGGCCACCGCCCAGCCGATCATCGGCGGGAACGCCCCGGCCGCGCCGCCGATCACGATGTTCTGCGGCGTCGCGCGCTTCAGCCAGATCGTGTAGATCACGGCGTAGAAAAAAATGGTGAACGCCAGGAGCGCCGCCGCGACGAGGTTCGCGGCGAGATAGAGCATCACCACCGACAGCCCCGACAGCGCGAGGCCCAGGTTGCGCGCATCCTCGGCCGTGACGCGCCCGCCCGGCACCGGCCGGCCCGAGGTGCGCCGCATGACCGCGTCGATATCGGCATCCCACCACATGTTCAGCGCCCCCGACGCGCCCGCGCCGATGGCGATGAACAGGATGGAGGCGAAGGCCAGCACCGGGTGCACCGACACCGGCGCGACGAAGAGCCCCGCCGCCGCGGTGAATACGACCAGCGACATGACGCGCGGCTTCAGGAGGGCGAAGAAATCGCCGAAGCTGGCCTCGTCCTGGCGCGGGATGATCGTCGTGTCGGTCATGCTCTCTCCGGGTGGGGCGCGGGCCCGTCAGGCCCGCACCGGCAAATCTTCACGGCGGCTCAGTCGTTCGCCGCGACATGTACGTCCAGCGGCTTGCCGTCGTACTTGGCGATCGAGGTCTCGAGCCAGTTCTGGTACTCTTCCTCGCTGACGGCCTTCACCGTGATCGGCATGTAGGCATGGTCCTTGCCGCACAGCTCGGAGCACTGGCCGAAGTAGACGCCTTCCTGGTCGACGCTGAACCACAGCTCGGCCAGGCGGCCCGGAATGCCGTCCTGCTTCACGCCGAAGGCCGGGATGGTCCAGGAGTGGATCACGTCGGACGCGGTGACCTGCACGACCACGGTCTTGTTGACCGGCACGACCATCGCGGTGTCGGTGGCCAGGAGGTATTCGTCCTCGTTGTAGCCGAACTCGGCCAGTTCTTCCTTGCGCAGCATGAAGCTGTCGAAGCCGAACTCGTGATCGGGATATTCATAGGACCAGTACCACTGGTTGCCGGTCGCCTTGATCGTGACGTCGGCCTCGGGGATTTCCTGCTGCTTGAACAGCACCGGCAGCGAGAAGGCGCCGATGAAGATCAGGATCAGGATCGGCACCACCGTCCAGGTGAACTCGATGGCGGAATGATGCGTGAAGCGCGCCGGGTTCGGGTTGGAGCGCTTGTTGTAACGCACGATCACGATGGCGATCAGGGCCAGCACGAAAATGCAGATCGCCGTGATGATGTAGAGGAGCATGCCGTCCAGCCAGTGGATGTCGCGCGCCAGCTCCGTGGCGGCCGGCTGGAAGCCCATCGCGCCGTCGACCGGCTTGCCGATCGTCTGCAGGCCCTCGAAGGCCTCCTGCGCCGTGGCCGCGCCCGCGGCGAGACCGGCCGCGACGGCGGCCGAGAAACCGGAAAGAAGGGTGGTCAGTTTCATCGCATGTGTCCTGTCTTGCCTTGCGGCCCCTGTGCCGCCCGCGGGACCCGTTGGGCGCGCGCCCGGAATCCCCGTTGTGTCCGTCCTCTGAAAAACCATATTAGGGTCACCGAAACAAGGCGTTCCTGCGCCGTGGTTTGATCTATGTCAAACTACCTAACCGCTTGAGAGGAGAGGGAAAGATGCCAGACCCCGCCGGAAGTGAGACATTTCGTCCCTTCGCATCGGCGCTCGACGAGGGGCGCGCGACCGCCATTCTGCGCGACGCGGTGGCCGGGGCGGATGACGGCGAGCTGTTCCTGGAACGGCGCCGTGCCGAGGTTCTGTCCTTCGATGACGGGCGGCTCAAGACGGCCAGCTACGACGCCTCCGAGGGGTTCGGGCTGCGGGCGGTGCGCGGCGAGACCTCGGGCTACGCGCATGCCACCGAGATCTCCGAGGCCGCGCTGAAGCGCGCCGCCGAGACCGCGCGCCTTGCGGTGGGCGACGGCGGCGGCACCATGGCCGCGGCGCCGCGGGCCACGAACCGGCATCTTTACACCGACGCCGATCCGATGGCCGACGCCGCCTTCCCAGCCAAGGTCGAGACGCTGCGCGAGATCGACGCCTTCGCGCGCGCGCTCGACCCCCGCGTGGTGCAGGTCACGGCGACGGTCGCGGCCTCGCTGCAGGAGATCGAGATCCTCCGCCCCGAGGGCCAGCGCCTCGGGGACGTGCGGCCGATGTGCCGGCTGAACGTCTCGGTCATCGTGGAACAGGACGGCCGCCGCGAGACCGGCACCGCCGGCGGTGGCGGGCGCTTCGGCCTGGCCGCGGTGCTCGACCGCCAGAACTGGGAGGCCAAGACCCGCGAGGCGCTTCGGATCGCGCTGGTGAACCTGCGCGCCGAGCCGGCGCCGGCCGGGGTGATGGACGTCGTCCTCGGCGCCGGCTGGCCCGGCATCCTGCTGCACGAAGCGGTGGGGCACGGGCTCGAAGGCGACTTCAACCGCAAGAAGACCTCCGCCTTTGCCGGTCTCATGGGCCAGCAGGTGGCCGCCCCCGGCGTCACGGTGCTGGACGATGGCACGATCCCGGACCGGCGCGGATCGCTCAGCATAGACGACGAGGGCACGCCCTCGGGCAAGAACGTGCTGATCGAGGACGGCGTGCTGGTGGGCTTCATGCAGGATCGCCAGAACGCCCGGCTGATGGGGGTCGACCCGACCGGCAACGGCCGGCGCGAAAGCTTCGCCCACCCGCCCATGCCGCGCATGACCAACACCTACATGCTGGGCGGCGACGCCACCCGCGACGAGGTCGTCGCCGGGCTGAAGGACGGCATCTACGCCGTCGGCTTCGGCGGCGGGCAGGTCGACATCACCAACGGCAAGTTCGTCTTTTCCTGCACCGAGGCCTACCAGGTCCGGAACGGCCGCATCGGCGCGCCGGTCAAGGGGGCGACCCTGATCGGAGACGGGGCGACCGCGCTGAAGAACATCCGCGCGATCGGCAACGACATGGAACTCGACCCCGGCATGGGCAATTGCGGAAAGGCCGGCCAATGGGTGCCGGTGGGCGTCGGGCAACCAACGCTGCTGATCGGCGGGCTGACCGTGGGCGGCAGCGCCGCTTGACCGCGTTTACCCCCGCTTAACCGGTCTCGGCCGATCCTCCACCGGTGATCCCGGGGGAGATGATGACCGAGCTTACACCGCCCCGCAACGCCGAGGAGCGCATCGACTGGCTGCGCCTGATCCGCTCACGCCGGGTCGGTCCGCAGACCTTCGCGCGCCTGGTGGCCGAACACGGCAGCGCCGCCGCCGCGCTCGATGCCCTGCCGGGCGTCGCCGCAGCCGCGGGGGTCGCGGGTTACCACCCCTGCCCGCGCGCCGCGGCCGAGCGCGAATTCGACGCCGGCGCGCGGGCCGGCGCCCGCCTGCTGTGCCGCGGCAGCGCCGACTACCCGCCGGCGCTTGCCGACCTGCCCGACGCGCCGCCGGTGCTCTGGGCGCTGGGGGACACGCGGCTGACCCGCCGTGCGGGCATCGCGCTCGTGGGGGCGCGGAACGCCTCCAGCCTCGGCACGCGCATGGCGCGGCGACTGGCCGCCGGGCTGGGCGAGGCCGGCTACACCGTGATCTCGGGCCTCGCGCGCGGCATCGACACCGCCGCCCATCTCGCCGCCCTGGGCAGCGGCACCATCGCCGTGATGCCCGGCGGGATCGAGACGATCTACCCGCTGGAAAACACCGGGCTCGCCGCCGACATCGCCCGCGACGGGCTGCGCCTGTCCGAGCAACCGGTCGGGCTGACACCGCAGGCGCGGCATTTCCCGCAGCGCAACCGGCTCATCTCGGGGCTGGCCCGGGCGGTGGTCGTGGTGGAAGGCGCGGCGCGCTCCGGCAGCCTGATCACCGCGCGCACCGCGCTCGACCAGGGGCGCGAGGTGATGGCCGTGCCCGGTCACCCGCTCGACGCCCGGGCCGCGGGCTGCAACACGCTTATCCGCGACGGCGCGATGCTGATCCGCTCGGCCGGGGACGTGGTCGAGGCGCTCGCCGGCCCGCTGCCCGCGCCCCGGGCGGACCAGCCCGGCCTGCCGCTCGGCGCCGCGGAACCGCCGGCCGCCGGCCCGCCCCTGGCGCCCGCCGTGGTCGCCGCGCGCATCCTCGATCTGCTCGGCCCCTCTCCCGTCGCCGAGGATCAGCTGATCCGCGATCTCGACCTGCCCGCGCAGGACGTGGCGCAGCAGATCCTGGCGCTGGAACTGGACGGCCGCGTCGCCCGCCGTGCCGGCGGGATGCTGTGCCGCCCGGCCTGACCCCGTCCCGCAGCGCCATTGACATTCCGCCCAAAGACGCCACATCTTCCGCCGCCACGGGCCCCGCCCGATTTGCGAAAGGAATTCTTATGCCCGTCGTCGTTGTGGAGTCCCCGGCCAAAGCCAAGACGATCAACAAGTACCTCGGCGACGATTACACGGTTCTGGCCTCCTACGGACATGTGCGGGACCTGCCGCCGAAGGACGGATCGGTCGATCCCGAGCATGGCTTCGACATGAAGTGGGAAATCGCGCGCGACAGCCAGAAACATGTCCGCGCCATCGCCGAGGCGCTGAAGGATGACCCGGCCCTGATCCTCGCCACCGACCCCGATCGCGAGGGCGAGGCGATCTCGTGGCACCTGGAAGAGGCGCTGAAAAAGCGCCGCGCGATCAAGAAGGACACCGCCGTCAGCCGCGTGGTCTTCAACGCGATCACCAAGTCGGCGGTGACCGAGGCGATGCAGAACCCCCGCGGCATCGACGAGGATCTGGTCGAGGCCTACCTCGCGCGCCGCGCGCTGGACTACCTCGTCGGGTTCAACCTGTCACCGGTCCTCTGGCGCAAGCTGCCGGGCGCGAAGTCGGCCGGGCGGGTGCAGTCGGTCTGCCTGCGGCTGATCGTCGAGCGCGAGATGGAAATCGAGGCCTTCGACGCGCGCGAATACTGGTCCGTCTCCGCGCTGCTGGCCACGCCCCGCGGCAAGGAGTTCGAGGCCCGCCTGACGGTGCTGGGCGGCAAGAAACTCGACAAGTTCGACCTGGCAACAGCCGAATCCGCCGAGCTGGCGGTCCAGGCCGTGACCTCGCGCGACCTGGCGGTCACCTCGGTCGAGGCGAAACCGGCATCGCGCAAGCCGGCGCCGCCCTTCATGACCTCGACGCTGCAGCAGGAGGCCAGCCGCAAGTTCGGCATGGGGGCCCGCCAGACCATGTCGGCGGCCCAGCGGCTCTACGAGGCGGGTTACATCACCTACATGCGGACCGACGGCATCGACATGGCGCCGGAGGCCGTGCATGCCGCGCGCGACGCGATCAAGGATCGCTACGGCGCCGACTACGTGCCGTCGAGCCCGCGGATGTACAAGAACAAGGCCAAGAACGCCCAGGAGGCGCATGAGTGCATCCGCCCCACAGACATGTCGCGCGACCCGGGCAAGCTGGCCCGGCTCGAGACCGACCAGCGCAGGCTCTACGACCTGATCTGGAAGCGCACCATCGCCTCGCAGATGGAAGGCGCCCGGCTCGAGCGCACCACGGTCGAGATCGGCTCGCCCGATGGCCAGGTGGGGCTGCGCGCCACCGGCCAGGTGGTGCTGTTCGACGGTTTCCTGCGCGTCTACGAGGAAGGCCGCGACGACAGCGTCGTCGATGACGACGACAAGCGCCTGCCGCAGATGGCCGAGGGCGACGCGCTCGACAGGAAGCGTGTCACGCCCGAGCAGCATTTCACGCAGCCGCCGCCGCGCTACACCGAGGCCACGCTCGTCAAGAAGATGGAGGAACTCGGCATCGGGCGGCCCTCCACCTATGCCTCGATCGTCACGACGATCCAGGATCGCGGCTATGTCATCAAGGACAAGAACCGCCTGATCCCCGAGGACAAGGGCCGGCTGGTCACGGTCTTCCTGCTCAACTATTTCCGCAAATACGTCGGCTACGACTTCACCGCCCAGCTCGAGGAGGATCTCGACCGGGTGTCCGCCGGCGACAAGGACTGGAAGGACGTGCTCAACCGCTTCTGGCGCGACTTCTCGGCCGCGCTGGAAGAAACCGCCGACCTGCGCATCACCGAGGTGCTCGAGACGATCGACGAGGTGCTGTCGCCGCATCTCTACCCCCCGCGCGAGGATGGGACGGATCCGCGGGTCTGCCCGCATTGCGGCAAGGGCCGGCTGCACCTGAAGACCGCCCGCTCCGGCGGAGCCTTCATCGGCTGCACGAACTACCCGGAGTGCCGCTACACCCGGCCGATCTCGGTGCCCGGCGGCGAGGAGGGCGAGATCGTCAGCCCCGACGGCAAGCTGCTCGGCCATGACGAGTCCGGGCTGCCGATCACGCTGCGCTCGGGGCGCTTCGGCCCCTACGTCCAGCGTGGCGAGGCGACCGAGGAAGAGCCGAAACCGCCCCGCGCCTCGATCCCGAAAGGCGTCGAGATCGGGGACGTGGACCTGGCTTACGCGGTGAAGCTGCTGTCGCTGCCGCGCCTGATCGGGCCCCACCCCGAGGACGGCGAACCGGTGGAGGCCGGGATCGGCCGCTACGGCCCCTATGTCCGGCACGGGCGGACCTACGCCAACGTCAAGGACGTCGCGGAGGTCTTCGAGGTCGGCATGAACCGCGCCGTAGAACTCCTGGCGCAGAAGGCGGCGCGCGGCGGCCGCGGCGCGGCGGCCAAGCCGCTCAAGGAACTGGGCGAACATCCGCAGGAAGGCGGGGCCGTCAACGTGATGGACGGCCGCTACGGGCCGTATGTCAAGTGGGGCAAGATCAACGCCACCCTGCCCAAGGGCACCGATCCGTCCGAGGTGACGATGGACATGGCCGTGCAGCTCGTCGCCGAGAAGGCGGCGAAGGGCGGCAAGGGCAAGTCCCGGCGCACCGCCGGCAAGAAGGCCTGATACGCGGTCTCAGCGCATCATTGCGCTTTCGGTCCGAATGCGCCCGGCGAGATCCGCACAGAGGCTGCGGGTGACGCCATCGGGCAGGGTGCCGCCCCCGATGCGCGCGGCCGCCGCCCGCGCCACGCGCAGAAGGGCCTTGTCCCCGGCCGCGCAGGCCGCCGATTGCAGGAACTGCAGCAGATAGGGCAGCGCCCCCGGGTCGCCGGCGGCGAGACCGGCCGCCGCAAGGTCCAGATCGTCGCGGTAGGCGGCCGGGTCCGGCGCCACGCTGCCGCCCGGCAGGGCCCGCACCCCGGCCGGCCGCATCCCCGCCGGCAGCCGCGATACCAGCGCCTGCTGGAAGATCGCGATCCCCGAAACCGGTTTTTCCAGGAACCCGTCGGCGCCGGCGGCCTCGGCCGCGTAGCGCGCCGTGTCGTCACCGCTGGTCGCCAGAATCACCGGCACGCGCGGACGCGCGGCGTCCATCTCGGCGATCAGCTCCAGCCCGGGGCCGTCCGGCAGGCCGAGATCGATCACCGCCGCGCCCGGGCGATAGGTGGCCAGGTGGCGCCGCGCCGCGGCCAGCGTGTCGGCCCGGCGCATCCGCGCCCCGCCCGCCTGGCAGAGCTGGCGCAGCGCCTCGCTGGCGCAGCGGCTGTCCTCGACCACAAGGATCGTCATGCCCAGAAGCGGCTTGTCCGCAGGGGCCCGCCCGGCCAGCGTCACCTTGGCTATCTCCGTCATCCCCGGTCTCCTTGCGTGATGCGAGTCGCACCGAGTCTGCGAAGCCCTGGCTAACGGTGCGTTAACGCCGGGGGAGGCCTGCGGCCAATCCTCGCCTTGTCCCGCCTGCCGCCACGGCTTAAGTGATCGCGAGGACCAAGGAGGAGCCCATGATCGGCCGACTGAACCACGTTGCCATCGCCGTGCCGGATCTCGAGGCCGCGGCCGCGCAGTACCGCGACACCCTCGGCGCACGGGTGGGCGCCCCCCAGGACGAACCCGACCACGGCGTCACGGTCGTCTTCATCGAGCTGCCGAACACCAAGATCGAGCTGCTCTACCCGCTGGGCGACGACAGCCCGATCGCCGGCTTCCTCGCGAAGAACCCGGCCGGCGGCATCCACCACATCTGCTACGAGGTGGACGACATCATCGCCGCGCGCGACCGGCTCGGCGCCCAGGGCGCGCGGGTGCTGGGCACCGGCGAGCCGAAGATCGGCGCGCATGGCAAGCCCGTGCTGTTCCTGCATCCCAAGGATTTCAACGGCACCCTCATCGAACTCGAGGAGGTCTGAGCGATGCAGATCACCAGCGCGCTGGTTCTCTACGCCGTCATCTGGTTCATGGTGCTGTTCCTCGCGATCCAGTTCCGGATCACCAGCCAGGAGGAAAGCGGCGAGATCGTGCCGGGCACGCCCGCCTCGGCCCCGGTGAACCTGCAGATGAAGAAGCGGCTGCTCTGGGTGACGGGGATTTCCCTGGCGCTCTGGGTGCCGATCTGCGCCGTGATCATCTCGGGCGTCATAACGGTCGAGAGCATCGACATCTTCAACCGCTACGGCGACGGGCACTACGGCGCCGGCGACTGACCCGCCCCGCGCATGGCAAGCGCGTGGTAGATATGGGTGAAGGCCGCGACGCCGATCACCGGGACCACCAGGTTCAGAACCGGGACGGTCAGCGGGATCGCCATGACCGTGCCGGCGATCCAGACCGTCAGCATGTGCCGCCGGCGCAGGCGGCGCGCCTCGCGTTCCCCGATCCGGCGCATCGCGACCAGCTGGAAGTATTCCACACCGAGCAGGTAGCCGTTCACCAGCCAGAAGACGACCGGGGCCAGAACGGTCGAGAGCAGGTAGACGATCAGCGCCAGCAGGTTGGCGAGGATCACGATCAAGAGGAACCGCGCCGCATCCCGCAGGCCGTCCCAGAACGGGATATCGTCGGCCGGGACAAGTTGCGGGTAATGCCGCGCCTCGACGGCGTCGGCGATTTCCTCGAGGAAGAAGCCCGTGAAGGCCGATGCGACCGGCACCATGAGGAAGACGGACAGCACCAGCATCCCGAGGATCGCCAGGCCAGAGGCGAGGTCGTCGACGAAGGTGATCTCGCCGATCCAGGGCAGCGCCAGGCTGTCGGGCACGAGCCAGCCCACCAGCCAGACGAAGGCCACGTAAAAGGCCGCCAGCAGCAGCATCGTCAGACCGACGGCGCGCAGCAGCACGCCGCGGAACCGCGGATCGCCCGCCTGTGCCAGCGCCTTGGAGATCGCTCCGAAGATCATTCCGACACCCAGGTGATCACGGCGTCAGGATCGGGGCGCGGACGCTCGGGCGGGGCGGCGCGTTCGGTGCCGATATAGACGAAACCGGCCACCCATTCCCCGGGCGCGAGACCGAGGCCCTGCTCGAGGAAGGGCCGATCATAGGCGGTCCAGCCCGTCAGCCAGCTCGCGCCCCAGCCCGCGGCCAGCGCCGCGTTCACCAGCGTCAGGCAGACCGCCCCGGCCGAGAGCGTCTGCTCGACCTCGGGGATCTTCTCCGACGGTTTTGGCGACGCGATCACGGCCACGCAGAGCGGCGGGTCGGCGAACTGCGCGCGCAGCTTGGCCAGCCGGTCCGGATCCTCGCCGCGTTCGGCGCCGCGGGTCTCCGCCAGTTGCGCCAGCCGCGCCAGCGCCGGCTTTTCCAGCACCAAGAGCCGCCAGGGCTCGAGCTTGCCGTGATCGGGCACGCGCAGCGCCCGTTCCAGCAGCGGCCGCAGCGCCGCGCGCTCCGGCGCCGGCTCGGCCAGGAACTTCACCGGCCGCGAGCGGCGCGTGGCCAGGAAATCGAGCACCTCGGGGCGGGGAGCGGGCATCGCGGGCAACCTCCTTGTCCTGCGTCTGATCTCGCCGCGGCGGCGCCCGCTGTCAAGCGCGGGTCTGCTGCCGGGCCCGCCGGGCGCGCCGACGCGCGGGGGTCGCGCCGCGCGGGCGCCGGCTCAGTCCTCGGTAATGATCCGCAGGCCCAGTTCGCGGAGCTGTTCGTTGGTAGGCTCGGCGGGCGCGCCCATCATCAGGTCCTCGGCACGCTGGTTCATCGGGAACATGATGACCTCGCGGATGTTCTCGGCCCCGGCCAGCAGCATCACCATGCGGTCGACGCCCGGCGCGATACCGGCATGCGGCGGCGCACCGTAGCGGAAGGCCGAGACCATACCGCCGAAGTTCCGGTCCACGTAGTCCCGGTCATAGCCGACGATCTCGAAGGCCTTGTACATCAGATCGGGCGTGTGCATCCGCACCGCGCCCGACGACAGCTCCACGCCGTTGCAGACGATGTCGTACTGGTAGCCCAGGATATCCAGCGGGTCCTGCTTCTCCAGCGCCTCGAGCCCCCCCTGCGGCATCGAGAAGGGGTTGTGGCTGAAGTCCAGCGTGTTGGTTTCCTCGTCGAGTTCGTACATCGGGAAATCGACGATCCAGCAGAAATCGTAACGGTCGAAATCCGTCAGCCCCAGCTCGCGGCCGATCTCGTCGCGGGCCTTGGCCGCCACGGCCTCGAAGCTTTCCGGCCGGCCGCCCAGGAAGAAGGCCGCGTCGCCGGCCTTCAGGCCCAGTTGCGCGCGGATCGCCTCGGTCCGTTCGGGGCCGATATTCTTGGCGATGGGCCCGGCGCCGACGGTCTCGCCGCCGTCCTCGCGCCAGAAGATGTAGCCCATGCCGGGCAACCCTTCCTTCTGCGCGAAGGCGTTCATCCGGTCGCAGAAGGCGCGGCTGCCGCCACCCGGCGCGGGGATGGCGCGGATCTCGTGGCCCGGCGTTTCCAGCAAGGCGGCGAAGATCTTGAAGCCCGAATGCTCGAAATGCGGGCTCACGACCTGCATCTCGATCGGGTTGCGCAGGTCGGGCTTGTCGCAGCCGTATTTCAGCATCGCCTCGCGATAGGGGATCTTCGGGAAAGAGGGCGTGACCGGCAGGCCGTTTCCGAACTCTTCGAACACGCCGCGCATCACCGGCTCGATCACGGCGAAGACGTCGTCCTGCGTGGCGAAGCTCATTTCCATGTCGAGCTGGTAGAACTCGCCCGGGCTGCGGTCGGCGCGCGGGTCCTCGTCGCGGAAGCAGGGCGCGATCTGGAAATACTTGTCGAACCCCGCCACCATGATCAGCTGCTTGAACTGCTGGGGCGCCTGCGGCAGCGCGTAGAACTTGCCCCGATGCAGCCGCGACGGCACCAGGAAGTCGCGCGCGCCCTCGGGGCTCGAGGCCGTCAGGATCGGCGTCTGGTATTCCATGAAGCCCTGGTCGGTCATCCGCCGGCGCAGCGACGAGATCACCTGGCTGCGCAGGACGATGTTCCGGTGCAGGCTGTCGCGGCGCAGGTCCAGGTAGCGGTACTTGAGCCGCGTTTCCTCGGGGTAGTCCAGCTCTCCGAAGACCGGCAGCGGCAGTTCCTCGGCCGCGCCCAGCACCTCGATCTCGCGGATGAAAACCTCGATCTCGCCGGTCGGGATCTTGGGGTTCACCAGCTCGGGGTCGCGGGCCTTCACCTCGCCGTCGATGCGGATCACCCACTCGGCGCGCACCTTCTCGACCTCGGCGAAGGCCGCGCTGTCGGGGTCGGCCAGGACCTGGGTCACGCCGTGATGGTCGCGCAGGTCGATGAACAGGATGCCCCCGTGGTCGCGCACCCGGTGGACCCAGCCCGACAGGCGGACGGTCTGCCCCACATGGGACGTGTCGAGATCGGCGCAGGTATGGCTGCGATAGGCGTGCATGGGCTGATATCCTGTGCTGGTGTCAGGCGCGCGGCTGCGGTCGCGCCCGATACACTCGACTGCCCCGCCATTGTCAAGGGAGGCGATGGCGCTCCGCCGCCCGGGCCCGGAACACTGGACAGATGGGGGTCTTCCCGACAAAATGCCGCAGGCGAGTGGGGTTATCCCCTTCATGAAAGGGCGCGCGGACCGGGAGACCGCGCCCCGTCACGCGGCGAACCTCCGGGCGTCGTCCGGGGGCGGAGGACCTTGAGATGTGGGCACGTCTGCTCGACACCCTTCTGTCCAGCCTGATCCGCCATGGAGCGCTTGTCGTGGAAACGCCGGACGGACACACGCACCGCTACGGCGAGCCGGACGCGACGCCCGTCCGCATCCGGATCCATGACGACGAGACGCTCCGCCGGCTCGCGCTCAGGCCCGAGCTGGCCGTGGGCGAGGCCTATATGGACGGCCGCCTGACCATCGAGGACGACGACCTCTACGGGTTCCTGTCGGTCGCGACCCGCAATACCACGGCCGTCCAGGGGCCCTGGTTCCGCCATGTCGCGGCCAGGCTCCGCGATGCGCTGCGCCTCTTCCAGCAATACAACCCCATGACACGGGCCCGGCAGAACGTCGCCCATCACTACGACCTGTCCGGAGATCTCTACGAGCTCTTTCTCGACGCCGACCGGCAATACTCCTGCGCCTATTTCCCGACCCCCGAGACCACGCTCGAGGACGCGCAGGCCGCGAAAAAGGCGCATATCGCGCGCAAGCTCCTGATCGAGCCGGGCCACAGGGTTCTCGATATCGGCTGCGGCTGGGGCGGGATGGGGCTGACGCTCGCCCGCGACTTCGGCGCCGACGTCACCGGCGTGACGCTTTCGCGCGAACAGCACCAGGTCGCGCAGGCCCGCGCCGCGGCAGAGGGCCTCGCCGACCGGGCCGAGTTCCGGCTGCAGGATTACCGCGACGTGACCGAACGCTTCGACCGGATCGTGTCGGTCGGCATGTTCGAGCATGTCGGCGTGCCGCATTACCGCGAGTATTTCCGCCACGTGCGCGAGAAGCTCAGCGAGGACGGGGTCGCGCTGATACACACGATCGGGCGCTTCACGCCACCGGCATCCACCAGTCCGTGGATCGCCAAGTATATCTTCCCGGGCGGCTACATTCCCGCGATGTCCGAGGTGATGGCCGCGGTGGAAAAAGAGGACCTGATCATCGCGGATGTCGAGGTGCTGCGCCTCCATTACGCCGAAACGGTGCGGCACTGGCATGATCGCTTCATGGCCAATTGCGACCGCGTGCGCGAGATCTATGACGAGCGCTTCTGCCGCATGTGGCGGTTCTATCTGGTGGCCAGTGAACTGAGCTTCCGCGAAGGGGTCCATTGCGTCTTCCAGTTCCAGCTGGCCCGCCGGCGCGATGCGGTGCCGCTGACGCGTGACTATCTCTACCGCCCGGCCCGCCCGGCGGAGACCGCGCCGGCGGAATCGCCGGCACCGGCGCGGGCGGAGTCGCGCGAGCCGGCCGAGTAGCCGTCAGAACGGGCGCTCGACCATGCCCGTGTAAAAGAAGATCCCGAGCCCGCTGGCGAAGACGATGATCCCGGCCAGGCTGTGCAGCACCACGGCCGCGGGGAAATTGCGCTGCTTCTCGTAGGCCCAGGCAAAGGCCACGCCGCCGGCGAAGGTCAGCATGACGGCGGGCAGGTTCCAGTACATCAGATGCGCGAAGGCGAAGACGCAGGCATTGACCAGGATCGCCCCCCAGTGCGGCGGGAAAAGCCCGCCATAGCGCCGGAAGAAGAGCGGACGGAAGATCAGCTCCTGCGGCAGGGCCGAGAGAAAGGGATAGAGCGCGGCGATGGTGAGCATCAGTTCGGGGTTGTGGCGGGGCAGAATCAGGAACGCCCCGGGCCGGGTCAGCAGGATCAGCACCACCGCCACCCCCGCCGTTACCGCCGTGAAGCCAAGCACGAACCGCCAGTCGATCCGCTGCCAGCCATAGACGAGGTCCGGCCAGCGGAAGCCCGGCGTCAGGTGCAGCAGCACCGCCCCCACGAGCGTCATCGCGAAGAGCAGCGGAAACATCAGCCGCGGCGGAAGCGCCACGGCGATCAGCAGCGGCAGCAGGATGTAGAAGGCCAGGAACTCTGCCTGGAGGAACCGTTTCGTCACGCCATCTCCGCCTTGATGAGGCCACGCAGCGAATTCCCGACATAGATCGCGCCGGCCCGTTCCAGATCAAGAGGTGTCATGGAGGTTTCGCGCGCCGCGCCGGTCTCGATCAGCTCGGCCCGGAGCACGCCGGGCAGAAGCCCGTCCGTCAGCGGCGGCGTCAGCAGACCGCCCTCCGTCTCGAGAAAGAGATTGGTGATCGTCCCCTCGCAGACCGCCCCGCGCGTGTTGAGGAACAGCATCTCGTCGATCCCCGCGGGCAGCGCCGCCCGCGCCGCGTCGTAGAGACCCCGATTGGTCGTCTTGACCGACAGCCAGGGATCCCCCGGATCGAGCCGCACGCCGGAGACCGCCAGCCCCCAGCGGTCCGGTGCGGGGCCGAGCGGTGCGCGGGTCATCCCGAACCGTCCGGCGCGATCCAGTGTCAGCCGCACCCGCCAGGCGCCCGTCCCCGGCACCTCCGCCAGCGCGGCCTCGGCGCCGGCCCGGTCGAACGCGATGCCGAGCCGGGCCGCCGTCGCGGCCATGCGCGCGAGGTGACGCTCCAGCCGGACAAAGCCCCCCGCCTCGGCGCGGAAGGTCTCGATGATCTTCAGCCCGTCGGGGCAAGGGCCGCGAAACGCGCTTTCCAAAGGGCTTCCTCGTATTCGGCCTCGGCGGTGCTGTCATGCACCACCCCGCCCCCCACATTGAGCCGCACCGCGCCGCTGTCAAACAGCGTCAGCGTTCGGATCGCCACGTTGAAGCTCATCCGCCCGTCCGGCGCCGCCCAGCCGATCGCCCCGCAATAGACGCCGCGCGGATCCGGCTCCAGCGCGCGGATGATCTGCATCGCGCGGATCTTCGGCGCCCCGGTGACCGATCCGCAGGGAAAGAGCGCGCGCAGGATCTCGGGCAGGTCGACGCCCGCCCGCAGCCGCGCCCGCACCAGCGAGGTCATCTGGTGCACCGTCGCGTAGCTCTCGATCCGGAACAGTTCCGGCACCCGAACCGAGCCGATCTCGGCCACGCGGCTGATATCGTTGCGCAGCAGGTCCACGATCATCAGGTTCTCGGCCTGGTTCTTTTCCGACGCGGCCAGCCAGTCGCGCCCCGCGCGATCTTCCTCGGGGGTCGCGCCGCGGGGCACCGTGCCCTTCATCGGGCGGGTCTCGATCATGCCCTCGGCATCGGTGCGGAAGAACAGCTCGGGCGAGCGGGACAGGATCACCGGACCGCCGAGATCGACCAGCGCCCCGTGGCGCACGGGCTGGCGCTGCACCAGGCGCGCATAGAGATCGCGCGCCGCCCCCGTGGCCCGCGCCGACATCGGAAAGGTCAGGTTCGCCTGGTAGATGTCGCCGGCGGCGATATAGTCCTTTACCCGGGCGAAGGCCGCGCCGTAATCCGCGGCCTGCCAGAGCGGCGCGGGCGCCGTCAGGCCGGCGGGCGCGGCCGGGGCCGGCGCCGCCACCGGCCGCGGCTCCGCGAACGCCCCGAAAAGCAGGAGCGGCACGTCGCGCGAGCGCGGCATCAGCGCCTGCAGCTTGGACGAGAACACGTAGCCCAGCTCGTAGCTCGCATAGCCGGCGAGCCAGCGCCCCGCGGCCCGCGCCCGCCCGAGCGCCTCCAGCGCCGCCGGCACCTCGGCCGGCGTATCGGCGCGGATCACCTCCGCCGGGCCGGCGAAGACCGTGCCGCCGGCCAGCGGACCCTCGTCGAACTGGATCAGATGGTCTACCACGTCATCCCCGTGCGGTCGGCCGGCAGCGGCCGGGCTGGCGCGCCGGATAGGCCCAAAGCGGCGCGCGTGCAACCGCCAAGCGCGACGCCCTCCGGCGAATTTGCGCCTTGAACAGGCGAATGAGGTAGATATAACCCACGACACTTTGCGCGACAGTCGAATCCGCCCCCGTCCGGGGGCCGTTGCCGGGGGATACCCATGCCGAAGAGAACCGATATCAACTCCATCATGATCATCGGCGCGGGGCCCATCATCATCGGGCAGGCCTGCGAGTTCGACTATTCCGGCGCCCAGGCCTGCAAGGCCCTGCGCGAGGAAGGCTACAGGGTTATCCTGGTCAACTCCAACCCGGCCACGATCATGACCGACCCGGACATGGCCGACGCCACCTATATCGAGCCGATCACCCCCGAGGTCGTCGCGCGGATCGTGGAAAAGGAACGCCCCGACGCGATTCTGCCGACGATGGGCGGGCAGACCGGGCTCAATACCGCGCTGGCGGTGGCCGACATGGGCGTGCTGGAGAAATACGGCGTCGAACTGATCGGGGCCAACCGCGCCGCGATCGAGATGGCCGAGGACCGCAGGCTGTTCCGCGAGGCGATGGACCGGATCGGGCTGGAGAACCCCCGCGCCACCATCGCGGAGACCATGGACGAGGCGATGGCCGCGCTGGAACATGTCGGCCTTCCCGCGATCATTCGCCCCGCCTACACGCTGGGCGGCACCGGCGGCGGGGTTGCCTATAACCGCGACGACTTCGAACATTACTGCCGCTCGGGGCTCGACGCCTCGCCCGTCAGCCAGATCCTGATCGACGAGAGCCTGCTGGGCTGGAAGGAATTCGAGATGGAGGTCGTCCGCGACAAGGCGGACAACGCGATCATCGTCTGCTCCATCGAGAACGTCGACCCGATGGGCGTACACACGGGCGACTCGATCACCGTGGCGCCCGCGCTGACGCTGACGGACAAGGAATACCAGATCATGCGCAACGGCTCGATCGCCGTCTTGCGCGAGATCGGGGTGGAAACCGGCGGGTCGAACGTGCAGTGGGCGGTGAACCCCGCCGATGGCCGGATGGTCGTGATCGAGATGAACCCGCGCGTCAGCCGCTCCTCGGCGCTGGCGTCCAAGGCCACGGGCTTTCCCATCGCCAAGATCGCCGCCAAGCTCGCCGTCGGCTACACGCTGGACGAGCTCGACAACGACATCACCAAGGTCACGCCGGCCAGCTTCGAGCCGACCATCGACTATGTCGTGACCAAGATCCCGCGTTTCGCCTTCGAGAAGTTCCCCGGATCCAAGCCGGAACTCACCACCGCGATGAAATCGGTGGGCGAGGCGATGTCGATCGGGCGCACCATTCACGAGAGCCTGCAAAAGGCGCTCGCCTCCATGGAAACCGGGCTGTCCGGTTTCGACGAGATCGCCATCGAGGGCGCGCCGGACAAGGCCGCCGTGATCAAGGCCATATCGGCGCGCACGCCGGACCGGATGCGGCTCGTGGCGCAGGCCATGCGCGAGGGGCTCGGCGACGATGAAATCCAGGCGGCCACCGCCTTCGACCCCTGGTTCGTCGCCCGTATCCGCGAGATTGTCGAGGCCGAGGAACGCATCCGCCGCGACGGGCTGCCGGTGACCGAGGAAGGGCTGCGCGGTCTCAAGATGATGGGCTTCACAGACGCCCGCCTCGCCGCGCTCACCGGCCGCGACGAGGGCCAGGTGCGCCGGGCACGCCACAGGCTCGGCGTCACGGCGGTCTTCAAGCGCATCGATACCTGCGCCGCCGAGTTCGAAGCGCAGACCCCCTACATGTATTCGACCTACGAAGCCCCGGTGATGGGCGAGGTCGAGTGCGAGGCGCGCCCCTCGGATCGCAAGAAGGTGGTGATCCTCGGCGGCGGGCCGAACCGGATCGGCCAGGGCATCGAGTTCGACTACTGCTGCTGCCATGCCTGTTTCGCGCTGACCGGCGCGGGCTACGAGACCATCATGATCAACTGCAACCCCGAGACCGTGTCGACCGACTACGACACCTCGGACCGGCTCTATTTCGAGCCGCTGACGCTGGAACACGTGCTCGAGATCCTGCGCGTCGAACAGGAGAAGGGCACGCTGCACGGGGTGATCGTGCAGTTCGGCGGCCAGACGCCCCTGAAGCTTGCCCGCGCGCTCGAGGCCGAGGGCATCCCGATCCTCGGCACCACGCCCGACGCCATCGACCTGGCCGAGGATCGCGAGCGCTTCCAGCGGCTCCTGAACGAGAACGGGCTGAAGCAGCCCAGGAACGGTCTTGCCCATTCCGACGCCGAGGCTTTCCGCATCGCCGCCGAGGTGGGGTATCCGCTGGTGATCCGGCCCTCCTACGTGCTGGGCGGCCGCGCCATGGAGATCGTGCGCGACGACGAACACCTGACCCGCTATATCGAGGAGGCGGTGGTCGTCTCGGGCGACAGCCCCGTGCTGCTCGACAGCTACCTGTCGGGCGCGGTCGAGATCGACGTCGACGCGCTTTCGGACGGCACCGAGGTGCATGTCGCGGGCGTGATGCAGCATATCGAGGAGGCGGGCGTCCATTCCGGCGACAGCGCCTGTTCGCTGCCGCCCTATTCGCTCGACCCCGCGACCATCGCCGAGCTGAAGCGCCAGACCGAGGTGCTGGCCCGCGCGCTGAACGTGGTGGGGCTGATGAACGTGCAGTTCGCGGTCAAGGACGGCGATATCTACGTCCTCGAGGTGAACCCGCGGGCCTCGCGCACCGTGCCCTTCGTGGCCAAGGCCGTGACCTCGCCGATCGCGTCGATCGCCGCGCGGCTGATGGCCGGCGAGCCACTCTCGGCCTTCCACCATGCCGCCGGCACGCCCTATGAAGGAGTCGAGGTCGGCGGCCCGCTGGCGCTGGCGCCGGCCGAGACCGAGTTCTACTCGGTCAAGGAGGCGGTCCTGCCCTTCGCCCGTTTCCCGGGCGTCGACACGATCCTCGGCCCCGAGATGCGCTCCACCGGCGAGGTGATGGGCCGCGACGCGACCTTCGCCCGCGCGTTCCTCAAGGCGCAGATGGGCGCCGGGCTCGACCTGCCGGACTCCGGCAAGGTCTTCGTCTCGGTGCGCGACACCGACAAGACCGCGCAGATGGCCGAGACCGCCCGCACGCTGATCGATCTCGGCTTCGAGATCGTGGCGACCCGTGGGACCGCCGGTTTCCTCGCCGGGGCGGATGTCGCCTGCACAACGGTGAACAAGGTCTACGAGGGCCGGCCGAACATCGTCGACATGCTGAAGAACGGCGAGATCGCGCTGGTGATGAACACCACCGAAGGCCAGCAGGCCGTCGAGGACAGCCGCGATATCCGCGCGGTCGCGCTCTACGGCAAGATCCCGTATTTCACCACCGCCGCCGCGAGCCATGCCGCCGCGCAGGCCATGCGCACCCGCGGCGAAGGCCCGCTGTCGGTGGAATCGCTGCAGGCCGGGTGAGGCGCAGGGCCGCGGCCCTGCGGCCTTGACGGCCCCGGCCCCCGCGGGCCACCCCTGTCAGGGGAACCGCCGGAGGCCGCATGACCGACCAGCCGACACACGCGCTGCTGAAGGATCTGTTCGAGGACACGCCGAACCTGCCGCTCGGCTTCGAGATCTTCCCGCCGCGCACCCCCGCCGCGCGCGCGGCCCTGCGCGATACGGTGATGCATCTCGCGGCCGCGGCGCCGGATCATTTCTCGGTCACGATGGGCGCCGGCGGCACCATCCGCACCGGCACCCACGAGACGTCGGTGGAGGTGATGCGCGCGACCGGCACGCCGGTCATCGCGCATCTGACCGCCCTGGGGCTCAGCCGCGCGGAAATCGACGAGACGGCAGACGCCTTCTGGGCCGAGGGCATCCACGGCATCCTCGCCCTGCGGGGGGATGCCCCGCAGGATCCCGCCGCGGCCGCGCGGCCGGTCAGCTATCCCCATGCCACGGGGCTGGTGGCGGCGCTCCGCGCACGGCACGATTTCCACATCACCGTCGCCGCCTATCCCGAGAAACATCCCGAGGCCGGCACGCTCGAGGAAGACGTCGATCACCTGAAGGAAAAACTCGACGCCGGGGCCTCCGCGGCGATCTGCCAGTTCGTGCTGAATCCCGAAGTCTACGGACGGTTCCTGGATCTCTGTGCGGCGCGCGGCATCACCGCCCCGATCGTCCCCGGGGTCATGCCGCTCGACGACTGGTCGCGGGTACGGAAATTCGCGGTGCGCACCGGCGCAACGGTGCCGCCATGGCTGGACCGGTTCTTCGCGCATATGGACGCAGCACCCGAACTGGCGCCGCTGCTGGGCACCGCCGCGACGCTCGAACATCTCCGCAGGCTGGTCGCCTACGGCGCGCCCGCGCTGCATGTCTACACGCTCAATCGCTGGGCGGTACCGCTGGCGCTGGCCCGCGCGATCGGGCGGCCCTGCGACGGTCTGGCCGACCTGCCCCGCCCCGCGCCGCCGCAGGCGGGCTGAGCGCGCTTGCGAGGGGCGCGCGGGCGGGGTAGATCGCCCGCATGGCGAAGCTCTACTTCCACTACTCGACCATGAACGCGGGCAAGTCGACGGTCCTGCTGCAGGCCTCGCACAACTACCGAGAGCGGGGCATGGCGACCTACCTGCTGACCGCACGGCTCGACGACCGGGCCGGCACGGGGCGCATCGCCTCGCGGATCGGGATCGGCGCCGCGGCGGATACCTACGGGCCGGACGACGACCTGTTCGCCCGGGTCGAGGCGCGGCTCGCCCGGGGCGCCGTGGCCTGCATCTTCGTGGATGAGGCGCAGTTCCTGACCGAGCCCCAGGTCTGGCAGCTCGTGCGGGTGGTGGACGATCTCGGCGTCCCGGTGATGTGCTACGGGCTGCGCGTGGATTTCCGCGGCCGGCTTTTCCCCGGCTCCGCGGCGCTGCTGGCGCTGGCCGACGAGATGCGCGAGGTGCGCACCATCTGCCATTGCGGCAAGAAGGCCACGATGGTGGTGCGCATGGACGATGCCGGACGGGTGCTGACCGAGGGCGCGCAGGTGCAGATCGGCGGGAACGAGCGCTACGTCTCGCTCTGCCGGCGGCACTGGCGCGACGCCGTGGGCGACCGCTAGGCGGGCGCCGCGCGCCCCGTCAGACGGCGTTGGGCGGCTCCCGTTCCTCGGCGACCGCGACCAGGTTCTCGACCGCCATCAGCCCCATCGCCTCGCGCACCTCGAGCGCGGCGGTTCCCAGATGCGGCAGCAGCACCGCGTTCTCCAGCGCGCGGAGCCGTTCGGGCACCTGCGGCTCGAACTCGTAGACGTCGAGCCCGGCGCCGGCGATCCGGCCGGCCTCCAGCGCGTCGATCAGCGCCGCCTCGTCGATCACGTCGCCCCGGGCGATGTTCACGAGGATCGCGTCGGGGCGCATCGCCGCCAGTGTCGCGGGCCCGATCAGGTGGCGGGTTCCCGCCCCCCCGGGCACGGCCACCGCCACCACGTCGGCCGCGGCCATGACATCCGCGAGCGTGTCGAGCTGGCGCGCGGGCACGCCCGGATCGGCGACGCGCGAGCGGTTGTGAAACACCACCTCCATGCCGAAGCCGTGGTGGCAGCGCCGGGCGATCGCCTTGCCGATACGGCCCATGCCGACGACCCCCAGCGTCTTGCCGGTCACGTGCAATCCCAGCATCTGGGTCGGGTGCCAGCCGTCCCAGGCGCCGGCACGCACCATCCGCTCGCCCGCGCCGGCACGGCGCGCGGTCATCAATATCAGCGTCAGCGCGATGTCGGCCGTTGCGTCGGTCACCGCGCCGGGGGTGTTGGTCACGGTCACGCCGGCGGCGCGCGCGGCGTCCACGTCGATATGGTTGTAGCCGACCCCGAAATTGGCCAGCACCCGGCAGCGCGGCGCCCCCGCCGCGGCGAAGGCCCCGGCGGTGAAGGCATCGCCCAGCGTCGGCAGGATCGCGTCATGGGTGCCCAGCGCGGCCGCCGCCTCGGCCTCTGTCATCGGGCTCTGGTCGGCACGCAGGGTCACCTCGAAGCGGTCCCGGGCGGCTTTGAGCACGGCGTCGGGCAGGGTGCGCGTGATCAGCAGGGTCAGGGTCAATGCATCCGTCCCCCGTCGGGCACGTCCCGGTCGGGACCGATCAGCACGACCTCGCCCGCGGCGTCGGGCAGGCCGAGCACGAGAACCTCGGACATGAACTTGCCGATCTGGCGGGGCGGGAAATTGACCACCGCCAGCACCTGCCGCCCGACCAGCGTCTCGGGCGTGTAATGCGCCGTAATCTGGGCAGAGGTCTTCCGTTCACCGAGCCCGGCGCCGAAATCGACCCAGAGCTTGATCGCGGGCTTGCGCGCCTCTGGGAAGGGCTCGGCGCGGGTCACGGTGCCGACGCGGATATCGACCGCGCGGAAGTCGTCGAAGGAAATCTCGTCTGCCATGCCTAGCCCGCCAGTTCCCGGCCGCGGTCTGCCGCTGCCTTCACGGCGCGGCGCAGAAGCGGCGGGAACCCCGTATCCTCGTCCATGAGCACCGCGAGCGCGGCGGCGGTGGTGCCGCCCGGGCTGGTGACGTTCTCGCGCAGCTGGGCCGGGCCCTCGGCGGCGTTCTCCGCCAGATCGCCCGCCCCGGCGACCGTCGCGCGGGCAAGCTTCATCGCGAGATCCGGGGCCAGCCCCTGCGCCTCGCCCGCCGCGGCGAGCGTCTCGATCAGGTGGAAGACATAGGCCGGACCGGACCCGGAGACGCCGGTCACCGCGTCCATCTGGTCCTCGCTCTCGAGCCGCACGGTCTCGCCGACGGCCGACATCAGGGCCTCCGCCATCTCCAGCGCGCCCGCACCGGCCGGATCGTTGCCGACCAGCGCGGTGATGCCGTGCCCGACCGCGGCCGGCGTATTGGGCATGGCGCGCACGATCGGCGTTCCGGCCCCCAGCATGGCCTCGAAGGCGCGGATCGGCGTGCCTGCGGCGATGGACACGAAGACCGTGTCGCCGCCGCCCAGCGCCTGCACCTGCGGCACGGCATCGCCCATCATCTGCGGCTTGACCGCCAGCATGCAGACCGCGGGGGCCGCCGGCAGACCGGCGTTGAGCCGCAGCCCCTGCCGGGCCAGCTCCGCGAGTCGCGGGGACGGTTTGGGGTCCAGGACGGTGACCGCTTCGGCGGGAAGTCCACGGGCCAGCCAGCCTTCGAGCAGGGCCGATCCCATCTTGCCGCAGCCGAGGAGAACGATCCCCCGGCTGCCCAGTTCAGTCAAATCCATGCAGTCCTCTTGCGCGTGGGCGGGTGTGTCTACCTGCCCGCGAGCTTAGGCGCGGCCATAGGCCTCTGCAATCGCGACCTGCATCGCCTCCTCGGGCTTGCGGTCGGCCCAGCAGACCAGCTGGAAGGCCGGGTAGAAACGCTCGCAGTTGAGCACCGCCGTGGTCAGCATCCGGTCGATCTGTTCCGGTCCGGCGGCGGCGCCGCCCGACAGGACCAGACCGTAGCGGTAGACCATCATCCGCTGCTCGTACCAGTAGGTGAAGGCGCCGGCCCAGCACATGTCGTTGGTGCTGTTCAGCGTCTCGTAAAGCGCCGGAAGCGTGTCTTCGGGCGGCTCCATCTCGAAGGTGCAGATCAGCCGCAGGGTCTCGTCCACATGGGACCAGGCCAGGGTGACCGAATACGTGCGCCACGACCCTTCGACCGCCATGGCGATCTGGTCTTCGCCGACGCGGTCGAAGTCCCAGTCATTATGTTCGGCGAGCGTTTCGACGATGTCGATCGGGTGAAGATCTTCTGTTTGGAGATACTGCTCGAGGTTCGACATGGGCGGCCTCTATGCTATTGCCCCGCGCGGGTCGGAACCCACTAGAAGCTGGGTCATGGACTAAGGATCGGCGGTTCGGCGTCAATCCTTACAAGATATGGTGTGCCCATTTCCCGGGGCTGTAAAGAATAATTTTGGTGACAGCCCAGCAGGACCGGCGGCGCCACGCGGCCGGGGCGCCGGTAAAGATCCGAGAGTTCCGTGGGATAGGGGGCGAAAGCCGCTGTCGGCTCAGCCGCTCTTTTTGGCCGTGCCCCGCGTGGCGCTGCGCTTGGGCTTTGCCGCGGCGGCTTCGAGCGCCTCGATCCGCGCCTTCAGCGCCTCGTTTTCCTCGCGCGCCTTCTGGGCCATCGCGCGCACCGCGTCGAATTCGTCGCGGGTGACGAAATCGCGATCGGCCAGCCAGCGGTCGAGAATCGAGCGCATCGCCGTCTCGGCCTCCTGGCGGGCGCCCTGGGCCACGCCCATCGCGTTCGTCATGAGCTGCGAAAGATCGTCGAGCATCTTGTTGCGGGTCTGCATGGGGCCTCCGCCGATTGACATGGCCCTTATATGGCGCGTTGCCCCGGCGCGGACAAGGCCGCGGTTGACAGCGGCGGCGCGTCCGGGAAGGAACGGGACAGAGGCGCGCGACAGGGGCACGAGATGCAGGCGGCGATTCCCTTCCCGAATATCGGGCCGGAGATATTCTCGATCGACATCGGGCCTTTCGCCTTTGCCCTGCGCTGGTATGCGCTGGCCTATATCGTGGGGCTGCTGGCCGGATGGCGGATCATGGTGCGGCTCATGAAGCGCCCGGCGCTCTGGGGGACGCGGGGTGCGCCGATGCGCCCGACGCAGCCCGAGGAGCTGCTGACCTGGGTGATCCTCGGCGTGGTGCTGGGCGGCCGGCTCGGCTTCGTGGTCTTCTACCAGCCGGGCTATTACCTCGCGAACCCGCTCGAGATCCCGATGATCTGGCAGGGCGGCATGGCGTTCCACGGCGGCGCGCTCGGCGTGGTGCTGGCGGTGCTCGGCTATTGCTGGCGCAACGGCCTGCCCGCGATGCGCGTCGGCGACGCCATCGCCGTGGCGACACCGCCGGGGCTGCTTCTGGGCCGGTTGGCCAATTTCGTCAACGGCGAGCTGTGGGGCCGACCCACCGACATGCCCTGGGGCGTGATCTTTCCCGGCGAACGGGCACAGTTCTGCCCCGGATTCACCGCGCCCTGCGCGCGGCATCCCTCGCAACTCTACGAAGCCGGGCTCGAGGGGCTGGTGCTGGGGGCGGTGATGGTCTGGATGGTGTGGCGGCGCGGGGCGCTACGGGTGCCGGGCCAGATGATCGGGGTTTTCCTCGCCGGCTACGGCGCCGCGCGCACGTTCGTCGAAGGCTTCCGCCAGGCCGACGCGCAGTTCACCACGCCCGACAACCCCTGGGGCCACGTGATCCGTTTCGGTGCGGGGCCGGATGCCTGGGGGCTGACCATGGGCCAGGTCCTGTCGCTGCCGATGCTCGTGGCCGGCCTGGCGATCATCCTCGTGGCGCGCCGACGGCACGCGGCGGAGGATGGCTGAGATGACCCCGCTCGAGGAAACGCTCCGCCGCCAGATCGCGCAGACCGGGCCGGTCAGCGTCGCCGATTACATGGCGCTCTGCCTGCTGCACCCGCGGCACGGCTACTACATGCAGGCCGACCCGCTGGGCGCGCAGGGCGACTTCACCACCGCGCCGGAAATCAGCCAGATGTTCGGCGAGATGCTGGGGCTCTGCCTCGCGCAGGCCTGGCTGGACCAGGGCAGCCCGGCCCCCTTCACCCTGGCCGAGCTTGGCCCCGGACGGGGCACGCTGATGGCCGACGCGCTGCGCGCGACACGGCCGGTGCCCGGGTTCCACGCGGCGATGCGGCTCGCGCTGGTGGAGGCGAGCCCGGCGCTGCAGGCCCGCCAGGCCGAGGCGCTGGCGGGCTATGCCGTCACTTGGTGCGACGCGGCCGCCGATCTGCCCGAAGGGCCGCTCTTCGTGATCGCCAACGAGTTCTTCGACGCGCTGCCGGTGCGCCAGTTCATCCGCGACCCCGCGGGCTGGCGCGAGCGGCGGGTGGGCCTGCGCGACGCCGCGCTGGCCTTCGGCGCGGCGGATCCGCAGGACGTGCCGGAGCTGACCGCAAGGCGCGACGACACGCGCGACGGCGAACTGGTCGAGTTGCGTCCCGGCGCCGCCCCCGTCGTCACGGAGATCGCGGCGCGCATCGCCGGGGCCGGGGCCGGCGCGGCGCTGATCCTGGACTACGGCGACTGGGAAAGCCGCGGCGACACCCTGCAGGCGGTGCGCGGGCACCGCCCCGTCGATCCCCTGGACGGACCCGGCACCGCCGACCTGACGGCCCATGTCGACTTCGCCCCCCTGGCCCGGGCGGCAGAGGCCGCCGGCGCGGCGGTCACGCCCCTGACGCCCCAGGGCGTTCTGCTGGAACAGCTCGGCATCACCCCCCGCGCCCAGGCGCTGGCGCGCAACCTCTCCGGCGCGGCGCGCGAGTCGCATGTCGCCGCACATCGCCGGTTGACCCACCCCGAGGAAATGGGGAGCCTGTTCAAGGCGATTGGAATTTACCCCAATCAGGCGATGCCGCCTCCAGGATTTGACCCATGACGCTTGAGATACTGACATCGGACAGTCTCGCGCCCCTGCCCCACGGGTTCTTCACCCGCCGGGGCGGTGCGTCTTCGGGGATCTTCCACGGCCTGAACTGCGGGCCGGGATCCTCGGACCTAAACGAGGCGGTCACGCTCAACCGCAAGCGCGCGGCCGCGGCGCTCGACGTCATGCCGGAAGAGCTCGTCACCCTTCACCAGGTCCATTCGGCGGACGTGGTGGCGGTGGAGGCCGCCCTGCCCGTCCCGCGCCCGCAGGCCGACGCGCTGGTGACGGCGACCGAGGGCCTTGCGCTCGGTGTGCTGACGGCGGATTGCCAGCCGGTGCTTTTCGCGGACCGCTCGGCGGGCGTGATCGGCGCCGCCCATGCAGGCTGGCGCGGCGCGCTCGACGGGGTGCTGGAGGCCACGCTCGACGCGATGGAGGCGCTAGGTGCCGATCGCGCCGATACCGTCGCGGTGATCGGCCCCACGATCAGCCAGCGCGCCTACGAGGTGGGGCCGGAATTCCTCGAGGATTTCATGGCCGAGGATCCGGGCTATGCCCGCTTCTTCGCCCAGGGCGACGGCGACCGGCTGCTGTTCGACCTGCCCGGCTTCGGCCTGCACCGGCTGCGCGAAGCGGGGATCGGCGCGGCGGAATGGACCCGCCACTGCACCTACAGCGACCCGGCTCGCTTCTTTTCCTACCGCCGAAGCGTGCATGACGGCGCCGCGGATTACGGCCGGCTCCTCTCGGCGATCCGGCTCTGAGGGGACCCGACATGCTGCATTTCACGGACACGGAATTCGCCGGCCGTCTGGCCCGGACCGAGGCCGAGATGGAACGACGCGGGCTGGACGGGATGCTCGTCTTCGCGCCCGAGAGCCAGTACTGGCTGACCGGATACGACACTTTCGGCTACTGCTTCTTCCAATGCCTCGTGCTGGGCGGCGTGGAACCCGTCCTGTTGACGCGCTCGGCCGACCTGCGCCAGGCGCAGCTGACCTCGACGATCGGCGACGTGCGGATCTGGGTCGACCGCGACGGGGCAACCCCGGCCGACGACCTGCAGGCGCTGCTGGCCGATCTGGGGCTTGCCGGCAAGCGGCTCGGGATCGAGACCGATACCCACGGGCTGACCGCCGCCAACTACATGAAACTCGCCGCGGCGCTGGACGGCCGGGCCGAGCTGGTGGAGGCGAGCGACCTGATCTCCGAGCTGCGGCTGGTGAAATCGGAGGCCGAGATCATCTATGCCCGGCGCGCCGCCGAATTGTCCGACGACGCGCTGGACGCGGCGCTCGACAAGATCGGGCCCGGGGCCGACGAGGGCGAGATCCTGGCAGCGCTGCAGGGCGCGATCTTCGCCGGCGGCGGCGATTTTCCCGCCAACCCGGTCATTATCGGATCGGACCGGCACGCGCTGCTCTGCCGGTCGCATAGCGGGCGGCGGAAACTCTCGGGCCGCGACCAGATCACACTGGAATGGGCGGGCGCCTATCGCAACTACCACGCCCCCATGATGCGGACCGTCGTGGTGGGCGAGCCGCGCGACAGCCACCGCCGGATGAACGAGGCGGCGGTCGCCGCGCTGCAAGCCGCGGAAGCCTGCCTGAAGCCCGGCAACCCGATGGGCCTGGTCTATGACGCCTATGCCCGCACCATGGACGCCGCCGGCTTCGGCCATGCCCGGCTCAACGCCTGCGGCTACGCCGTCGGCGCCCGCTACGCCCCGAGCTGGATGGAACACCAGATGTTCTATCACGGCGCACCGACCGTGATCCGCCCCGGCATGACCTTCTTCCTGCACATGATCATGATGGACAGCCGGACCGGCACGGCCATGTGTCCGGGCCGCACGTCGCTGGTGACGGAGGCAGGCGCCGAGCCGCTGTCGCGACACGGGCTCGGGCTGCTCTGCCGCTGACACGCCTCAGAGGATCGGCGTGTCGTCCTCGAGCGCAGCGAAAAGCGGCGCGAGATCCCCGGCGTATTTTTCCCAGGCGCTGACGGAGCTGCGGTAGATCGGCTGGCGCACCTGTGCGCCGCTCAGCGTCTCTACCCGGCGCTTGCCCTCGTGGAAGTTGAGGCAGCCGTCTTCCCAGTCGAGCCCGCAATGGGCGATGAGGCGGCGCGCCTCGGGTTCGGGATCGGCCGTCAGCGCCTCGTAGGAAATCTCGAGAAACGCCTCGGGCCAGACGTCCCGCCAGAACCCGATCAGCGCCTCGTGCATCCGGTAATAGGTGCCCAGGTCGGCCAGGTCGTCGGCATAGCGGTGGGTGCCGCCCGGGAACATGTTCTTGTAGATCGACAGGCAGGTATCGCGCGGGTCGCGGCGGACCACGACGATCCGCGCCCCGGGCAGCGCCAGCTTGGCGAAACCCAGATAGGCATAGGTCGTGATCGACTTGTCCGTGACGATGTCGGCGCCGGGAAACCGCGCGGCCAGCCAGTCGCAGTAATCGCGCCCGATCGCGGCGAAATCCGGCGATGCGTCGGACGCCCCGGCATGGAGCGCCTCGACCGCGGCCGCGAGGCCCGGGGTCAGACGCGCCAGCTCGCCGCCGCCGGTGACACGGGAATGGCTGGCGATGATCTGCTCGACCAGCGTCGTGCCGGAGCGCGGCAGCCCGGTGACGAAGATGGGCTGGCAGCCGGTATGGCCCTGCCCCTCGCAGGCGGTGCGCAGCTCCGCGGTGAACGCTTCCGTGATCCGGCGCGCGGCGGCGATATCGGCCGCGATATCGTAGGGCCAGGCCTTGCGGGTCAGGGCGTTTGCGGCGTTCAGATAGGGAAAGACCCGGTCGTGCTGCCGGGCATCCTCGGCCGCTTTGGCCAGCGCGAAAGCCAGTTCCCGCCGCTCGGCGTCAGGCAGGTCGTCGCGGGCATAGGTCTCTTCCATCTGCGCCACGACCGGATCGTCGGCCGGCAGTTTCCGCCCGAAGGCGATCATGCGATAGAGCGCGCCGCCCAGCGGGTTGCGGGCTATGGCCGCCTGCAGATCGGTCTCGGCCGCCGCGAACTGGCCGGTCTGCTGGTAGAGATGCGCGCGCTCGGCCAGCCAGTCGACGCGGTCCGGATCCTCGGCGATCAGCCGGTCGAGCCGCGCCAGGGCCTCCGCCTCGCGCCCGGCGCGGCCGAGCGCGCGCACGAGATCGAGTTGCAGCGCGGGGGTGGCCAGCCCGGCCCCGACCGCCGCCTCGAGATCGTCGGCCGCCTCTATCGGGCGGCCGTCGCGCAGCCGCGCCTGCCCGCGATAGGCGCGCAGGCGCATGTCTTTCGGCGCCGCCTTGAGCGCGGCGTCCAGTTCCGCGAGCGCCGCGCGCTGATCCCCGAGCTCCGAGAGCGCCCTGCCCGAAAGCCCCCGCACGCGCGCCGGTCCGCCACCCTCGCGGGCCGCGGGGGCCAGGATCCGCTGTGCCTCGGCCGGTCGGCCCGCGCCGATCAGCATCTCGGCATAGGCGATGCGGGCCTCGACGAATTCCGGATCCTGGGCCAGCGCCGCGCGGAACGCCTTTTCCGCGGCATCGCGCTTGCCCTGCGCCGCCCGCGCGCTGCCCAGGATGTTGGTGACGGCGGCCACGCCCGGCTGGCGCCTCGCAAGCGCCGCCGCGCCGCGCTCGGCCTCGGCGAAGCGCCCGGCCGACATCAGCTGGACGAGGCGCTGTGCCTCTTTCCGCCCGGCGGTGTCGAGCGTGGCCGCGCGCGCACCGCTCCGCCCCCCGGTGCGCAGTCCCAGCGCCGCCAGCGGCTCGGCGGCAAGACCCGCCTTCTGCGCCCGGGCGGGCAGCGCCGCCGCATCCTCCGGCCGGCCGGCCTTGAGCAGCGTGTCGGCCAATGCCGACCAGATCGCCGGTTCTGCCGGTTTCGCAGCCAGCGCCTTCTCGAAGGCCGCGACGGCGGCGTCGGTGTCGCCCCGACCCGCCGCGATGCGGCCAACCTGGAAATGAGCCTCCGCCAGCTTCGGGTTCGCCGCCAGGATCGAGCGGTAGAGGCGCAGCGCCTCGTCCGCGCGCCCCGCCTGCTGCGCGGCGCGGGCCCGCTTGTAGAAGGCGGGGATCTGGCTGGGGTTGATCGGCAGCATCGGCGGCCTCGGCTCGGTGACGGACGCCGTTGGCCTAGCATGCGGCGCGCCACCGGGAAAGCCCGGCGCCGGGATCAGCCGGTGTCGATCAGGATCGTGGCGGCGCTGGATTTTTCCTTGCGCCAGGGCGCGTCGTCGGCGCCGCCCCCACGCCGGCCCGGCATCAGGCCGAGAAGGCGGCGCTTCGGCGGCTGGGCATCCGCGGTTCCTGCCCCGGCGTCCGATAGCGGGGCCAGGTCGTGGTCGAACTCGTGTTCGCGCAGGAAATGGTACAGCACGTCGAGCACCGTGACCGGGTCGGACAGAAAGCGTTCGTGCTCGATCACGAGAATCCGCTGGGCATGCGCCCCGGCCAGCGCCGCCTGCAGGTGGCGCAGCGGCGTATCGAGCCGCGCGCCCCGCGCGGTGCTTCCGCCCAGATCGGCCGGGTCGCGGACCATCACCACGAAGCGGGCCAGCGGAAAAAGGTTGCCCAGCGCATCGATATAACCGAGCCAGCCCGGCGCGTTGTCGAAGACGACCGCCCCCGCCTGGCGGTCGTGATGCACCGCGTCGAGCGTGGCGCGCAGAAGCGCCCGGCACTGCTGCTCGTCGAGGCGGGATTCGGGGCAGTCGTCATCCTGCATCCGCCGCATCGCGGCCCCGAACAGCGCGTCGGCGCCCGTGTCGGACCCGGTCACGAACCGGGGGTTCTGCGCCAGAAGCCGTGCGAGTTCTTCGGCACCCGAGTCCGGCAGGCCCGAAATGAAATGGTAGCGTGTCACCGCCATGGGCTGCGTGATCCCGTCCCGTGCGCCGCCGGGTCCCGGCGACGGCCGGCCCACGGCGCTGATGGACGAAGTCTGCCCCAAGGCCCCGCCCCGCGCAACAGCCGCGGTCGGGCGGGTTCAGGCCGGGTGGTCGAGCCGTGCCTCGAGCACGTCGAAGGGAACGCCCGGTTCGTCCTTGGCGCCGCGGATCACCAGCGACGTCTTGACGCTGGCGACGTTCTCGGCCGCGGTCAGCTGCTCTGTCAGGAAGCTCTGGAAGGTCGACAGATCGGGCGCGACGCATTTCAGGATGAAGTCGATCTCGCCGTTCAGCATGTGGCATTCGCGCACGAGCGGCCAGGCCCGGCACTGCGCCTCGAAGGCCGAGAGGTCGGCCTCGGCCTGGGAATGCAGCCCGACCATGGCAAAGACCTGCACCTCGAAGCCGAGCGCGCGGGGATCGACCTCGGCATGGTAGCCGCGGATGAAGCCCTGCTCCTCCAGCGTGCGGACGCGCCGCAGGCAGGGCGGCGCCGAGATCCCGACCCGGCGGGCCAGTTCGACATTGGTGATGCGCCCGTCAGCCTGCAGTTCTGCAAGGATATGGCGGTCGATCGGATCGAGTTTTGATCCCGGCATGGGTGCGGATCCTGCTTTCTGATATTTGCCGCATCTTACGCGGCCACCGGACCGCGCGCAATAATGTTTCGCTTTCGCGCAAGAAAATTTTTCAGGAGGGATGCCGGGCGCTTGACGCCAAAACGGTCCACCGGGACCAAATGGCCACTTTTCCATGCCCGCCACGACGGCTATATCGACCGGGACCACGAAGAACGCAAGACCCAAGGGGGCGACATGTCCGAGACCCGCCACACCCGCCTGCTGATCATCGGCTCCGGCCCCGCCGGCTACACCGCCGCGGTCTACGGCGCCCGCGCCATGCTGGAACCCGTTCTGATCCAGGGCATCCAGCCGGGCGGCCAGCTCACAATCACCACCGAGGTCGAGAACTGGCCCGGCGACACCGAGGTGCAGGGCCCTGACCTGATGGTCCGCATGGAAGAGCACGCCCGCGCCGTCGGCACCGAGATCATCTCCGATCACATCGGCAAGCTCGACCTGTCGCACCGGCCCTTCACCGCCGAGGGCGAGAGCGGCACCACCTTCACCGCCGACGCGGTGATCCTGGCGACCGGCGCGCAGGCGCGGTGGCTGGGCCTGCCAAGCGAAGAGAAGTTCAAGGGCTTCGGGGTGTCGGCCTGCGCGACCTGCGACGGGTTCTTCTACCGCAACCAGGAAGTCGTCGTGATCGGCGGCGGCAACACCGCCGTCGAAGAGGCGCTCTTCCTGACGAACTTCGCCTCCAAGGTCACGCTGATCCATCGCCGCGACGAACTGCGCGCCGAGAAGATCCTCCAGAACCGGCTCTTCAACAATCCGAAGGTCGAGGTGCTCTGGGATCACGTGCTCGACGAGGTGCTGGGCGACGAAGAGCCGCTGGGCGTGACCGGGGTGCGGGTGCGTCACACCGATACAGGCGCGGAACAGGAGATCCCCTGCGCCGGCGTCTTCGTGGCGATCGGCCATGCGCCCGCGAACGAGCTGGTGAAGGACCAGCTCGAGATGCATCACGGCGGCTACGTGGTGACCAAGCCCGATTCCACCGCGACCTCGATCCCGGGCGTCTTCGCGGCGGGCGACCTGACGGATCACATCTACCGCCAGGCGGTCACGTCGGCCGGCATGGGCTGCATGGCCGCCCTGGAGGCCGAGCGCTTCCTCGCCGAGATCGAGGATGCCGGGCAGACGGTTCTGGCCGAAGCCGGGGAATAAGGACCCCGGCCGCCCGGGCACCATGTGCCCGAGACGCCGTTCTTTTCGGGAAAACCCTGTTGCGCCGTCCGAGGGGGCGGCGCTAAAGGCTGTGCGTGGCCGCGGTCCGGGGGGACGTCGCGGCCGCGCGTTCGTAGATTGAAAAGAGAGAAACACCGATGACAGCCGCCAACCTCACCCCGATCCCGGAGCTTTACGTCTCCCCCGACAGCGCGCAGAAGCTGAAGCGCGAGGCGGGCGATTTGCCGAGCTGGGACCTCAGCCCACGCCAGATCTGCGACCTGGAGCTTCTGATGAACGGCGGGTTCAGCCCGCTGAAGGGGTTCCTGGGCGAGGCCGATTACGACGCGGTCGTCGAGGAGATGCGGCTGGCCGACGGCACGCTCTGGCCGATGCCGATCACGCTGGACGTGTCCGAGGCGTTCGCCGAGGGCGTTGAGATCGGCCGCGACATCGCGCTCCGCGACCAGGAGGGGGTGATCCTCGCGATCATGTCGGTCACCGACAAATGGGTGCCCGACAAGGCGCGCGAGGCCAAGAAGGTCTTCGGCGCCGACGACCCGGCGCACCCGGCGGTGCACTACCTGCACAACGCGGCCGGCCGGGTCTATCTCGGCGGGCCGGTCACCGGCATCCAGCCGCCCACGCATTACGACTTCCGCGGCCGGCGCGACACGCCGAACGAGTTGCGGGCGCTCTTCCGCAAGCTGGGCTGGCGGCGGATCGTGGCCTTCCAGACGCGCAACCCGCTGCACCGCGCGCACCAGGAGCTGACCTTCCGCGCCGCCAAGGAGGCGCAGGCGAACCTGCTGATCCACCCGGTGGTCGGCATGACCAAGCCGGGCGACGTGGATCACTTCACCCGGGTGCGCTGCTACGAGGCGGTGCTGGACAAGTACCCCTCCGCGACGACGACGCTGAGCCTTCTGAACCTTGCGATGCGGATGGCGGGCCCGCGCGAGGCGCTCTGGCACGCTCTGATCCGGCGCAACCACGGCTGCACGCACATGATCGTGGGCCGCGACCATGCCGGCCCCGGCAAGAACAGCGCGGGCGAGGATTTCTACGGCCCCTACGACGCGCAGGAGATGGTGCGCGCGCATGCCGGCGAGATCGGGCTCGAGATGGTCGACTTCAAGCACATGGTCTACGTTCAGGAGCGCGCGCAGTACGAGCCCGCCGACGAGATCGAGGAGGGCGTGACGGTGCTGAACATCTCGGGCACCGAGCTGCGCCGGCGGCTGTCGGAGGGGCTTGAGATCCCGGAATGGTTCTCCTTCCCCGAGGTGGTGCGCGAGCTGCGCCGGCGCTACCCGCCGCGGGCGAACCAGGGCTTCACGGTGTTCTTCACCGGGCTTTCGGGCTCGGGCAAGTCGACGATCGCGAACGCGTTGATGGTCAAGCTGATGGAGATGGGCGGGCGGCCGGTGACGCTGCTGGACGGGGACGTGGTGCGCAAGCACCTGTCCTCGGAGCTGGGCTTTTCCAAGGAACATCGCGACATCAACATCCGCCGGATCGGCTACGTGGCCAGCGAGATCACCAAGAACGGGGGCATCGCGCTCTGCGCGCCGATCGCGCCCTACACGGCGACGCGGCGCACGGTGCGCGAGATGATCGAGCAATACGGCGCCTTCTGCGAGGTGCATGTGGCGACCAGTCTCGAGGAATGCGAGCGGCGCGACCGCAAGGGGCTCTACAAGCTGGCGCGCGAGGGCAAGATCGAGGAGTTCACGGGGATCTCGGACCCCTACGAGGAACCGGCCACCCCCGAGCTGCGCGTCGACACCGAGGGCATGGACGTGGACCACTGCGCCCACCAGGTGATCCTCAAGCTCGAACAGATGGGGCTTATCAAGGGGTGAGGCCCGCGGGGGAAGGCCGCGGCTTACGGGCGCGGCCGTCTCGGCTATAACCGGAACATGCTTGCGGTCTCGCTGACCACCATCCCGCCGCGTTTCGCGACCCTGGGCGCGACGCTCGAAAGCCTGCGCGCCCAGCGCCGCGCCCCCGACCTGATCCGGGTGACGATCCCGCGCCGCTACCGCCGGTTTCCGGACTGGGACGGGACGCCGCCCGCCCTGCCGGCTGGCGTGGAGCTTCGTGTCGTCGCGGAGGATCTCGGACCGGCAACGAAGCTTCTGCCGCTCGCGGCGGAGCTGGCGGGCACTGGGGCGCGGATCCTCTATTGCGACGACGACTGGGTCTACGGCCCCGCCTGGACGGCCCGCATCTGCGCCACGGCCCGGGCACGGCCCGGCATGGCGATCGCCGGGGCGGGTTTCGACGTCGATTACCTTGGGCTGTCCCCGCCACGGCCGCGGCCCGGGCCGCGCCCCTGGCTGCGGCCACCGGCGCAGATGATCCGGACCGGCCGGCTGGCGCGATCGGCCGGCCCCGCCGCGGCGCGGGCACCGCGCACGGCGCCGGGCCGGCACGGCCATGTCGATATCGCGCAGGGGTTCGCGGGGGTGCTGGTGAACCCGGACTGGTTCGCACCGGAAACGGCGAAGATACCCGCGGCGCTCTGGGCCATCGACGACATCTGGCTGTCGGGCTGGCTCGCGCAACGGGGCGTCGGCATCTGGTGCGCGCCCCATGTCCGCGCCGGATGCGCCCCGCATGCCGGCGAGGCCGGGGCGCTTCAGGATGCGGTTCTCGGCGGCCAGGCGCGCGGCACGGCCAACAAGGCCGGCGCGGCGCTGCTGGCGCGGCGCTGGGGGATATGGGGCGGCGCGGCCGCCCCCTGAGATCAGTGGACGCTCACCGGGTCCAGGTCGTTCTGGCGGGCCAGGACGAAGGCCAGGCTCCGGTCGCGCACGAGGGCCAGGCGCTGGCCGTCCTCGTCATGGACGGCGTAGATCTGCTCGAGGCCGGGCGCATGCTCGCGCAGCTCGTCGGGCAGATCCTCGACGGCGACGGGGCGCACATAGACGATGCGGTCCTTGCTGCCGGTATCGATGTCGTATTTGTGATCCATGACTTGCCTCACCCCTTGTTGATCTCGATGGTCTGCACGACCTGGTCCGGCACGGCGCGACGCAGATCGATATGCAGGAGCCCGTTTTCCATGGCGGCGCCGGTCACCTCGACCCCGTCGGCCAGCACGAAACTGCGCTGGAACTGGCGCGCGGCGATGCCGCGATGCAGGAACACCCGGCCGTCGGTGTCGTCGGCCTGCTTGCCGCGCACGACCAGCTGGCGATCCTCCAGCGTGATCGACAGGTCTCCTTCGCGGAAGCCGGCCACGGCCAGCGTGATGCGGTAGGCATTCTCCGCGGCCTGTTCGATGTTGTAGGGCGGGTAGCCGTCATTGCCAGTCTTGGCGGTGCGTTCTACCAGGCGTTCGAGCTGATCGAATCCCAGCAGAAAGGGATGCGATGCGAGTGTGAGTTTCGTCATGTCCTAGTCCTAGTCCTTGTCGTAAGCGACCAGCGGTCAGGCCCCCGTTTCGGCGGACCCTCGCAAGATATGGGCGCGCCCGGGCGGCCGCGCAAGTCCCGCGGGCGGAACGGGCTTCCAGAAGCGCGCGCAGATGGTATAGTCGGGGTTCCCGAACAGACCGAGAGATCGCGACGCAAATGAACCCGCCGACCCAGATGGACCGGACGGACGTGCTCCGTGCCGAGCTTGAATATCTCAAGCGCGAACACCGCGATCTGGACGAGGCCATCGCCGCGCTGGACGAGACCTCGCGCAGCGACCAGTTCACGCTCCGGCGGCTGAAAAAGCAGAAGCTCGTGCTCAAGGACAAGATCGCGCGGATCGAGGACGAGTTGTTCCCCGACATCATTGCCTGAGCCGCCCGGATCACTATAGTGCGCGCTTCCTGAACTGACGCGCAAACGGGGACAGGCATGGGCAAGACCGAGGTCGGCATCATCATGGGCAGCCAGTCGGACTGGGCCACCATGAAAGCCGCGGCAGATATCCTGGACGAGCTGGGCGTGGCCTACGAGACGCGGATCGTCTCGGCCCACCGCACGCCGGACCGGCTTTGGGATTATGGCAGGACCGCCGTGGACCGCGGCCTCAGGGTCATCATCGCGGGCGCGGGCGGCGCGGCGCATCTGCCGGGGATGATGGCCTCGAAAACCCGTGTGCCGGTGATCGGCGTGCCGGTGCAGACGCGGGCGCTGTCCGGGGTCGATTCGCTCTATTCCATCGTGCAGATGCCCAAAGGGTTCCCGGTGGGCACGATGGCCATCGGCCAGGCCGGTGCGGCCAATGCCGGCCTCTACGCCGCGCAGATCCTCGCCATGACCGACACGGCGCTCGCCGACCGGCTCGACGCCTGGCGCGCGGCGCTCTCGGCCGCGATCCCCGAGGAGCCGTCGGATGACTGACCGGCTGCCCCAGGGCGCCACGATCGGCATTCTCGGCGGCGGGCAGCTTGGCCGCATGCTGTCGGTCGCGGCGGCGCGGCTCGGCTATCGCAGCCACATATTCGAGCCGGGCGCAGAGCCGCCGGCCGGGCAGGTCGCCCATCGCGTGACCACCGCGCCCTACGAGGACGCCGATGCGCTGGCGGCCTTCGCCACGGCGGTCGACGTGGTCACCTACGAATTCGAGAACGTGCCGACCGCCGCGCTCGACGTGGTCGAGGCCCATGCGCCCATCCGTCCGGGCCGCCGCGCGCTGGCGGTGAGCCAGGACAGGCTGGCGGAAAAGGATTTCCTGAACGAGATCGGGCTCGCCACCGCCCCCTACGCGGCGGTCGACGGCGCCGATGACCTGGAGGCGGCGATCGCGCGGGTCGGGGTCCCCGCGATCCTGAAGACCCGCCGCTTCGGCTATGACGGCAAGGGCCAGGCGCGGCTGGCCGCGCCGGATGACGCCGCCGCGGCGCTCGCGGCCATCGCGGGCGCGCCGGCCGTGCTGGAGGGCTTCGTCGTTTTCACCGCCGAAGTCTCCGTCATCGGGGCTCGCGGGCTGGACGGGCGCGTGGCCTGCTTCGACCCGGGCGAGAACGTCCACGAGGAGGGGATCCTGCGCCGCACGACGGTGCCGGCGCAGCTGAGCGCGGCCCGGCGCACCGATGCGGTGCTGGCGGCGGGGCGCCTGCTGAACGCGCTCGACTATGTCGGCGTGCTGGGGCTCGAGCTTTTCGTCACACCGGGCGGGCTCGTCGTCAACGAGTTCGCACCGCGGGTGCACAATTCCGGCCACTGGACGCAGCAGGGCTGCACCGTCGACCAGTTCGAGCAGCATATCCGGGCCATCGCCGGCTGGCCGCTCGGCGACGGGTCCCGCTATGCCGACGTGGAGATGCTGAACCTGATCGGCGACGACATGGACGACGTGCCGGCCCACGCCGCCGACCCGGCCGCCGCGCTGCATCTCTACGGCAAGGCCGAGACGCGGCCGGGCCGCAAGATGGGCCATGTGAACCGGGTCCTGGGGCCGGTGTCGCGCTAGGCGCCGACGCCTTTCCCGCGCCGCTCGGGCACCGGTGCGCCGCAGGCGCGGCCGGGGCGGGCCGATCCGTCACCTGCCGGTGAACTGGCGCTGGATCACCTCGCCCAGGGTGAGCCCGTGCTCGAAGCGGCCGGTCTCGAGAAAGGTCAGCACCTGCGCGATGACGAGCGGGTTGTTCATCATGAAGGTATGGCTGACGGACAGGACGATGTGGTCGTCCATTCCCTCGAGGCGGGTGCTGGCGACGGACACCTTGCCGTCATCGGCGCCCGGGATCATTTCCGACAGAACGGGGTTCAGCGACACGCTGCCCGCGATGACGCCGATCTCGGCCGCTGTCACCGGGGCGAGCCGGTTCGGCAGGCTGCCGGGCCCGGTGCCGAGCTGGTCGAAAGCCGGGCCGTGGAGATCCGCGATGACCGGCCAGTCGCGCATCTCGTCGGTCAGTGCCGAGCCCTGGTTCGGGGGCGCCAGCATCACGATCCGGCCCAGGCCCGCGATCTCTCGATCCTGCAGGTAAGCCCGGGCGAGCAGCCCGCCCATCGAATGGGTCACGAAATGCACCGGGCGCTCGGTGCCGCAGGCGGCGAGGGCCTCGGGGATGGCGGTCAGGGCCAGTCGGCCCACCGTTGCATCGGTGGAGGGATAGCTGCGGTTCACCGTTCGGTAGCCCGCCTGTTCCAGCGACAGCTCCATGACGACGAGCGAGGCCGAACTGCGCGCCAGACCGTGCAGAAGGACCACACAGTCCGCCACGGCCGGCCCTGCCGGCAGACCGAGAAAGAGAATCAACACCACCGCGCGCATGGTCCCCAGATAGGCGGGACGGGCCGGGATTGCGACATCCCGGCCGGATGACCCGGCGTCAGGCCGCCCGTTCGGTGAAGAAGGCCGGCCGCAGCACCCGCACGGCGAGCGCGCCCGTCCCGAGCAGCGTCAGCGCCATGGCGAAGACCCAGCCGAGAAGCGGGATCAGCGTGACGAGTCCGGTGGCGAGCGCCCCGGTGAAGGCCGCAAGCGCCCGGTCACCGATGCTGTCAGGCGCCGCCCGGCCGAACGCGCCCAGTAGCCCGACGCCAAAGGCATAGGCGCCGATGACATAGCCGGCGAACCCCACGGCCAGCGCGGCCAGCACGGCGGCGGGGCTGACGAAGATGCCGATCACCGTGACCGCCAGCAGGATCGCCGCCCCCGAGAGAACCGAGAGCGTCAGGAAACCCATCCAGAGCGTCCGGAACGGCTGGCCGAGCGCCTGCTCGCGCAGCCGCGCCAAGCCTTGCGGGACGATGGCGGCCACCAGTGTCGCGATCAGCCCGACCGCCAGCACGCTGCCGAGAAAGCCGGCGATCACCGCGCCCCAGCCGACCGGGGCGAAATCGCGCGGCCCGTGCTCCCAGTCCTCGAGCGTCCGCCGCGTGATCCGCTCCGCCGGCAGGACGCCGGCCGGCACCGCCACCGAGGCCGGATCCTCGTGATGGAGCGTCAGCGTCCCGCCGATCTCGGCGTCGGCGCCGAAGGCGATGGTCCCGGCGCTGACTTCGACGTCGCCGTCGATCCGGCCCGCGATCGTCACGGCCTCGCCGGTCAGCAGCGCATAGCCCGCGACCGGTCCCGTGACATGCACCGAGGTTCCCGCCGCCCGCAGATCGCCGCCCACGGCGCGATCGACGCGGATATCGTAGCCCGCGACCGTGGCGTCGCCGCGGATGGGCGCACCCAGCAGGATATCCATCCCGGCGGCGTAGAGATCGCCGCCGACCTCGCCCAGAACCGACAGACGCCGGCCCGCCATATGCGCGGTCCCGGTGATCGCGGTCTCCAGCGTGACGCCATCGCCCGCGAGAAAGGCATCGTCGGCACCGGCCCCGCCGTGGATCACGTCCTCGCCGGCAAGGAAGACGTCGTCGCCGAAGGTCCGGCGCTCGCTGTCGGTCTGCGCCGAAAGCGGCGCGGCCAGAGCAAGCGTGCAGAACATGGTCAAAAGAATTCGAAACATGATTTAACCCCAATTTTTGATATCCAACGATATCGCATCGGGATTGTTCCCGGCATGAGCCAGATCAAGACCCGCGCGCATGCGCCGTGCGCTTCTGCCGCCCCTGGCAGCGCCGGCACAGCCGCGCCGTCCATGAAAAAAAAGGGGGCCCGAAGGCCCCCTTTCCGTCGTTCTGCCGTGGCGGGCAGGCAGATTACATCATGCCGCCCATGCCGCCCATGTCGGGCATGCCGCCACCGGCGCCGGCACCGGCGCCTTCCTTCTGCGGCTTGTCCGCGACCATGGCCTCGGTCGTGATCAGCAGGCCGGCCACCGAGGCGGCGTCCTCGAGCGCGGTGCGCACGACCTTCGCGGGGTCGATCACGCCGAACTCGAACATGTCGCCGTATTCCTCGGTCTGGGCGTTGAAGCCGAACTTGAGGTCGTCGGATTCGCGGATCTTGCCCGCGACCACCGAGCCGTCGACGCCGGCGTTCTCGGCGATCTGGCGCAGCGGCGCCTCCAGCGCCTTGCGCACGATCATGATGCCGGCATTCTGGTCGGAGTTGACGCCGGTGAGGCCCTCGAGCGCCTTGGCACCCTGGACGAGCGCCACGCCGCCGCCGACGACGATGCCTTCCTGCACGGCCGCACGGGTCGCGTTCAGGGCGTCATCGACGCGGTCCTTGCGCTCTTTCACCTCGACCTCGGTCGCACCGCCGACGCGGATCACCGCGACGCCGCCCGCGAGCTTGGCCAGGCGCTCCTGGAGCTTCTCGCGGTCGTAGTCCGAGGTGGTCTCCTCGATCTGCTGGCGGATCTGGGCGACGCGCGCCTCGATCTCGGACTTCTCGCCGAGACCGTCGACGATGGTCGTCTCGTCCTTGGTGATGGAGACCTTCTTGGCCTGGCCCAGCATGTCCATGGTGACGTTCTCGAGCTTCATGCCGAGATCTTCCGAGATCACCTGGCCGCCGGTCAGGACGGCGATGTCCTGCAGCATGGCCTTGCGACGGTCACCGAAGCCCGGCGCCTTGACGGCGGCGATCTTCAGGCCGCCACGCAGCTTGTTGACCACGAGCGTGGCCAGGGCCTCGCCTTCCACGTCCTCTGCGATGATCAGCAGGGGCTTCTGGCTCTGGATGACCGACTCGAGCAGCGGCACCATCGGCTGCAGGGAAGAAAGCTTCTTCTCGTGCAGGAGGATCATGCAGTCCTCGAGCTCGGTGATCATCTTGTCGGGGTTGGTCACGAAGTAGGGCGACAGGTACCCGCGGTCGAACTGCATCCCCTCGACCACCTCGGTCTCGGTCTCGAGGCCCTTGTTCTCCTCGACGGTGATGACGCCCTCGTTGCCGACCTTCTGCATCGCGTCGGCGATCTGCTGGCCGATCGCGTGCTCGCCGTTGGCCGAGATGGTGCCGACCTGGGCGACCTCGGCGGAATCGTTCACCGGGCGCGCGGCGTTCTGGATCTGCTCGACGACCTTGTCGACGGCGAGGTCGATGCCACGGCGCAGGTCCATCGGGTTCATGCCGGCGGCGACGGCCTTCATGCCTTCCTTGACGATCGCCTGGCCCAGCACGGTGGCGGTGGTGGTGCCGTCGCCGGCCTCGTCATTGGTGCGGCTGGCCACTTCCTTGACCATCTGCGCACCCATGTTCTCGAACTTGTCCTCGAGTTCGATTTCCTTGGCGACCGTCACACCGTCCTTGGTGATCCGGGGCGCGCCGAAGGATTTCTCGATGACGACGTTGCGGCCTTTCGGGCCCAGCGTCACTTTCACGGCGTCCGCGAGGATGTTCACGCCGCGAAGCATCCGGTTGCGGGCATCTGTGTCGAACTTGACGTCCTTAGCAGCCATCTTTGATTGCTCCTGGTTGTCGGTTGTGTTTAAGGGCGACGGATCACTCGATCACGCCGAGGATGTCGCTTTCCTTCATGATCAGCAGGTCTTCGCCTTCGATCTGGACTTCGGTGCCAGACCATTTGCCGAAGAGGATGCGGTCGCCGGCCTTCACGTCCAGTGCGATGCGCTCGCCGTCTTCGTCACGGCCGCCGGCCCCGACGGAGACGACTTCGCCTTCCTGGGGCTTTTCCTTGGCGGTGTCGGGAATGATCAGGCCGCCTTTGGTCGTGTCGTCGCTTTCGACGCGCCGGACCAGAACACGGTCGTGCAACGGTTTGAATGCCATCTCAGAACGCTCCTTCGTTCAAGGGTTCCACTGTCACAGGTGGTCGTTCCTCCTGTTAGCACTCACCACCTCTGAGTGCTAACAGGCCGCAGATAGGCAAAGCGCCACGCGCTGTCAACTCCGTTCGGTGCGGATTTTCCCGGGCCGTCGGGACGGGGCCGAAAAAAGCCGCGCGCGGCCGGGCCGCACGGGTGACAAGCCCCGGCGCGCTGCCTATAACGGCGACGATTTAGAGCCCATTCCAAATACGGACGGACCACAATGATCAAGGTATTCGGCCACAAGGCCCCCGACACGGACGCGACCGGCTCGCCCATCATCTGGGCCTGGTACCTGAGCGAACTGCGCGACATGCCGGCCGAGCCCAAGCTGCTGGGCGACCCGAACACCGAGGCGAAGTTCGTGCTGGAGCGGTGGGGCTTCGACCAGCCGGAGATCATCGACGGTGTCGCCGCCGAGGACGAGGTCGTGGTGGTGGACACCAACAATCCCGCCGAACTGCCCGACGGCATCAACGACGCGCGCGTGATCGAGGTGATCGACCATCACCTTCTCGCCGGGGGGCTGACCACCCGCGGCCCGATCAATATCACGATCCGGCCGGTGGCCTGCACCGCGACCATCATGAACGACCTGATGGGCGCCGAGGCCGGCAAGATGCCCGACAAGATCAAGGGGCTGATGCTGTCCTGCATCCTCAGCGACACGCTGGAATTCCGCTCGCCCACGACGACCATGACCGACCGCGCCCTGGCCATGAAACTGGCCGACGAGCTCGGCGTGACCATCGCCGACTACGCCGCCGAGATGTTCGCGGCGAAGTCGGACGTCTCGGCCTTCTCCGACGCCGAGCTTCTGCGGATGGATTCCAAGCAGTACGAGGTGGGCGGCAAGAAGTTCCGCGTCTCGGTGCTCGAGACCACGAGCCCGGCCACCGTGCTCGACCGCAAGGACGGACTCATCGCGGCGATGACGGACGTGGCGGCCGAGGACGGCGTCGACGAGGTGCTGCTCTTCGTCGTCGACATCCTCGAAAGCGAGGCGACGCTCCTGGTTCCGAACGACACCGTTAAGACCGTCGCCGAGAAGAGCTTCGACGCCGAGGTTACCGGCGACATGGTCGTGCTGCCCGGCGTCGTCAGCCGCAAGAAACAGATCGTCCCGGTCCTCGCACTCTGAGCCGGCCAGACGGTCCATCAGGGCGCCGCGCGGTGCGGCGCCTTTCTCCTGCCCTGCCCTGCCCGGAGCCTGCCCGTGACCCGCATCATCGAACGGCTGGACGACATCTCGGACCGCTACGACGCGCTCTTCGTCGATCTGTGGGGCTGCCTGCATGACGGCTATCGCCCCTTCCCCGACGCCGTCGCGGCGCTGGAGCGGTTCAAGGCGGGCGGCGGCAAGGTCGTGCTGCTGACCAACTCGCCGCGGCCCCGCGCGGCCGTCATCCGCCAGCTTGAAAAGATCGGCGTGCCGCGCGCGACCTGGGACGATATCGCCTCGTCTGGCGATTCGGCGCAGGCGGGCATGATGCGGGGCGCGGTGGGCCGGCGCGTCTATCACATGGGTCCGCCGGTGGACGAGTCGTTCTTCACCGACACGGCCGACGACATCACCGACGAGGTCGGGATCACGCGCGTGCCGCTGACCGAGGCCGAAGGTATCGTCTGCACCGGGCTCGAGGACGACGAGACCGAGACGCCCGAGGATTACCGGGCACAGCTGCTATATGCCAAGAATGCCGGCATGAAGCTGCTCTGCGCGAACCCGGACATCGTGGTCGACCGGGGCGACAAGCGCATCTTCTGCGCCGGGGCGCTGGCGCAGCTCTACACCGAGATGGGCGGCAAGAGCCTCTATTTCGGCAAGCCGCATCCGCCGATCTACGATCTCGCGCGGCGCCGGCTGCGGGCGCTCGACGGCCCCGTGGACGAAAGCCGGATCCTCTGCATGGGGGACGGGATCGCCACCGATATCCAGGGCGCGACCGGCGAGAACCTCGACAGCCTGTTCATCAGCGGCGGGCTGGCCCGCGCCGAGACCGGCACCGACCGCCAGCCCGACCCGGGCAAGCTCGAGGCCTATCTGGCAGAGGCGCAGCAAAGCCCCGACTACAGCATCGGCCACCTGCGCTGAGCATCCCGTCCCGGCGACGCGCTCCCCCCTGCGGCAAGTTGCGCGGCGGGGCAGTTCCCTCTTGATTTTCTGCGCCTGCAAAGTAATAAAGTTCCAATCGCAGGCCTGAAAATGGCCCATTATTACTTACGCGGCCCTGTGCCGCCCGGCCGGACGAGAGGTCAGATGTTGGACAACCTGCCCCGCGGAACGATCTGCATCGAGGATATCGAGATCGGGATGACGCGTTACCTGCGCAAGGAGGTCACCGACCGTGACATCGAGCTTTTCGCGGAGGTCTCCACCGACCGGAACCCGGTGCATCTCGACGATGGCTACGCACAGGACACGATTTTCGAGGGGCGCATCGCCCATGGCATGCTGACCGCCGGGCTGATTTCGGCCGTGATCGGCGAACAGCTGCCCGGGCACGGCACGGTCTACATGGGCCAGACCCTGAAATTCCTCGCCCCCGTGCGCCCCGGCGACACCGTTCTGGCCGAGGTCGAGGTCACCGGGATCGACCACGCCAAGCGGCGCGTCACGCTCGACTGCCGCTGCCTCGTCGACGGCAAGAAGGTCCTCAAGGGCGAGGCCGTCGTGCTCGCGCCCTCGGCCAAGTTCGACTGACGCGCATCGCGGCTTGCGCGCCGCCGGGACCGGCGATAGGTCAGTCCCCATGCGGACGATCCGGGACTATCAATACGTCGCCGCCGAGAACCGTGGCGCCTCTGCCGCCATCGGGAATTTCGACGGCGTGCACCTGGGACACCGGGCGGTGATCGACCTCGCCCGGGCCGAGGGCGCGCGCCTCGGCTGCCCGCTGGGCGTCGTGACCTTCGAGCCGCATCCGCGCCGCTTTTTCGCACCTGACGCCCCGCCCTTTCGCCTGATGAATGCCGAGGCCCGCGCCCACCGGCTGGAAAAGCTCGGCGTCGACCTGCTCTACGAGTTGAACTTCAACGCCGCGCTCTCGTCGCTGACCGCCGAGGAATTCGCGCGCAACGTGCTCTGCGACGGGCTCGGGCTGCGCCACGTCGTCGTCGGTGCGGATTTCCGCTTCGGCAAGGGGCGGTCCGGCGACGTGGCACTGCTGCGCGAGCTCGGGGCCGCCTGCGGCTTCGGCGTGACCGAGGCGGCGCTGATCTCTGACGCGACCGGCCAGGTGTCTTCGACCTCGATCCGCAACGCGCTCTCGGAAGGGCGGCCCGCGGATGCCGCCCGGATGCTCGGACACTGGCACCGAATCGACGGCCCGGTGATCCGCGGCGACCAGCGTGGCCGCGAACTGGGCTACCCGACCACGAATATCGCCATCGACGAACTGCACCCCCCCAGGTTCGGCGTCTATGCCGTTCTGGTGGACGTTCTGACAGGCCCCTATGCCGGCAGCTACCAGGGCGCGGCCTCGATCGGTGTCCGGCCGATGTTCGGCGAGAACAAACCGAACCTCGAGGTCTTTCTCTTCGACTTCTCCGGCGATCTCTACGGCGAGGAACTGTCGGTCGCGCTGGTGGCCTTCCAGCGGCCGGAGCTGAAATTCGACGACCTGGACGCGCTGGTCGCCCAGATGGACGCCGACTGCGCCGAGGCTCGCCGGCTGCTGGCCCCGCATGGCTGAACGGGGTTTTCTTCGGCCCGGATTGGCGACAGTCTGCCGCCCATGACCGACCCGCGCGCAGACAAGGGCCTGCGGGCCCGCTTCTGGGAACGAATCCCGCTCGACCAGCTCCGCCCGGCCGAGTGGGAGGCGCTCTGCGACGGCTGCGGAAAGTGCTGCCTTCTGAAGCTGGAGGACGCGGAGACCGCCGAGGTTGCCTTTACCTGCGTGGGCTGCCGGCTGCTCGACGACGAGACCTGCCGGTGCGGGCAATACGAGATCCGCAAGCAACTCGTGCCCGACTGCGTGGTGTTGACCCCCGGCAACATCGCCGACATCGCCTACTGGATGCCCGCGACCTGCGCCTACCGCCTGCTGTTCGAGGGCAAGCCGCTTTACGACTGGCACCCGTTGGTCTCGGGTGATCCGGACTCGGTGCACGACGCCGGGATCTCGATGCGGGGACGCATTGTGCCGGAATTCGAGGTCACCGAGGACGAGTTGGAAGACTACGTGATCGAAGAGGACCCTTGAGATGCATTTCGCCTCGGACAATACCGGCCCGGTGCCGGCAGAGGTGCTGGAGGCGCTCGCGCGCGCCAATGAAGGCTACATGATGCCCTACGGCGCCGACCCCTTGATGGAAGGGGTCAAGGCGAAGATCCGCGAGGTCTTCGAGGCCCCGGAGGCCGCCGTCTACCTCGTGGCGACCGGGACCGGCGCCAACGCGCTGGCGCTGGCCACGCTGGCGGACCCCTGGCAGGCGATCTTCTGCCACCGGGTCGCCCATGTCGAGGAAGACGAATGCGGTGCCCCGGAATTCTACACCGGCGGCGCCAAGCTGACCCTGGTGGACGGGGCCGGGGCCAAGATCGACCCGGCCGCGCTCGAAACCGCCATCGCCGAGACGGGCACGAAGGGCGTGCACGGCGTGCAGCGCGGCCCCCTGACCATCACCCAGGCGACCGAGCTTGGCACGGTCTACACGCCCGACGAAATCGCCACGCTGACCGGGATCGCCCGCGCGCACGGCATGGCCTGCCATCTCGACGGGGCACGCTTTGCCAATGCGCTGGTCACGCTCGGCTGTTCGCCGGCCGAGATGACCTGGAAAGCCGGGATCGACGCGGTCAGCTTCGGCGGCACCAAGAACGGGCTGATGGGCGTCGAGGCGGTGATCTTCTTCGACCCGGCCAGGGCCTGGGAATTCGAGCTGCGGCGCAAGCGCGGCGCGCAGCTGTTTTCCAAGCACCGCTATCTGTCCGCCCAGATGGCGGCCTACCTGGAAAACGACCTCTGGCTGCGCAACGCGGTCGCGGCCAACGAGTCCGCCAGCCGCCTGGCAGAGGGGCTGCGCGCGATCCCCGACGCCGAGGTTCTGTATCCCGTCGAGGCCAACATGATCTTCGCCGGCTGGCCGCGCGCCGGGCACCGCCGCGCGCAGGAGGCGGGCGCACAATACTATCTTTGGCCGTTCGATCAGCCGCTCGACGGACCGGGGGACGAGATCCTGACCGCAAGGCTCGTCTGCGACTGGTCCGCGAGCCTCGAGTCGACGGATCGATTCCTCTCGCTTGTCCGGGGCTGAAAAAGCGCGGCCCGGGCCGCGGGCGCGGCGTTCAGATCTTGCCGGCGAGATGAAGGTCCAGATCGCCCAGCCGGTCCTGGCCCCAGAACAGCTCGTCGCCCACCGCGTAGAAGGGCGCGCCGAAAATCCCGCGCGCGACCGCCTCCTCCAGCGTGGCGGCGTAGGTCTCTGCCCCCGAGAGCAGCCCGCTATCGGCCAGCGCCGGGTCGAGCCCCGCGGCCGAGAGGCACTCCCGGATCACGCCGTCCGCGGCGATGTCCTTCTCCTCGGCCCAGCAGGCCCGCAGGATACCATGGACGAGCGCGCCCGTGTCGCCGCCGCCGGCCGCCTGGGCGGCGATGATCGCGTAGGAGGACGGCGCGGCGTTGGTCGGGAAATGCGCCGGTTGCAGGGTGATCGCCATCCCGTGCTTCGCCGCCTGCCGGCGCAGTTCCTGCAGCCGGTAGGCCTGCCGCGCCGGGTGCCGCTCGGCCGGCGACGTGCCGCCCGTCCGCGCGAAAAGCGCCAGGATGTCGAGCGGCTTGTAGACGACATCCGCGCCGTGGCGCGCGGCGATCTCCTCGAGCCGGGTTCCGGCGAGATAGGCGAAGGGAGAGAGCGTCGAGAAATAGTAGTCGATCTGCGGCATGGGATCCCTTCCTGAGCGCGTGTCGGGGGCGGTGCGCCCCGCTTTGGCGTCTAGCATTGACCGTACCGCAATGCTAAGCGGGGGCAAGGGTCACGAAACCGTCATCCTCTCTGCGACCGGGAACCTGGGGACACGTCCATGCCTGCCACCGACGAGCCGAAACTCATCTCCGGCAACGCCAACCAGACGCTTGCCAAAGCCATCGCGCGCCGCATGACCATGCATCGCGGCCACACGATCGACCTCGTCGACGCGCGCATCGAGCGTTTCAACGACCAGGAGATCTTCGTCGAGGTCTTCGAGAATGTCCGTGGCGAGGACATGTTCATCATCCAGCCGACCTCGAACCCCGCCAATGACAACCTGATGGAACTGCTGATCATGTCCGACGCCCTGCGGCGGTCCTCGGCGGCGCGGATCACGGCGGTCATCCCCTATTTCGGCTATGCAAGGCAGGACCGGCGCACCAAGGCCCGCACCCCGATCAGCGCCAAGCTGGTGGCGAACCTTCTGACCGAGGCCGGGATCGAGCGGGTGCTGACGATGGATCTTCACGCCGCGCAGATCCAGGGCTTCTTCGACATTCCCGTGGACAACCTGTACGCGGCGCCAATCTTCGCGCTGGACATCGAGCACCAGTTCCACGGCGCATTGGACAAGATCACCGTGGTCTCGCCCGACGTTGGCGGCGTGGCCCGGGCACGCGAGCTCGCGCAGCGAATCGGCTGCGGGCTGGCCATCGTGGACAAGCGGCGCAGCAGGCCGGGCGAAGTGGCCGAAATGACCGTCATCGGCGACGTGAAGGATCAGACCTGCATCATCGTCGACGACATCTGCGACACGGCCGGCACGCTCTGCAAAGCCGCCGAGGTGCTGATGGAAAGCGGCGCCTCGGAAGTCCATTCCTACATCACCCATGGGGTGCTGTCCGGCCCGGCGGTCGAACGGATCACCAAGTCGGTGATGAAGAGCCTGGTGATCACCGACACGATCGAGCCGACGGCGGCGGTCAAGGCCGCGCCGAACATCCGCATCGTGCAGACCGCGCCGATCTTCGCCCAGGCGATCATGAACATCTCGCAGGGAAACTCGGTCTCGTCGCTCTTCGAGACGTCGACGCTGGACCCGATCTACGAGGGCGTCTTCCCGCGCAGCGCCTGAGATCAGGAGAGATCCCAGACCGCGGGATCCGGCAGTTCGCCGATTGCCATCCACCCCGCGCGGAGCCGCGCGATACGGGTGTCGCCCCAGGTGCGGAACACCAGCTCGCAGCCGCTCCCGGTCACCGCTTCGGCGGTGATGTCCGCGCGCAGGTTGGTGGTGCTGTCGAAATCCCACATCTCGATCACGGCCTGAACCGAGGGCGGCCGGCGAAACCGCCCCGAGAACCGGACCGCGCGGCGCACCTCTCGCGGGCCGCTGCCCGCCCACATCGGGCCGCCCTCGTCGAAATGCGAGAACATCAGTACGCTGCCGCGATCGATGCCGATCAGGTATCCGTCCAGACGCTCCATGACTGTTTCCGTCCCTTGATCCCCGGGTATTCTGGCAAATCATGCACCATGCGGGTAGACGAAACGGAAAGACCCCGGCGGGTATGCCGCCGGGGTCTTCACGGGATCGCGCCGCCCGGGCGGATCAGTCCATGTTGTCGATCAGGTGCACGAGATCGGCGACGAACTTCTCTGCGGCGTCCCGATGCTCGGGCTCGGCCTCGGCGGCCTTGCTCCGGGCTTCCTCGAGAACGCCCTGAAGCTCCTCCCGGGACACGCCTTCGCGCGCGAAGGCCTTCTCGGCGATGACCGAGACAGAGTCGGCCGTCACCTCGACGAAACCGTGGGTCACCACATACTCGGTCGCCCCGTCCGCGCCCACGACCCGGACGGTGCCGGGGCGCAGCGTGGTCAGGACCGGCATGTGGCCGGCCATCGCCGTCATGTTGCCCTCGGCGCCGGGGAACGACACCTCGGACGCCTCGAACGAGGCGAGGCGTTTTTCCGGCGACACGAGGTCGAACTGCATCATATCGGCCATCGGCCCCTCCGGTTTCTATCAGGCTGCGTCAGCGGCCATCTTCTCGGCCTTGGCGACGGCTTCCTCGATGTCGCCGACCATGTAGAACGCGCCCTCGGGCAGGTGGTCGTACTCACCCGCGACGACCGCCTTGAAGGAGGCGATGGTCTTCTCCAGCGGCACCTGGACGCCGGGCGAGCCGGTGAACACCTGCGCCACGTCGAAGGGCTGGCTGAGGAAACGCTGGATCTTCCGGGCGCGGGCCACGGTCAGCTTGTCCTCTTCCGACAGTTCATCCATGCCAAGAATGGCGATGATGTCCTGCAGCGACTTGTAGCGCTGGAGGATTCCCTGCACGTCACGGGCCACCTGGTAGTGCTCTTCGCCGACGATGCCGGGATCCAGGATCCGGCTGTTGGAGTCGAGCGGGTCCACGGCCGGGTAGATGCCCAGCTCGGAGATGGCGCGCGACAGAACGGTCGTGGCGTCGAGGTGGGCGAAGGTCGTGGCAGGCGCCGGGTCGGTGAGGTCGTCCGCGGGCACGTAGACGGCCTGGATCGAGGTGATCGAGCCGGACTTGGTCGAGGTGATCCGCTCCTGCATCTGGCCCATGTCGGTCGCCAGCGTCGGCTGGTAGCCCACCGCCGAGGGAATCCGGCCCAGCAGCGCCGACACCTCGGACCCGGCCTGGGTGAAGCGGAAGATGTTGTCGACGAAGAACAGCACGTCGGTGCCGGACTGGTCGCGGAACTGCTCGGCCAGGGTCAGGCCGGTCAGCGCGACGCGGGCACGCGCGCCCGGCGGCTCGTTCATCTGGCCGTAGACCAGGGCCACCTGGCTTTCGGACAGGTTGTCGGGCTTGATGACGTTCGACTCGATCATCTCGTGATAGAGGTCGTTGCCCTCACGCGTCCGCTCGCCCACACCGGCGAAGACCGAGTAGCCCGAGTGCACCTTGGCGATGTTGTTGATCAGTTCCATGATCAGAACCGTCTTGCCCACGCCGGCGCCGCCGAAGAGGCCGATCTTGCCGCCTTTCGAATAGGGGGCCAGCAGGTCGATCACCTTGATGCCCGTGACGAGGATCTCGGACTCGGTCGACTGGTCCTCGAATTCCGGCGCCGGCTGGTGAATGGCGCGCTGTTCCTTCGACTCGACGGGGCCCTGCTCGTCCACCGGCTCGCCGACCACGTTCATGATCCGGCCGAGCGTGGCGTCGCCCACCGGGATGGTGATCGGGCCTTCGGTGTCGGTCACGTCTTGGCCGCGGACCAGGCCTTCGGTGGCGTCCATCGCGATGGTGCGCACGGTCGACTCGCCGAGGTGCTGCGCAACCTCGAGAACCAGGCGCTTGCCGTTGTTGTCGGTCTCGAGCGCGTTCAGGATCTCGGGCAGGTGATCCTCGAACTGCACGTCCACGACGGCGCCGATCACCTGGGTGACCTTGCCGAGTTTCTTCGTGTCTGCCATGTCGTTTCTCCGGTTCCTCTAGAGTGCCTCGGCACCCGAAATGATCTCGATGAGCTCGTTGGTGATGACCGCCTGACGGGTCCGGTTGTACTGGATCGTCAGCTTGTCAATCATCTCGCCGGCGTTGCGCGTCGCATTGTCCATCGCGCTCATCCGGGCGCCCTGCTCGGAGGCGCCGTTTTCCAGCAGTGCGGCAAAAATCTGCGTCGCCACGCCCTTGGGCAGCAGTTCCTCGAGGATTTCCTCCTCGCCCGGCTCGTACTCGTAGAGCGTCGCGTCGGCGTCGCTCTCTTCGAAACTGGCCGGGATGATCTGCTGTTCGGTCGGGATCTGGCTGATGACCGACTCGAAGGTGTTGTAGTAGATCGTCGCCACGTCGAATTCGCCGCCGTCGAACCGCGCGAGAATATCGCGGGTGATCTCCCGGGCGTTTTCATAGCCGATGCGCTTGACCTCGGACAGGTCCACATGGCCGACGAAGAGATCGCCGTACTCGCGCTTGAGCTGCTCGCGGCCCTTCTTGCCGACGGTCAGGATCTTGACCGTCTTGCCCGCCGCTTGCAGCGACTCGATCCGCTGGCGGGCGAGCCGGACGATCGACGAGTTGAACCCGCCGCAGAGCCCGCGCTCGGCCGTCATCACCACCAGCAGGTGGGTCTGGTCGGATCCGGTCCCGGCCAGCAGCTTCGGCGCGGTGTCGGACCCTTTCACGGAGTCCGCCAGGCGGGACATCACGGCGTTCATCCGCTCCGCGTAGGGGCGGGCGTTTTCGGCCGCTTCCTGGGCGCGGCGGAGCTTGGCCGCCGCGACCATCTGCATGGCCTTCGTGATCTTTCGCGTCGACTTGACGCTGTCGATCCGGATTTTGAGATCCTTGAGGCTTGGCATTTACCCAATCCTTCCCGTGGCCACGATCAAACGAAGTCTTTCTTGAACTCGTCCAGAGCGGCCTTGATCTTCTCTTCCAGTTCGCCCTCGACCTTGCGGTCGTTGTTGGTGATGTCGTCCAGCAGGTCCTGGCTGTTGGAGCGCAGGTGCTTCAGCAGGCCCTGCTCGAAGCGGACCACGTCGCCCACCGCCACGTCGTCGAGGTAGCCGTGCGTGCCCGCGTAGATGACGCAGACGATCTCGGCGTTGGTCAGCGGCGAGTATTGCGGCTGCTTCATCAGTTCGGTCAGGCGCGCGCCGCGGTTCAGCAGCTTCTGCGTCGCCGCGTCCAGGTCGGAGCCGAACTGCGCGAAGGCCGCCATCTCGCGGTACTGGGCAAGCTCCAGCTTGACCGGGCCGGCGACCGACTTCATCGCCTTGGTCTGGGCCGAGGAGCCCACGCGCGACACCGAGAGGCCGGTGTTCACGGCCGGGCGGATGCCCTGGTAGAACAGCTCGGTTTCCAGGAAGATCTGGCCGTCGGTGATCGAGATCACGTTGGTCGGGATGAAGGCCGACACGTCGCCGCCCTGGGTCTCGATGATCGGCAGCGCGGTCAGCGAACCGGCGCCGTTGTCCTCGTTCAGCTTGGCCGAGCGCTCCAGCAGGCGGGAGTGCAGGTAGAAGACGTCGCCCGGGTAGGCTTCGCGCCCCGGCGGGCGGCGCAGCAGCAGCGACATCTGGCGGTAGGCGACGGCCTGTTTGGACAGGTCGTCATAGACGGCCAGCGCGTGGCGGCCGTTGTCGCGGAAGAATTCCGCCATCGCCGTCGCGGCGTAGGGCGCGAGATACTGCATCGGCGCCGGCTCGGAGGCGGTCGCGGCAACGACGATCGAGTAATCGATCGCGCCGGTTTCCTCGAGCTTCTTCACCAGCTGCGCGACGGTCGAACGCTTCTGGCCCACGGCGACGTAGACGCAGTAGAGCTTCTTCGATTCGTCGTCGCCGGCGGCGTCGTTGTAGACCTTCTGGTTCAGCATCGTGTCGAGCGCCACGGCGGTCTTGCCGGTCTGGCGGTCGCCGATGATCAGCTCGCGCTGGCCGCGGCCGATCGGGATCATGGCGTCGATGGCCTTGATACCGGTCGCCATCGGCTCGTGCACCGATTTGCGCGGGATGATGCCCGGCGCCTTCACGTCGGCGACGAAACGCTGCTCGGTCTTGATCGGGCCCTTGCCGTCGATCGGCTGGCCCAGCGCGTCGACCACGCGGCCGAGCAGGGCATCGCCCACCGGCACGTCCACGATCGAGTTCGTGCGCTTGACGGTGTCGCCTTCCTTGATGTCCCGGTCCGAGCCGAAGATCACGACGCCGACATTGTCGACCTCGAGGTTCAGCGCCATGCCCTGGATGCCGCCCGGAAACTCGACCATCTCGCCGGCCTGGATGGCGTCGAGGCCATGGACACGGGCGATCCCGTCGCCGACCGACAGAACCCGGCCGACCTCGGCCACTTCGGCTTCCTCGCCGAAGTTCTTGATCTGATCCTTGAGGATCGCCGATATCTCAGCTGCTTGGATACCCATTATCCGACCTCTTTCATTGCATTCTGTAGCTTGGACAGTTTCGAGGCGATCGAGCTGTCGATCATCCTCGAGCCCACTTTGACGACAAGACCGCCGATGAGGCTTTCATCGACGGTCGCATTGATGTTCACGTCCTTGCCGACGGACTCCTTGAGGGTCTTCGCCAGCTTGTCCTGCTGCGCCTTGGTCAGCGCCTTGGCCGACCGCACCTCGGCGGTGACCTCGCCCTTCTCCCTGGCGATCAGCTCGGCGACCGCGCGCAGGAAATGGGGCAGCGTGAAGAGACGCCGCTTGTCGGCCATCAGCCCAAGAGTGTTGGTGACCAGTTGCGACAGGCCCATCTTCTTCGCGACGGCGACGATGGCTTTCGACTGGTCGTCGCGGCTGTAGACCGGCGAGGAGATCAGCGCCGCGAGGTCCTGGCTCTGCTCGAGCGCCTCGGCCAGGGCGGCGATGTCGGATTCGAGGGCCGGAAGCTGTTTATCTTCCTTGGCCAGTTCAAATACGGCGGTCGCGTATCTGGTGGCGATACCGCTTGAGATCGAAGCAGATTCGGACACGGGCACCCTTCCGTCTGACGGGCCTGTTGCCAGGCACCGGGTTCAAGCAGAGAAACGGGGCGCAGAGCATCCGCGCCCCGAGATCGTCGCGGGTCTAGCAAAGGCCCATCAATCCCGCAACTGCTTAGAGTGCCGAATTGGACGACGATGCTGCACCGCAAAACAGTTGGTTAACCTCTTTCCGCCAGACTGCGACGCTTTGAAGCTGCGCAAGCGGCCGCGAAATCGGGCGATCCGGCGCCCGTCCGGGCCAGACCGGGCGATTCTTCCACGGGCGACCGCGGACCGCGCCGCGCCGGTTTCGGCTTGGCACCGGTGATGCCCTCGAGCACGCCGAGGGGGGTTCGCACGGTCTCGCGCAGCCCGCTGCGGCGCGGCGCGTAGACCTGCTTGCTGACCTCGACCAGCAGCACGCCCCCGGCCATGTAGGCCGAGATCCGCCGCCCGAGCCCCTCCCACATCGCGGCGGTGCGCAACCAGAACCGCCGGCCCGAGGGCGGCGCGAAGAGCGCGGCGCGATGACGCTCGGGCTCGAAGCGATGCTTGAGCAGCTGCGTCTCGAGCTGCCCGAGGCTGTAGGGCCGGCCGAATCCGAACGGCGTGCGGTCCCGCCGCGCCCAGAGCCCCGAACGGTTCGGCACGATGAAGATCGCGCGCCCCCCGGGACCGAGAACGCGCCAGCACTCGTCCAGCAGCATGCCCGGATTCTCACAGGTCTCGAGACCGTGCATCAGGATCAGCTTGTCGGCCATGCCGGTGGCCAGCGGCCACTGCGTTTCCTCTGAAAGGACGGCGATGTTCGGCAATCCGTCGGGCCAGGCCATGACGCCCTGCTGCCCCGGCATCAGCGCGATAGTGCGCCGCGACTGGGCCAGGTAGGGGCGCAGCAGCGGCACCGCGAAGCCGAAGCCGATCACGGTCTGCCCCTGCGCCTCGGGCCAGAGGTCGAGCAGCTGGCCACGGATCGCACGCTGCGCCGCGCGGCCGAGCTGCGTCCGGTAGTAGAAGCTCTTCAGATTCTGCACGTCCAGATGCATTGCAACGCCCGGGCCGATCGGGAACACTGGTTTGAACCTAGTCTCGACCGATGGAAAAAACCATGCCTCTGGAGATCGTCACCGTCCCCTGCCTGTCCGACAACTACGCCTATCTCGCGCATGATCCCGCAACCGGCGAGACAGCGGTGGTCGACGTGCCCGAGGCCGCCCCGATCCGCGCCGCGCTGGCGGAACGGGGCTGGCAGCTCGGCACGATCCTGATCACCCATCACCACGCCGACCATGTCGACGGTGTCGAGGACCTCCGCCGTGAGACGGGCGCCCGCGTCGTCGGCGCGCGGGCGGATGCCCACCGCTTGCCGCCGCTCGACACCGCCGTGGCCGAGGGCGACAGCGTGGCCGTCGGCGCGGAGACGGGCGAAGTGATCGACGTCTCGGGCCACACGGTCGGGCATATCGCCTTTCACTTTCCCGCGTCTCATGCCGTCTTCACCGCCGACAGTCTCATGGCGCTCGGCTGCGGCCGTGTGTTCGAGGGCACGGCGCCGATGATGTGGGAAAGCCTGTCGAAGCTGGCGGCGCTGCCCGGCGACACGCTCGTCTATTCCGGCCACGAATACACCGCCAAGAACGCGGAATTCGCCCGGACCATTGAACCGGACAACGCGCAGCTTAAGTCTCGGTGTGAAGCCGTCGAAGCCGCCCGCGCAGATGGGCGGCCTACAGTTCCCTCCAAGCTGTCGGAAGAACGCGCGACGAATCCCTTCCTCCGGGCCGCTCTGCCCGAGGTGAAGACCGCCATCGGAATGACGGATGCCGCGGAGGCAGAGGTGTTCGCGGAAATCCGCAAACGCAAGGACAGGTTCTGACCGGTCCGCCGATGTCTTTGAGGCGTTCGGTTTTCCCGGTGTCGAGAGAGAAATTGATCAGAATTTCCTTGAACCGCGCCGCATAAAACCGAACTTTAAACTTGAGGCGGCACGGTCGCCCGGGCCAGCATGGCCATGAATACAGGAAAGGAGCGCAGGGGTGCCTTCGTTCTCGAACACGCTCGAAAAAGCCATCCACGCGGCGCTTGCGCAGGCCAATGCCAGGCGCCATGAGCTCGCGACGCTGGAGCATCTGCTGCTGGCGCTGATCGACGAGCCCGACGCGGCCAAGGTGATGAAAGCCTGCGGCGTCGATCTCGAGGAGCTGCGCCAGACGCTGGTCACCTTCATCGACGAGGAACTCTCGACCCTGGTCACCGAGATCGAGGGATCCGAGGCCGTGCCCACCGCCGCCTTCCAGCGGGTGATCCAGCGCGCCGCGATCCACGTCCAGAGTTCCGGCCGGACCGAGGTGACCGGCGCCAACGTGCTGGTCGCCATCTTCGCCGAGCGCGAGTCGAACGCGGCCTTCTTCCTGCAGGAACAGGAAATGACCCGCTACGACGCGGTGAATTTCATCGCCCACGGCGTTGCCAAGGATCCGAACCATGGCGAGGCGCGCCCGGTCACGGGTGCAAGCGACATCGAGGACGAGGTCCATGTCGCCGACGCCGAGACCGACGACAAGGAGTCGGCGCTGGCCAAGTATTGCGTCGACCTGAACGCCAAGGCCGGCAAGGGCGATGTCGACCCGCTGATCGGCCGCGAACTCGAGGTAGAGCGCTGCATCCAGGTGCTCTGCCGCCGGCGCAAGAACAATCCGCTCCTCGTCGGCGATCCCGGCGTTGGAAAGACCGCCATCGCAGAGGGACTGGCCTACAAGATCGTCCGCGGCGAAACGCCCGAGGTGCTGGCGGGCTCGACGATCTACTCGCTCGACATGGGCGCTCTGCTGGCCGGGACGCGCTACCGCGGCGATTTCGAGGAACGCCTGAAAGCCGTGATTTCCGAGCTCGAGGAACACCCCGACGCGATCCTCTTCATCGACGAGATCCACACCGTGATCGGCGCCGGCGCCACCTCGGGCGGTGCGATGGACGCCTCGAACCTGCTGAAGCCGGCGCTTCAGGGCGGCAAGCTGCGCTGCATGGGGTCCACCACCTACAAGGAGTTCCGCCAGCACTTCGAGAAGGACCGCGCGCTCAGCCGCCGGTTCCAGAAGATCGACGTGAACGAGCCTTCGGTCGAGGACGCGGTCAAGATCCTCAAGGGTCTCAAGCCCTATTTCGAGAAGCATCACGACATCCGCTACACCGCCGACGCGCTCAAGGCGGCGGCGGAACTGTCGGCGCGCTACATCCATGACCGCAAGCTGCCCGACAAGGCCATCGACGTCATCGACGAGGCCGGCGCGGCCCAGCATCTCGTGGCCGACTCCAAGCGGCGCAAGACGATCAGCCCCAAGGAGATCGAAGCGGTGGTCGCCAAGATCGCACGCATCCCGCCCAAAAACGTCTCGAAGGACGACGCCGAGGTGCTGCGCGATCTCGAGCAGAACCTCAAGCGCGTGGTCTTCGGGCAGGACACCGCGATCGAGGCACTGGCCTCGGCGATCAAGCTCAGCCGCGCGGGCCTGCGCGAGCCCGAGAAGCCGATCGGCAATTACCTCTTCGCGGGCCCGACCGGCGTCGGCAAGACCGAGGTCGCCAAGCAGCTCGCCGACACGCTCGGCGTCGAGATGTTGCGGTTCGACATGTCCGAGTACATGGAAAAGCACGCGGTGAGCCGCCTGATCGGCGCGCCCCCGGGCTATGTCGGCTTCGACCAGGGCGGTTTGCTGACCGACGGCGTCGACCAGCACCCCCATTGCGTGCTGCTGCTGGACGAGATCGAGAAGGCCCACCCGGACGTCTACAACATCCTGTTGCAGGTGATGGATCACGGCAAGCTGACCGACCATAACGGCCGGACCGTTGATTTCCGCAACGTGGTCCTGATCATGACCTCGAACGCGGGCGCCGCCGAGCTGGCCAAATCGGCCATCGGCTTCGGCCGCGACCGCCGCGAGGGCGAGGACAAGGAAGCGATCGAGCGGACCTTCACCCCGGAATTCCGCAACCGCCTCGACGCGGTGATCAGCTTCGGCGCCCTGCCGAAAGAGGTCATCCTGCAGGTTGTCGAGAAATTCGTCCTGCAGCTCGAGGCCCAGCTCATGGACCGCAACGTGTCCTTCGAGCTGACCACGGAAGCCGCCCAGTGGCTGGCCGACAAGGGCTATGACGACCGGATGGGCGCCCGCCCGCTGGCGCGCGTCATCCAGGAAAACATCAAGAAGCCGCTGGCCGAGGAACTGCTCTTCGGCAAGCTGGCCAAGGGCGGCGTCGTCCGCATCGGCGTCAAGGACGGGGCCCTCGATCTCGAGATCCGCTCGCCCGACAGCCCGCGGCTCTCGGGCAACCGCCCGCCGCTGCTGACCGCGGAATAAGCGGGGCGGCGCAGCGGCCCAGCGAACAGAGGGCGCCCCGCGGGGCGCCCTTTCCGTTTTTTGCAGGAGCGCGCGCTCAGCTCTCGGTCAGCTTGAGCTCGATCCGCCGGTTCTGCGCCCGGCCTTCCGGGGTGTCTTGGCTGGCCACGGGCTGGAATTCGCCGAAACCCGCCGCGGCCAGCCGGTCGGGCCGGATGCCCAGCTCGTCGATCATGTAGCGCACGACCGACAGCGCCCGGGCCTGGCTCAGCTCCCAGTTGTCGTCGAAGCGGGCGCCCGGGATCAGCGGCACGTTGTCGGTGTGCCCGTCCACGCGAATGATCCAGTCGAGCGCAGAGGGAATCTGGCCCGAGACGTCCCGGATGACGGAGGCCACCTTCGCGATCTCGGACCGGCCGTCCGGCGACAGCTCGGCCGAGCCCGGCGCGAAAAGCACCTCGGATGAGAACACGAAACGATCGCCGACGATGCGCACGCCGTCGCGGTCGCCAAGCACCTCGCGCAGCAGACCGAAGAATTCCGAGCGATAGCGCTCCAGTTGCTCCTTCTCCTGCTCGAGCCGCCGGCGCTCGGCGGCCTCCAGCTCGGCCCTGCGGCGTTCCTCCTGCGCGACGCGGGCCAGCGCGGCGTTGAGCCGAGAGCCGAGCGCCTCGATCTGGACCTCCGCCTCTTCCTCGCGCTCCTCGGCCTCGCCGAGGAGCGACTGCAGGGAAGAAACCTGGCGGCGCAACTCGGCCGTTTGCTGATTCAGCACGGCGATCTGCCGGCGGCTGTCGGCCGACTTGGCCTCCTCTTGCTGAAGCTCCGCATTGGCCTGCTGCAACAGCAGCGCGCGCTCCTCGGCCTTGCTGAGGCTGTCGGCGGCGGCTTCCTCGGCCCGGCGTCGCGCCGCGATCAACGCGGTGATTTCCTCGCGGAGCGACCGTTCCGTCTCTTCGGAGGCACTTTCGCGCGCGGCCAGCTCGTCGCGCGTCGCCTCGAGCTGGTCGAGCGTCCGGGCGAGCTGCGTCTCGAGATCGGCGCGCGCCGTCTCCGCGGTAAGCTGCGCGGTCAGCGCGGTGGTCAGGCGGCGCTGCAACTCGGCCATGTCGCCCTCGACCCCGGCCTCGAGCCGGTCGCGGGCGGCGGTCATCTCCTCCAGTTCCGCGACCACCTGCGATAGCCGGTTGCGCAGCGCATCGCGCTCCGCCTCGGCGGTGGCCTGCGCCGCTTGCGCCTCGGCCGCGGCCTCGCGGGCCGCCGCCACGTCCGTTTCCAGCCTGCCCTGGGCGGCCAGCGCAGCCGCCAGCAGCGTATCCAGCTCGGCGCGCCTGGCCGCTTCGGCGCCCAGCGCCGTCTCGGCCTCTTGCTCGGCGGCGAGCGCCTGGTCCAGGCGCGCCGCCATTTCGTCGCGGGCCAGCACGGCGGCGGCGAGCAGCGTGTCCAGCTCGTCCTGCGCCGTCTCGGCGGCGGCGAGCATGGTCAGGGTCTCTTCGGCGCGTTTGCGTTCCTCTTCCAGCGCGAGCGACATCGCCGTCAGCTCGTCCTCGGCGTTCTCCAGCCTTTCGCGCAGCCGTTCGGCGGCCGCGGCCTCGGCCAACCGTGCCTTTTCCTCCTCGGTAAGGGTGGCCTCCATGTTGTCGATACGCGCGCGCAGCGCCTGCGCCGCCGCGGCCTCGGCAAGGCGGGCCTTTTCCTCCTCGGAGAGATCCTCCTGCAACGCGGCGACCTCGGCCTCCCGCTCGGACAGCGTGGCGGAGAGTTCCGCGATCCGGTCGTCGAGCTGCGCGCGCGCGGTTTCGGACTGCGTGAGTTGCGTCTCGGTCCGTTCCAGCGCGGCGAGCGTGTCCTGAAGGCTGGTCTCGCGCTCTTCCGCCTCGCCGCGCAGGTCCGCCACCAGCGCCTCCAGCGCCTCGCGCCGGGCGGCGGCGAGCCGCGCGGTCTCGGCCTGCGCGTCGATCTCCTCGCGCGCCTGGGCCAGTGCCAGCTGCAGCGCTTCCTGTTCGGACATGAGCCGCAGGTTCTCGGCCTCGGCATCGGAAATCCGGTTCTGCAGCGTGGCGATCCGGTCCTCGCCCTCGGCGACCTGGTCTTCCAGCGCGGCGTTGGCCACGGTCAGGTTCTCGCGCTCTGCCAGGAGCGAGGCGACCTGTTCCTCGAAGCTCGCCACCCTTGTCTGGTAGCCCTCGATCTCCTCGGCCTGGCTCTCGATCTGGGCCTGCTGCTCGAGCGAGCGCGTGCGCAGCGTCTCGATCAGCTGTGCCTGGCGTTCCGCGGCGGCGCGTTCTTCCGCGAGCGCGGAGTCGAGCGCGCCAACCTGTTCTTCCAGCGCGAAGGCCCGCTGCTGTTCAAGCCCGAGCGCCTGGGCAAGGCTCGCCACTTGCGAGCTGAGTTCCTCGAGCTCGCTGTCCTGGTTGGTGATGGTCTCGCGCAGGACGTATTGCACGATCATGAAGATCGTCAGCACGAACATCAGCACCAGCAGCAGCGCCGTCATGGCGTCCACGAAGCCCGGCCAGATATTGGCCGTGAACCGCTGGCCAGTCCGGCGCGAGAGAGCCATGGCCTAGCTCCTCCGCCGCCCGGCGGCGAGCCCGGCGCGCTCGGCGTTGTCGCGGCTGATCTGGCGCAGCGCCTTGGTCAGCGCCGCGAGATCGCCGCGCAGTTCGGCCAGGCTTTCCTCGCGGCCGGCCGACATTTCCTCGAGGATGCGCAGAAGCTGCACGTCGATCGAGCGCAGCCGCATGCGCGATTCCGGATCGGCGTGGTCGTCGACCGGGCGTTCCTCGAGCTTTTCGATCAGCCGCTCCTGGCCCTCGGCCACGCGGGTCAGCGCGGCGCTGAGCCCCGGGTCGGCCCCGCCGCCGCCAACCCCCTCGAGCCGCTGCGTCATCCGCTCTACCGCCTCGGTGAGATGGCTGATTTTCTCGTCGATATGGGCACGGCTGATATCGGACTGGACATAGAGATTCTGGAGGCTGTCCATCTGCTCGACCATGTGGTCGAGCACGCTGGCCACCGCGGCCTGATCGACGCCGCCGCCGTCGCCGTCACCCGCCGAGAACCCCAGCCGCGTGATCGAGGAGACCCACTCCTCCAGCTCCCGGTAGAAACGGTTCTGGCCGTGGCCGGCGAAAAGCTCGAGCAGACCGACCACAAGCGATCCCGCCAGGCCCAGCAGCGACGAGGCGAAGGCCGTGCCCATCCCGCCCAGCTGCTTTTCGAGCCCGGTCATCAGGCGTCCGAAGACCTCGACGCCGCTTTCGCCTTCCTGCAGGTTCAGCGAGCGGATGGTCTCGACCACCGCCGGAACCGTCGTCGCGAGGCCGTAGAACGTTCCCAGAAGGCCCAGGAAAATCAGCAGGTTGATGATGTAGCGCGTGATGTCGCGCGCCTCGTCCATCCGGGTGGCGACGGAATCGAGAATGGACCGCGCCGACGAGGCGCTGACCTGCATGCGCGCCCCCCGCGAGCGCAACAGCGCGGCCAGGGGCGCCAGCAGGCGCGGCGCGCGGATAAACTCGGTGCCCGGCCGGTCCAGCGCGAAGCTTTCGATCCAGCTGACCGAGGAAGTCAGTTGCAGCACCTGCCAGAAACAGGCCAGCACACCGATCACGAAGACCCCCGCGATCACGCCGTTCAGATACGGGTTCGACAGGAACACCGGCGCGAGCGACGGGTAGACGAGATAACTGCCTGCCGCCACGAGCCCGATGACGACGAGCATCATCACGATCTGACGGACCGGCTGGGTGAAGTGAGCGTCGGCCTCTCGGTCCGCTGCGAACGCCATCGGGTCAGTCCCTGTCACGGTCGGTTTTGGCAACGTCGCTACCCTACTTCGTGTTCTGTGTCATGCCAACACGCAACTTCTTGCGTTGCCGCCGACCCGTATGACCGCGGCAGATCGGCCTCAGTGCCCGGCCAAATCGGCCACGCGACGGGACAGCCATGTCAGTTCCGGATCCTCGATCCCCAGCTCGCGCAGGTGCAGCGCGGTGTTGTAGAGATACTCGGTATTCGGGCCCCGCCCCCCGGTGGCCCGCGCGATGATCGCGGCCTGGTCCTCGAGCGGCAGGCCCCCGCAATACTGCACGTGATCGGCATCGATGACGTAGCAGACCGCGTCGACCCGGCGCCCGTCGCGCAGCTCGATCTCGCGCATAACCTCGAGATAGGCCGAGGAAACCAGTTCCCGCGCGCGCAGATAGGCCAGCGTGTCGTCGCGCTTCTCGGGTCCCACCGACAGCGCCAGGCCGTCGCAATGCGCATCCCGCGCCGCGTCAAGCGCCAGCACCAGCCCGGGTCGTTCGGGCGTGCCGCGATGATGGATGGACCGCATGCAGAAGCTGCGGTGATAGCCCGGCAGCCGCGCGATCTGGCGTTCGTGAAATTCGAACCCCGGGTTCCACATCAGCGATCCGTATCCGAATACCCAGAGCGTCTCGTCCGCCATGCGACTGGTCCTCCTTGCCAGCGCTCTATAAACACGGGGACAAAGAGGCTGCAAACAGGGAATCCGCCGATGCGCTGGCTCCTCATGATCGTCGCGGCGCTGGCCGTGCTCTGGTCCGGTTACTGGTTCGTGGGCGCGGGCGCGCAGGAGCGGGCGCTGGCCGGCTGGTTCGAGGACCGCCGCGCCGACGGCTGGGTGGCCGAGCATGACGGGATCGCCGTGAACGGGTTTCCCAACCGCTTCGACACCACGATCTCCGACGTCGTGCTGGCCGATCCCGAAACGGGCGTGGCCTGGCGCGCGCCCTTTTTCCAGATCCTCGCGCTCAGCTACCGCCCGAACCACGTCATCGCGGTCTGGCCCGGCAGCCAGAGCGTCGCCTCGCCGGAAGAAAGGATCGAGATCGCCGCCGGCGGGATGCGCTCGAGCCTGGTCTTCGCGCCGGACACGCAGCTTGCGGTGCAGCGCGCGACGATGCGGCTGGAAGACGTCCGGCTGTCCGGCGAGACCGGCTGGGAGGCCGGGCTCGACAGCGCGATCCTCGCCACCCGGCAGGCCGCGGCGCTGCCCTTCGCGCACGACATCGCCTTCGACGCCCAGGCCCTGCGCCTGAGCGAACAGGCCCGGGCACGGCTCGACCCGTCGGGAATGCTGCCCGACGAGATCGGCACGCTGCACCTGGAGATGACGGTGGAATTCGACGCCCCGTGGGACCGGCAGGCGATCGAGGTCGCCCGGCCGGGCATCGTTTCCGTCGATCTCGACGACCTGACCGCGCTCTGGGGGCGGCTGGAACTGCGCGCGGCGGGCGAACTGGAGGTCGACGCCGCCGGCTACCCGGAGGGGCGTATCACCGTGCGGGCCCGGAACTGGCGCGAGATGCTGCGGATCGGCGCCGAGGTAGGGCTGCTGACCGACGGGCTTGCCGAAACCCTGGAGCGCGGGCTCTCGGTGCTGGCGGGGCTGTCGGGCGGCCCCGACACGCTCGACGCGCCGCTGACCATGTCGAACCGGGCGATCTTCTTCGGGCCGATCCCGCTCGGCCCCGCGCCGCGGCTGGTCCTGCGCTGAGGCGGCTGGCTCAGCGGCAATAGGCGCCGCCGCGATGGCGCGCCGTGTCGAAATGGAAATGGTCGCGGTGATGGCGGTCCGCCTCGGGGCCCAGAACGGTGCCGAAGGGACCGCAGGCGGCCTTGTGCACCCGGCGCAGCAGCCGTCCCTCGGCGCGGCGCTTCCAGCCCTGTTCGACGGTGATGCGGGCGCCGTTCTTCAGAACGATGGCCGAGATATCGATCGCCCGGCCGCGCCCGTGTTCGGAAATCCGCGCACCGGGCTGGTGGTTGCGGGTGCGGCAGACGTAATGCGCGGCCACCTGAAGGCGATCGACCCCGCCGCCAAGCCGGCCGACCTCGGGTTTCAGGCCGCGCCGCACCCAGCTCTTGAGCGCCTTGGCGGTTCCGCAGTCCATCACGGCCGCCTGGCTGAGCCGCACGCCGTCCACCGCGGTGACGGCGACGGGCCGGTCGACCCCGCAGCCGCGCACGCGGCCCTGGATCGGCGCGACCGCGCGCCCCTGGATCGCCCTGTCGCCACAGATCGCCCCGACCTTGCCGCCGCCGGAGATCCCGCCGGGGCGCTGCGGCACCGCGCGCACCGCGGAAGCCGGCTGGACCCGGGCCTCCCCCGGGCGCCCGGACGGGCGGAGCGAGCGGCCCACCGCAAGCCGGCTGGCCCGCGCCACGTCGCGCATCGCGTTGGAAGGGGCGGCGGCGGGGGCCGGCGTCGCCGCCGCGGGCCGTGGCATCGGCCGGATCGCGGCGCGGTAATAGACCGGGACGGTCACCGTCCGGGGCGTGAAGGCCGGGACCGCTTCGCGGGGTGCGGGGCGCACCGACCGCTCCGGCGCATAGGCGGCCGCGGAACCGGCCGAAACGAGCGTCGCCAGGGCCAGAAGCAGGGCGGTCAGGCGGGGCATCTGCTCAGTCCTCGTGTTTCTTGACCCGCCCGAAATCGGGCGCGTCGGTATCCTGTCCGGCTTCGATGATACCACGCCGGATCGCCCGTGTCCGCGTGAAATACTCGAAGAGCATGTCGCCGTCGCCCGTGCGGATCGCCCGCTGCAGCGCGAACAGCTCTTCCGTGAACCGGCCGAGGATCTCGAGCGTGGCGTCCTTGTTGTGCAGGAAGACGTCGCGCCACATCGTCGGGTCCGAGGCCGCGATCCGGGTGAAGTCGCGGAACCCGGCCGCGGAATACTTGATCACCTCGCTGTCGGTGACCCGCCGCAGGTCGTCGGCGACGCCCACCATCGTGTAGGCGATCAGGTGCGGCGCGTGGCTGGTCACGGCCAGCACCAGGTCGTGATGCTCGGCATCCATGCAGTCGACATGCGCGCCCATCGCTTCCCAGAAGCGCGTGTAACGCTCGACCGCGCCGGGATCCGTGCCCTCGACCGGCGTCAGCAGGCACCAGCGGTTCTCGAAAAGCTCAGCGAAGCCGGCGCGCGGGCCGGAATGCTCGGTCCCGGCGATGGGATGGGCGGGGATGAACTGCACGCCCGCGGGCAGATGGGGCGCCACGGCCGAAATCACCTCGCGCTTGACCGACCCCACGTCGGATACCGTCGCGCCCGGCGCGAGATGCGGGCCGATCTCGGCCGCGACGCCGGCCATCGCGCCGACCGGCACGCAGAGCATGACCAGCTCCGCGCCCTCCGCGGCCGCGGCGGTGGTCTCGAACACCCGGTCGCAGAGCCCGATCTCCAGCGCGGTCGCGCGGGTCTCGGCGGATCGCGCATGGCCGGTGATTTCCTCCGCCAGGCCCGCACGGCGCATCGCATGCGCCATCGAGGACGCGATCAGGCCGAGCCCGATCAGCGCCACGCGCCGGTAGGGCGCGCTCATGCCTCCTGCCCCGCGCGGAAGGCCGCGACGGCCTCGGCCACGCGCCGGCAGGCGGTCTCGTCGCCCACGGTGATCCGCAGCGCCGCAGGCAGCTTGTAGCCGGCGACCTTACGCACGATGAGCCCGCGCGCCTTGAGAAAGGCGTCGCAGGCCTCGGCCTCGTCCCGGTCGCGGAAGCGGGCGAGGATGAAATTTGCATGGCTCGGATCCGATGGCACGCCGACCTTGTCCAGCGCGGCCGCCAGCCAGTCGCGCCAGCCTGCGTTCTCGGCCCGGCAGAGATCGGTATAGGCGGTGTCCCGCACCGCCGCGGCGGCCGCATCCTGTGCAGATGTCGAGAGATTGAACGGGCCGCGGACCCGGTTCAGCACATCGATCACGGCGCGCGGGCCGTAACCCCAGCCGACGCGCAGCGCGCCGAGCCCGTAGATCTTCGAGAAGGTGCGCGTCATCACCACGTTCTCGCGGGCCTCGACCAGCGCCGCGCCGCCGTCATAGCCCGGCACGTATTCGGCATAGGCGCCGTCCAGCACCAGCAGCGCCCGCGGCGGCAGGCCGTCGGCCAGGCGCGCGAACGCGTCGGCGCCGATCATGGTGCCGGTCGGGTTGTTCGGATTGGCGACGAACACGAGACGGGTCCGGTCGGTGCAGGCGGCGAGGATCGCGTCCACGTCGGTGACGCGGCCCGCCTCGGGCACTTCCACCGGCGTGGCGCCGGCCGCCAGCGCCGAGATCCGGTACATCGCGAAGCCGTGCTCGGTATGGATCACCTCGTCGCCGGGGCCGGCATAGGCCTGGGTCAGGAACGAGATGATCTCGTCGGAGCCCACCCCGCAGATGATGCGGCCGGCATCGAGCCCGAAGGTCGCGGCGATGGCCTCCCGCAGCGCGGCATGGTCCGAGGACGGGTAACGCGCAAGGCTGGTCCCGGCCGCCTCGTAGGCGGCGACGGCGCGCGGGCTCGGCCCGAGCGGGTTCTCGTTCGACGACAGCTTCACCACCTCGGTCACGCCCTCCACATGGCTGGCGCCGCCCTCGTAGAGCGCGATCTGCATGATACCGGGCTGGGGCGTGATCTGAACGGTCATCGCGGTCTTCCTTCTGGTCTGGGCCACGTTCTAGCGGCGGCAATGCGGCTTGGCCAGAGGCGCGCCCCGCCGCTGCGCGGCGAAAAATGCCTTCGGCGAGGATATTTGGGCCACCTGGAGAGGCTCAGTAGAAACTCTGCGGGTCGATATCGATGGTCAGCCGGATATTGGGCGGCAGCTTGACCTGCCGCGCCCAGTCCGCCAGTGCCGCCTGCAGCGGCACGGCCCGGTCGGCCTTGACCAACAGCCGCACCCGGTGGCGGCCGCGGATCCGGGCGATCGGCGCCGGCGCCGGGCCGAAAAGCTGGGCCCCCACCGCGCGCAGCGGCGCGTCGGCCCGGGCGAGCCGGCCCGCGATGTCGAAGACCGGCCGCGGTTCGGGGCCGGACAGGATGATGCCCGCCATCCGGCCATAGGGCGGCACGCCGGCGGCGCGGCGCTCGGCGGCCTCGGCACGCCAGAAGCCTTCCTCGTCGCCGGCGAGGATGGCGCGGATGACCGGGTGGTCCGGCTGGTGCGTCTGGAGAAGCGCCACGCCCGGTTTCTCGGCGCGCCCGGCGCGCCCGGCCACCTGGCGCATCAGCTGGAAGGTTCGCTCGGCGGCGCGCAGGTCGCTGCCCTGGAGCCCGAGATCGGCGTCGATCACGCCCACCAGCGTCAAGAGCGGGAAGTTATGCCCCTTGGCCACGAGCTGGGTGCCGATGACGATATCGGCGTCGCCCCGCGCGATTTCCTCGATCCGGGCCTTGAGCGCGCGCGCCGAGCCGAAGAGATCCGAGGAGAGCACCGCGATCCGGGCCTCGGGAAAGAGCGCGGCGGCCTCCTCGGCCAGGCGCTCGACGCCGGGGCCGACCGGGGCGAGCCGGTCGGCCACGCCGCAGGCGGGGCAGGTCTCGGGGATCGGTTTCGTCTCGCCGCACTGGTGGCACATGAGCCGTTTCATGAAGCGGTGCTCGACCATGGCCGTGTCACACTGGTCGCACTGGATCTGGTGGCCGCAGGCGCGGCAGACCGTGACCGGCGCGAAGCCGCGCCGGTTGAGGAAGAGGAGCGCCTGTTCGCCGGCGGCCAGCCGCGCCTCCACCGCGCGGGCCAGGCTGGGCGAGACCCAGCGCCCGCCGGGCAGATCCTCGGCGCGCAGGTCGATGGCCGCCATCTCGGGCAGCACCGCGGCCCCGAAGCGCGCGGGCAGGTCGCGGCGCGCGTATTTCCCGGCCTCGGCGTTGGCCCAGCTTTCGAGCGAGGGCGTGGCCGAGGCCAGCACCACGGCCGCGTCGTTGAGCGAGGCGCGCAGCACGGCCATGTCGCGGGCATTGTAGAGCACGCCGTCCTCCTGCTTGTAGGAGGTGTCGTGTTCCTCGTCGACGACGATGAGCCCGAGATCGCGGAACGGCAGGAAAAGCGCCGAGCGCGCGCCGACGACAAGCTGGGCGCCGCCCTGCCCCACCATGCGCCAGAGACGCCGGCGTTCGGTCATGGTGGCGCCCGAATGCCATTCCGCCGCGCCGACCCCGAAACGGTCGCGCACGCGGGCCAGGAACTCGGCGGTCAGGGCGATCTCGGGCAGCAGGACCAGCGCCTGCCGGCCGCGGGCCAGGCACGCGGCGACGGCCTCGAGATAGACCTCGGTCTTGCCCGACCCGGTCACGCCCTTGAGCAGCGTCGTGGCATAGCATCCCTCCGCCACGCGGGCGCGCAGGTCCGCGGCGGCGTCGGCCTGCTGATCGGTAAGCGCTTTGCCGGGCAGGGTCGCGTCCAGCCGGGGATAGGGCAGGTCGCGGGGGGTTTCCGCCTCGAGGACGGCGCCGTGTTTCACCAGCCCTTTCACGACCGACGACGTCACGCCCGCGGCCTCGGCCAGTTCGCCCAGCGTGTAGACCGCGTCGTCCTCCTCGAGCACGGCGAGCACGCGTTCGCGGGCGCTGGTCATGCGCTCCGGCGTCGCGGGGCCAAGCCGGTAGATCCGCCGCATCGACGGCGGATCGCCGAGCCCCGGCGCGCGGGTGGCCAGCCGCAGCATCGCCGGGAGCGGCGTCAGCGTGTAGTCGGCGGCGCGGCCGAGAAAGTCCATCATCTCGGCGCGCATCGGCGGGACGTCCAGCACCCGCTTCACCGGGCGGAGCCGGGCCGAATCGAAATCGCCCTGCCCCGGGCCCCAGACCACCCCGATGACGCGGCGCGGTCCCAGCGGCACCTCGACGAAGGCGCCCAGATGGCAGCCGCCCGCCGGCGCGGTGTAGTCGAGCACGCGGTCGAGCGGCTGGGTGGTCAGCACACCGACACGATCGCCCTCATGGAAAAACGATCGCCCGCTCATCACCGCCCCCCCGGCCGCACGGGGTATTCCATGGCCCCGGCCCTTGGGTTAGAAGGGCGCCCGAGAGAGCGCCCACAGGAAAGCGGACAGATTCCCATGAAATTCTTCGTAGACACAGCCGACACCGCCGCCATCGCAGAGCTCAAGGAGCTGGGCATGGTGGACGGCGTGACGACCAACCCCTCGCTCATCATGAAGGCGGGCCGCGACATCCTCGAGGTCACCAAGGAGATCTGCGACATGATCGACGGCCCGGTCTCGGCCGAGGTCGTGGCGACCGAGGCCGCCGACATGATCGCCGAGGGTCGGAAACTGGCAAAGATCGCGCCGAACATCGCGGTGAAGGTTCCTCTGACCTGGGACGGGCTGAAAGCCTGCAAGACACTCACCGATGAGGGCCACATGGTCAATGTGACGCTCTGCTTCTCGGCCAACCAGGCGCTGCTGGCGGCGAAGGCCGGCGCGAGCTTCATCTCGCCCTTCATCGGCCGGCTCGACGACATCAACCTCGACGGGATGGAGCTGATCGCCGATATCCGCACCATCTACGACAATTTCGATTTCCAGACCGAGATCCTCGCCGCCTCGATCCGGTCGGCCAACCACGTCACCGAGGCCGCGCGCATCGGCGCCGACGTCGCCACCGTGCCGCCGGCGGTGCTGCACAAGCTGGCCGAGCACCCCCTGACCGACAAGGGGCTCGACGCCTTCCTCAAGGACTGGGAAAAAACGGGGCAGAAAATTCTCTGAACCCGGTGTATAGTCCGGTCCGGTGGGGAAGGAGACAGGCATGAGCGAAACGGCAGGCAAGCCGCTCGACGAATTCCGCCATCGCATCATCGAGGATCCCGAGGTGATCCTCGAGGACGCGGACGTGATGAAGGCGCTGATCGCGGCCAACGAGAAGTATCTCGGCAACAACATCGTCGATCTGCGCGGCATCGCGATGGAGCGTCTCGAGGCCCGGCTCGACCGGTTGGAAGACACCCATCGCAGCGTGATCGCCGCCGCCTACGAGAACCTCGCCGGCACCAACCAGATCCACCGGGCGGTGCTGCGGATGCTCGACCCGGTGGAGTTCGAGGATTTCGTCGGGAACCTGGCGGGCAACGTGGCCGACATTCTGCGCGTCGACCGGGTCCGGCTGGTGCTGGAGTCGCGCCATCTCGACGATGCGACGGCGCGCTCGCCGGTGGAGCGCAAGCTGGGCGACGTGGTGGCGCTGGTGCCGGGCGGCTGGATCGCGGAGTACGTGACCGCCGGGCGCGGCGGCGCACCACGCGCGGTCACGCTGCGCCAGTCCCCCGAGGGCGGCGAGACCCTGTACGGCGCGACAGCCGGCCGGATCGCGTCCGAGGCACTGCTTCTGCTCGATTTCGGCGCGGGCCGGCAGCCCGGCCTGCTGGTGCTCGGCTCCGAGGACGCCGACCAGTTCCGCCCGAACCAGGGCACCGACCTGCTGGCCTTCTTCGGCGGCGTGTTCGAGCGGGCGATGCGGCGCTGGCTGGCCTGACGTGACCCTGATTTCCGACGGCGCACGGGATCTGCTCGAGGGCTGGCTCGCCGGCCTGAAAGGGCTCTCGGACGCCTCGGACAACACGCTCGAGGCCTATCGCCGCGACCTGGCCGATTTCCTGGGCTTCATGACCCTGCATTACGGCGGAGAGATCGGAACCGGCCCGCTGAAACGCGTCACGCAATCGGACATGCGCGCCTGGATGGCCGCGTGCCGGGCGCGCGGCGTCTCGGCCCGGTCGCTGGCGCGGGCGCTCTCGGCGGTGAAGAGCTTCTACCGCTGGTGGGGCGCGCGCGACGGGTTCGAACCCACGGCCGTGCTGGCGGCCCGGGCGCCACGCTTCAAGGCCAAGCTGCCGCGCCCGCTGGCCGAGGACGCCGCGCACGCGATGATCGACACGGTGGAACTGCAAGCGCGCGACGGCTGGGTCGCGGCGCGCGACATGGCGGTGGTGACGCTGCTCTACGGCTGCGGGCTGCGGATTTCCGAGGCGCTGGCGCTGCGTCGCGGGGACGCGCCGCTGCCCGAGGTGCTGCGCGTGCGCGGCAAGGGCGGCAAGGAGCGGCTCGTGCCGGTGATCGCCCCGGCGCGGGCGGCGGTGGATCGCTACCTGGCGCAGCTGCCCTTCGCCGGCGGGGCCGAGGATCCGCTCTTTCTCGGCAAGCGCGGCGGGCCGCTCAGCGCGCGCGTGATCCAGAAGGTCATGGAACAGGCGCGGATGCAGCTCGGCCTGCCGGCCACGGCCACGCCGCACGCGATGCGCCACTCCTTCGCGACCCATCTTCTCGAGGCCGGCGGCGACCTTCGGGCGATCCAGGAACTGCTGGGCCACGCCTCGCTGTCGACGACCCAGGCCTATACCGCGGTGGACCAGGCCCATCTGATGGAGGTCTACCGCAAGGCCCATCCCAAGGCCCGGTGAGGCGTTGCCATCGGGGTCCAATTCCGTCATGACGGTTCCATGACACCGCAATTGCGCGCGCTTTCCGTCCATCTTCTGACCGGCACCGGTGCGGTCTTTGCCATGCTGGCAATGCTCGCCGCCGCGCAGGAGGAATGGAGCCTGATGTATGTCTGGCTCGTCGTCGCCTTCGCCGTGGACGGCATCGACGGGCCGCTGGCGCGCAAGTTTCACGTCCAGCGCTACGCGCCGCAGTTCGACGGGGTGCTACTGGACCTGATCATCGATTACCTGACCTATGTCTTCATCCCGGCCTTCGCGCTTTTCGAGAGCGACCTGCTGCCGGGCTGGACGGGCTGGATCTGCATCATCGTCATTACCTTCGGCTCGGCGATGTATTTTGCCGACACGCGGATGAAGACGCCCAACAACAGCTTTGCCGGCTTCCCGGGCTGCTGGAACATGGTGGTCCTGGTGATGTTCGCCCTGGAGCCGAATTTCTGGGTGATCCTGGGCATCGTCGTGGTGCTGGCCGCCGCGATGTTCTCCCCGATCGAATTCGTGCACCCCTTCCGCACGCGCCGCTGGCGGCCGCTGACCCTACCGGTGGCCTTTGCCTGGACGGGCTTCGCGGGGCTTGCCGCCTGGACGGAGTTTCACCCCGGACCGGTGGTGTTGACCGGGTTGACGGTGACCAGCATCTACCTGCTCTGCGCGGGCGCCGCGATGCAGCTGATCCCCGAACGCGCGGCCCCCACGGCGGACTGACGGCCCGGCCGGTCAGATAAGCAGGCCTGCCGCGCCTTCCAGCCTGAGCAGCGCGCGCTTGGTCTCTACCCCGCCCCGGCCGGAATACCCGCCGAGACCCGTCGCGCCGACGATCCGGTGGCACGGGATGAGGATCGGGACCGGGTTCGCCCCGCAGGCCCGCCCCACGGCCTGCGCGCTGGCGTCCAGCGCGGCGGCGACGGCGCCGTAGCTGCGGGTCTCGCCGTAGGGAATGGACAGCATTGCCTCGAACACGAGGTGCTGAAAGGCCGAGGCCGGCGGCGCCATGGGCAGCGCGAAGCGCCGCAGCTCGCCCGCGAAATAGGCCTCCAGCTGCCGTTCTGCCGCGTCGAGCAGCGGCGACCGTCCGGCCTCGGCCCCACCCCAGGACAGCCGGGTGATCCGGCCGGCCTCCTCGTGCAGGGTCAGGGAGCCGACCGGCGAGGCGACGCTGCGCGCGATCACGGCGCCGCCCCACCCATCAGCCCAGCGCGTCGTTGCAACGCTTGCAGACCATCGGATGGGCGTGCTGGCCGACATCGGGCAGGATCTTCCAGCAGCGCTGGCACTTTTCGCCCTCGGCGCGCTCGAAGACCACGCCGACGCCCTCGATCTCGGGCAGGCGGAAGGCCTCGTTCGGGATCGGGTCACCGGTCAGCCAAACATCCGAGGTGATGCAGACATCCTCGAAATGGACCGAGCGCAGGGCCTTCAGAACCTCCGGGTCGCGCACATGCACGACCGGTGCGGCCTCGAGGCTGGCGCCGATCACCTTGTCGCGGCGCTGGATCTCGAGCGCCGCGGTCACCACGCGGCGCACCTGCCGGATCCCGGCCCATTTCGCCGCCAGCGGCTCGTCGAGCCAGTCGGCCGGCGTAGCTGGCATGTCCACAAGGTGGACCGAGCTGCCCTCGCCCGGGAACCGTTCCAGCCAGACCTCTTCCATGGTGAAGACCAGGACCGGCGCAAGCCAGGTGGTCAGCCGGTGGAACAGCAGGTCCAGCACCGTGCGCGCCGCCCGGCGCCGCGTGCTGTCGGCGGCGTCGCAGTAGAGCGCATCCTTGCGGATGTCGAAATAGACCGAGGAGAGATCCACGGTGCAGAAGTTGAACAGCGCCTGGAACACGCCCTGGAAGTCGTATTTCGCGTAGCCCTCGCGCACGGTGTGGTCGAGTTCGGCCAGCCGGTGCAGCACCCAGCGTTCCAGCTCCGGCATCTCGGCCGGGTCAATCCGTTCGGAATCCGCGAAGCCGGCGAGGTTGCCCAGCATGAAGCGCATCGTGTTGCGCAGGCGGCGATAGCTGTCGGCCACGCCTTTCAGGATCTCCGGGCCGATGCGCAAGTCGGCGGTGTAATCCGACTGCGCCACCCAGAGCCGCAGGATGTCGGCGCCGTATTGCTTGGTCACGTCCTCGGGCGCCACGGTATTGCCGAGCGACTTGGACATCTTCATGCCCTTCTCGTCCAGCGTGAAGCCGTGGGTCAGCACCCCGCGATAGGGCGCGCGGCCCTTTGTGCCGCAGGCCTGCAACATCGAGGAATGGAACCAGCCGCGATGCTGGTCGGTGCCCTCGAGGTAGAGATCGGCGATGCCGTCCGCGGTCCCGTCGGCACGGTCGCGCAGCACGAAAGCGTGGGTCGAGCCGGAATCGAACCACACGTCCAGGATATCGAAGACCTGCTCGTAGGCGTCCGGGTCGACGATCCCGCCGAGGAAACGTTCCTTCGCGCCGTCGAGGTACCAGGCATCCGCACCCTCTTGCTCGAAGGCCGCGACGATGCGCGCGTTCACCTCCTCGTTGCGCAGCAGGAAATCCGCGTCCTCGGGACGGGCGTCCTTCTTGACGAAACAGGTCAGCGGCACGCCCCACGCCCGCTGGCGCGAGAGCACCCAGTCCGGACGGTTGGCGATCATCGAATGCAGCCGGTTCCGCCCCGAGGGCGGCGTCCAGGTCACCAGCTCGTCGATCGAGGTCAGCGCCCGCGCGCGGATCGTGGTGCCGTGGGCATCCTGCCCGTCGCCCACGGGCGTGTCGATGGCCGCGAACCACTGGGCCGTGTTGCGGTAGATGAGCGGCGCCTTCGAGCGCCAGCTATGGGGATAGGAGTGCTTCAGCCGGCCGCGCGCGATCAGCGCCCCGGCGCCCGCGAGCGCGTCGATGACGCGCTTGTTGGCGTCGCCCTCCTTGCCCTTGTGGGTGATGATGAGGCCGCCGCCGAAAAGCGGCAGGTCCGGGCGGAAACTGCCATCCTCCAGCACGTTGTGGGTCATCTTCAGCCCATGCGCGAGCCCGATCCGGTAATCGTCGTCACCGTGGCTCGGCGCCGTGTGGACGAAGCCGGTGCCGGCATCCTCGGTCACGTGGTCGCCGGGCAGAAGCGGCACGTCGTAATCCCACTCGCCCGCGCCGTCAGCCACGCCGCGCAGCGGATGTGCCGTCACCAGGCTGCCCAGTTCCTCGGCGGTGACGGTCCGCTCCCGCGCGTGACCCTCGACACGGGCGGCGGCCAGCACCTCTTCGGCGAGCGCGTCCGCGATCAGGTAACGGTCGCCCGGGCGCGCCCAGTTTTCCTCGGGTGCGTCGGTGACGCGGTAGAGCCCGTAGGAAAGCTCGGGGTTGAAGCAGACCGCGCGGTTCTGCGGGATCGTCCAGGGCGTGGTGGTCCAGATCACGACCGCGGCGTCGTGCAGATCCTCCTTCACCAGCCGCTGGGCGGCGGCCGGGTAGTCCGTCGGCTCGCCGTTCGGCGGCAGGTCGGCCCCGCCCGAGAGGATCGGGAACTTCACCCAGATCGTCGGCGACTGGTGGTCGTGGTACTCGACCTCGGCCTCGGCCAGGGCGGTCTTCTCCACGGGCGACCACATCACGGGCTTGGATCCCTGGTAGAGCGTGCCGTTCATCAGGAACTTCTGGAACTCCGCCGCGATCACCGCCTCGGCGTGGAAGTCCATCGTCAGGTATGGGTCTTCCCAGTTGCCGGTGACGCCGAGGCGCTTGAATTCCGCGCGCTGCACGTCGATCCATTTGTCGGCGAAGGCGCGGCATTCGCGGCGCAGCTCGACCTTGGAGACCTCGTCCTTGGACCGGCCCTTGGCACGGTACTGTTCCTCGATCTTCCACTCGATCGGCAGGCCGTGGCAATCCCAGCCGGGCACGTAGCGCGAATCCCTGCCCATCATCTGCTGGCTGCGCACGACCATGTCCTTGAGGATCTTGTTCAGCGCGTGCCCGATATGCAGGTGCCCGTTCGCGTAGGGCGGGCCGTCATGCAGGATGAACGTCTCGCGCCCCGGCTTCTCGCGCAGGCGGTGGTAGATACCGATCTCCTCCCAGCGGGCGAGCCACTCCGGCTCGCGCTTCGGCAGCCCCGCGCGCATCGGGAAATCGGTTTTCGGCAGGAAGAGCGTGTCCTTGTAGTCAGGCGTGTCAGCGCACATGGATCTTGTGTCCTCGGCTCGGCAATCACGGGTATCTGGGTGGGGCGGCGCGACGGGGCAGACGCCTTGTCCCGGCCGCTCTGTCTGTCAGAGCGCCGGGCCGGTAATTCGGATGATGACGGCGAATGGCTGTATCATGGGCCGGGTTATACGCGCCGTACCCGGGAGCGTCCAGAGCCACCGGCAGGGCGTCTCGCCGCCCCCGTCAGGCCCGCCCGAACAGCCCCGAGAGCGCCCGCTGCACCAGCGACGAGACCGAGGGGCGGCGCACGGCGGAAAACGGCACCGGGCGGCAGACCTCCATCGCGGCGATGCCCACCCGCGCGGTCAGGGCCCCGTTCACCACGCCCTCGCCGAAGCGCCGCGAGACCCTGGAGAGCAGCCCGCCCCCCGCGACGGTGGAAATCAGGTCGTCGCCGACCGCCACGGCGCCGGTCGCCACAAGGTGGGTCAGCACGCTGCGCATCAGCCGCCAGGCGCCGACGGTGCCGGCCCGCCCGCCATAGATTTCCGCCACCCGGCGGATCATGCGCAGATTGGCCACCAGCGCGGTCATCACGTCGGCCAATGCCAGCGGCACGACGGCGGTGACGGTCGCCACCTGCCGCGCCGCCGCCTCGACCTCGCGGCGGGCGGCGGCGTCGAGGGGCGCGACCAGTTCGCGTTCGGACAGGTCCAGCAACGCATCCGCGTCCACCAGCTCGCCACGCCTCTCGGACAGACGCCGCCGCGCCCAGGCAAGATCCGGCCGGCCCGCATACAGGCGGTCGAGCCGGTCCGTGACCGCCCGCGCCTCGGCCAGCGCGCCGCCCGCACGCGCCGCCTCGGCCGCCTGGCGGATCGCGTCCACCCGGCGCAGCCGGACCAGCGCCACCCATTCGCGGAAGACCAGCGCCAGGGCCAGGGCGCCCAGAACGGCGAGCAGGACCAGCGCCCCGCGCCCCAGCCAGAGGTTGCGCTCCAAGAGCCCGGTGACGAAATCCCAGGCCGTCACCGAGACCACGAGCAGCAAGAGCGCCAGCGCTGCCCGCAGGAACCACCGCCAGAGCGCCGAGGATCGCCGCGCCGTCAGCGCCGCGACGGTGCGCATCGCCTCGCCCTCGGGCATCTCGGCGGGGCCGTCCTCGACGGGCGGGGCGCTGGCCGGGCTGGCATCCGGCTGGTCCGCGTCAAGATCGAACAGAACGGGGCCTGGCTTTTCGGTCATGCGGTCTCTCCGGTGGCGGGCGTCATCCGAGACGATCCCCAAGCAGGAACTCCGCCGCCCGGTCGAGGCGGATATGCGGCGGTCCCTCGCCCTGGCGGAGCGTCATCGGCGCGGGGGCGAAGCTCATGATCTCGTAATCGGCCTCCAGCCAGCGCGGCGCGCCCTCGCGCGCCGGGGCGAGAAGGACGTTCGGATCCTCGGGCAGCGCCCCCGGGTAGAAGGCCGCCTGCCGCCCGTCCTCCAGCAACCGGCCGCGGACGCAGCCGACCTCTGCCCCGCCGTGGGGGCGCGTTTCCTCGACCGTCGCGCGCAGCGCCGCGATGGACATGGCCGCCGTGGTCGCCCCGGCGAAATCCGCGCGGTCGCGGGCCCGGCGCAGAAGCGCCTCCATGAAGGCGGTCAGGCGCGGGTGTTGTTCGTGATGCAGGTGGTCGGCCTTGGTCGCGGCGAAGAGGATCCGCTCGACCCGCTTGCCGAGGATCGAGGCCAGCCAGCTGTTCCGCCCGGGGCGGAACGCCGCCAGGATATCGGTCATCGCGGTCTCGAGTTCCGCGACCGCGGGCGGGCCGGCATGGATCGCGCCCAGCGCGTCGACCAGCACCACCTGCCGGTCGATGCGTGCGAAATGCGCGCGGAAGAAAGGCTTGATCACCTGGGCCTTGTAGGCGTCGAAGCGCCGCTCCATCTCGCGCCAGAGACTGCCGCGGGGCGCCCTGCCGCCGGGGGGGGGCAGCGGCGCGAAGGTCAGCGCGGGCGACCCTGCCATCTCTCCGGGCAGCAGGAACCGCCCCGGCGTGCAGTCCGACAGCCCGGCCGCGCGGGCCGCGTCGAGGTAGGCGGTATAGCCGCCGGCGAGCGTCTGTGCCTCGGTCTCGGAGAAGGGCGCGGTCGGGTCTGTCGCGTCGAGCGCGGCGCGCAGCGGCGCCGCCAAGCCGTCCCGCGCCGCGGCGCGGGCCAGCACGCGCTCGGACCAGCCGGCATAGGACTGGTCGAGAAGCCCGAGATCGAGAAGCCACTCGCCCGGGTAATCCACGATGTCGAGATGCACCGTCCGCGGACCGCCGAGCCCCGAGATCAGCCCCGCCGGCTGGACCTTGAGCGACAGCCGCAGCTGGCTGACATGCCTGGTGGATTGGGGCCAGTGCGGCGTGGGCCCGGTCAGCGCCGCGAGGTGCGCCTCGTAGTCGAAGCGCGGCACCGTATCGTCGGGCTGGGGCTGCAGCCAGGCCGCGCGGATCGCACCCGACGCCGCGGCATGGAGTTGCGGCATCCGCCCGCGATCCATCAGGTTGGCGACCAGCGAGGTGATGAACACGGTCTTGCCGGCCCTGGACAGCCCGGTGACGCCCAGCCGGATCACCGGCTCGAAAAAGAGCGCGCCCGCCTCCGCGCCGGCCCGTTCCACCTGCCGGGCGATGCTGTCCGCGATGTTTCCGATTCCCAAGACGTGTTCCTCGCTGTCCCTTCGGGCCAAGATAGGCGGCGCCGACGCCGGTTCCTAGGGTCAGGAACCTGGGGGCGGGGGATTGTGCACGGGGCGGGCACGGGCTATCGGGTCGGTCATGCCCCGCTACGCCCTCAAGATCGAATACGACGGCGCGCCCTTCGCCGGCTGGCAGCGACAGAAAGACCAGCCCTCGGTGCAGGAGGCGGTCGAGCGCGCGCTCGCGCGGCTCGCGCCCGACCTGCCCGCTATCGCGGCGGCCGGCCGCACCGATACCGGGGTCCACGCGCTCGGACAGGTGGCCCATTGCGACATGGGGCGCGACTGGGACCCGTTCCGGCTGATGGAGGCGCTCAATTCCCACCTGCGGCCCGATCCGGTGGCCGTTCTGGCCGTGGCGCGGGTGGACGCGGATTTCCACGCGCGGTTCTCCGCCCGGGAACGGCGCTATCTTTTCCGCCTGGTGAGCCGCCGTGCGCCGGTGACCCATGACCGCGGCCTTGTCTGGCAGGTTCGCCACGGGCTCGACGCCGAGGCGATGCGCGCCGGGGCGGCGCACCTGCTCGGGCGGCACGATTTCACCACCTTCCGCGCAACGCTCTGCCAGGCGAAATCGCCGGTGAAAACGCTCGACGCCCTGGAGATCGAGACGCGGGACATTCCCCACGGCACGGAATACCGCTTCCACCTCCGCGCGCGGAGCTTCCTGCACAGCCAGGTCCGCAGCTTCGTCGGTACGCTGGAACGCGTCGGCGCCGGGGCCTGGGCACCCGAGGACGTCAAGACGGCGCTGGACGCGCGCGACCGCGCCGCCTGCGGCCCGGTCTGCCCGCCCCAGGGGCTCTATCTCGCGGGCGTCGGGTATCCCGAGGATCCCTTCGCCTGAGGCCGGCCGGGCAGGTTTCGCGCCTCCGGCGCGAGGATATTTGGACCACTTGGAGCCCGGGAGCCTCTTCCAAGTGGCGGAAATATCCCCGCCGGAGGCATGAACCGCCGCGAAGCGGCCCGGGGGCGCCCGCGCGGACGGCACCCGTCACCCCCCCCCAGGGCGATACGTGCTCAGAAGTTGCGGAGGATCTCGCGGAGTTCGGGCTCGTCGACCATCTCGGCGGCCCTGGCCGGCGTCACCCATTTGCGGCGACGCTCGGCGCGTTCGGGATAGTCACGGGCCATCTCGCGCACCGCGATGGCGTAGACATCCGCCCGGCAGGGTTCCTCGAGGCCGGTCTCGCCCAGCTTGACGTAGCCGTAGCTACCGAGCGGCGCCGGCGAGACCCGCCCCTTGCGCACCCCGGCCTCTTCCCAGGCTTCCTGCAGCGCCGTGCCCGGCCCGTCCTGGCCCGGGATCGGCCAGCCCTTGGGAATGATCCAGCGCCCCGTGCCGCGGCTCGTGATCACCAGCACCTCGCGGCGGCCGTCCTTGAGCCGATGGCACAGCGCGGCCACCTGCAGCCGCGGCGGGCGGCGCAGCAATGGCTTCAGGACCTCGGTCCAGGCTTTCTCGATCAGCGTTCCCATCGGGCGATACGGCTCTGCTCTGGTGTTTTTTGTTGTTGACGCACCGATATACGCGCAATCGGCCGGGTTTTCAATCGCGGTGGGCGGTCAGCCGGGCAGCACCCTTATGTCGAGAAGCGCCTGCCGACGGTCTGCGCGCACCACCCCGAGCGCCTCCGCCAGCGCGGCGTCGAGGTCCGCCGGGTCCGTCACCCGCCGCGCCCAGGCGCGGCTCGCCGTGGCGGTCGCGGTGAAATCAGGCACCGGCGAGAGTCCCGTCAGCGGCATCTCGTTGGCCCGCGCGGCATGTCCGTCGGGATATAGGCCCGTGACCGAGGCCCGCACGGCGCCCCATTCGGCATTGTTCAGCACGATCACCAGGACCGGCAGCTCCAGCGACTCGGCGATCTGGTGGCAGGCGGTCGGGTTGGCGAAGATGTAGGAGCCGTCCCCCATGGTGGCGACGCAGACACGGTCCGGCGCGGCCAGTTGCGCGCCGAGCGCGGCGGGAAAAGACCATCCGAGCCCCCCGGAATGGGGTTCCTGGAACCAGCTGCGCGGCGCGCGCCGCTCCAGCGTGCCGAGCGTCGTGCCAAGCTCGGAGAAGACCGCCGAGTCGATATCCTCGAGCGCGGCCGAGAGCCGCTGGCTGACCAACGCCTTGGTGATGCCGGGTCCGGCCCGGTCCCCGGCCTGCGCGACGCGGGCCGCACGGGCGTCCGCCGCCGCCGCGGCGATGCGCTTGCGGCGCGTGGCGAGGGCGGCCGCGTCCCCGTCCCGCTGCGCCATCGCGTCAAAGAGCGCCGGCAGGCTGAGGTCCAGTTCGCCGGCCAGCGCCAGGTCGGCGCGGAAATTGCGCACGGGAAAGCGTGCGAAGAGCGGGTCGGGGCCGATCTGGATGACCCGTGCCCCGGGATGCGGCGGGTGCCGGTCCGGCCACCAGGGCGCCAGCGCGTTGATCACGACCACGAGATCGGCCGCGGCCAGCCAGGGCCCCGGGTCGGCGCCCACATGGGCCGGGTGATCGGTCGGCAGAGCCAGCTGCGTCGCCCACCATGACGAAACGGGCAGCGCCCAGTCCGTGACCCACGCCCCGAAGGCCGCGAAGGTCGCGTCCCCGCCCGTGCCCCTTTGCGCGATGACCAGCGGGCGTTCGGCGGCCGCGATCCAGTCGGCGGCCTGCGCGACCGCCGCCGGATCCGGCGCCGCGGCGACCGGCTGCATCGAGACCGGCGCGGCCAGCCCCGCCGCCGGCGTCGGCTCGCAGAGCACTTCGCGCGGCAGGGACAGGTAGACCGGTCCCCGCGGGGTCGACATGGCGATGGCATGGGCACGGTCGAGCAGACCCGGGAGTTGCTCCGGAAACCGCAGCTCGTAGTCCCACTTGACCGACTCGCGCACCAGAGCGGCCTGGTCACGCATCTCCTGGCCCCAGGCGATCGGCACGGTCCGCGCGCCGAACCGGCCCGCCTCGGTCACCGGGGTGCGGCCGGACATCAGCAAGATCGGGACGTTCTCGCAGGCGGCGTTGATCGCGCCGATGGCCCCGTTGGCCAGCCCGACATTGGTGTGCAGCATCACCGCCTGCGGCCGCCCCGTCATCAGGTAGTAGCCATGCGCCATGCCCATCGCGGCATGCTCATGCGGGATGACCAGCGCGCGCGGAAGATCGATGTCCTGCGCCGCGGCCTCCGCCAGCCCCTCGATGATCGGGGGGAAGTCGGTGCCGGAATTGGCGAAGACGTAGTCCACGCCCAGCGTCTTGAGGCGCGAGAAGACCGCGCCGCCCGCGGTGACCGTCGCCGCGCCGGTCATCCGCCGAGCACCCCTGGCAGCCAGAGTGTCAGCGCCGGGAAGGCCAGCAGGATCGCGACCCGCAGGATCTCGGCCCCGAAGAACGGCATCACCCCCTTGAAGGTGTCGAGCATCGGCGTGTCCCGCGCCATGGCCGAGATCACGAAGACGTTCATGCCCACCGGTGGCGTGATGAGCCCAAGCTCCACCACGATGAGCGCGAGAATCCCGAACCAGATCTTCAGATCCTCGGTGCTCATCCCGAAACCCGATCCCTCGGCCATCTGGTAGAGGCCCCCGTTAAGCTCCACCAGGACCGGCCAGAAGAACGGGATCACCAGCAGGATCATGCTCAGGCTGTCCATCAGGCAGCCGAGGAAGATCAGCGCGACCAGCAGCAGGATCATCACCAGCATCGGCTCCATGCCGGATCCGGCGATCCAGTCGGCCGTCTGCTGGGGCAGCCCGATCCGCGACATGAAGATCTTGACCAGTTCCGCGCCGAGCAGGATCAGGTAGATCATGCCCGTGGTGGCGGCGGTCTCCTTCAGCGCCTCCTTCATCGGCGTCCACCCGAGCCGGCCCCGCGCGGCGCCGTAGATCCAGACCAGCGCGACGCCGACGGCGGCGGCCGGCGTCGGGTTGAAGAAGCCCGCATAGATGCCGCCCAGGACCAGCCCGAAGATCACCAGCACCGGGATCACGCCCACCGTCGCGGCGACGAACTCCGCGCGGTCGCCGGTGCCGCCCTTGGGCCCGGCCTCGGGCCGGATCAGGACATAGGCCGCGATCGTGAGCAGGAACAGGACGACCGCCAGCGCGCCCGGGATCATCGCGGCCATGAACATGGTGACGATGTTGGCCTCGACGATGATGGCGTAGATGATCAGCACCACCGAGGGCGGGATCAGGATCCCCAGCACCCCGCCCGCCGCCAGCGACCCGGTGGCGAGCGCGCCGGAGTAGTTGTAACGGCGCAGTTCCGGCAGGGCGACCTTGCCCATGGTCGAGGCCGTGGCCAGCGACGAGCCGCAAACCGCCCCGAACCCCGCGCAGCCGGCGATGGCGGCCATGGCCGTGCCGCCCCGCATCCAGCCGAGCCAGGCATTGGCCCCCCGGAAGAGCGCCTGCGAAAGCCCGGCCTTCGAGGCGATCGCGCCCATCAGCACGAACATCGGCACGACGCTGAGATCGTAGATCGAGAACTGGCCGTAGGCGAGCGTCTTGAGCTGGCTCAGCACCAGCACGGGGCCATTGACCAGCATGATCCCGATGCCGCCCACGAGGATCATCGCATAGGCGATGGGCATGCGGAACGCGATGAGAAGAACGAGGATGGCCAGCCCGGCGATCCCCATGGTGACGGGGTCCATCAGGGCCTCCCCCCGGCGGCGCGGCGGCCGGACTCGACGAAGGTGATGAGCGCCGCCACCGCCAGCAGCACCAGGGAGACCAGGATCGGCAGGAAGGCGATCCAGATCGGCACCTGCAGGATCGTGGTGGTGTAGCCGTATTCACGCTGGTCCATCATGCCCAGGTACATCCGCCAGACCAGCAGCGCCGCGAAGAGCATCGCCACCAGCGAGGCCGCGAACCGGAAGCCGGCCACCCAGCGCGGCGAGGCGCGCGCGGTGAAGATGTCCGCGGTGACGTTGGCGTCGGTCAGCTGGCAGAAGGGCAGGAAGGCGAAGGCCGCCACGGCCACGCCCATCTGGGTCATCTCGAAATCGCCGGGAAAGGGTTTCCAGAAGATGCCCCCCAGGACCGAAAGCACGTTCATGGCCACCACGGCCATGAGAATGAGCCCTCCGAGGAGGGCCCATCCATGGATGATCGTCTCGGCCGCGCCGGCCCATCCGGTGCGGCCGCGCGGCAGGCTGTCGTCCATCACTCGGCCGTGCTGTGCTCGCCGATGAGCCTGCGGGCCTTCTCGACCAGCGCCGCGCCGTCGATGCCCTTGGCCGTGACCTCGTCCACCCAGCGCGTGACGACCGGGGCCAGCGCGGCCTCGAAGGCGGCGGTCTCTTCCGGGCTGAGGACGATATGCTCGTTCCCGGCCTTGGTGGCGAGATCGATGCCGAAATCGTCCGACGCGCGCCAGATCTCGCCGACCTCGGCCCACCACTCGGGTCCGGAAGCGTCGCGGAAGGCCTGCTGGATGTCCTCGGGCAGGCTGTCCCAGCGCCCCTGGTTCATCGACACCTGGAAGGTGGTCGTCCCCAGGCGCCAGCGGTCATCGCCCTCGATCTGGTAATCGGTCTGCTCCTGGATCTTGAGCGGCGGGATGATTTCCCAGGGGATCAGCGCGCCGTCGACCACGCCCTTCTGCAGCGCCTGCGGCAGTTCGGGCACCGGCATGGCGACCGGGTTCGCGCCCAGCGCCTCGATGGCCCAGGCGCCGGTGCGGGTCGGGATCCGCAGATCCGCGCCCTCCAGGTCCGCCGGGCTGCGCACGGCCTTGTCGCGCATGTGGATGCCCTGCCCCGCATGGGCATGCAGGAACATCACCTCGACGCCCTTGTATTCCTCCTTGAGATCCGACTCGTAGAGATCGTGGAGGGCGAGGTTGGCCGCCACCGGATCGTTGGTGAAGACGGTGGGCAGTTCCATCACCTCGGTGCGCGGGAAGAGCCCGGGCGTGTAGCCGTTCACCGTCCAGACCAGGTCGACCACGCCATCGCGCACCTGGTTGATCAGCTCCGGCGGACGGCCGCCCAGGGTCATGGAGGGAAAGATCTCGATCTCGACGCGGCCGCCGGAATTGGCCTCGACCTGCTCGGCCCAGGGGGCGAGCATCTGGGAATGCGCCGGGGCCTGGGCGCTCAGGAAATGGTGCAGCTTGAAACTGTATTCCTGCGCCGACGCGGCGCCAGCCGCGCCGAGCGTCAGCGTCGAGACGGCCAGCGCCGCCTTCACGGTCTTGTCGGTGATCATGTCATTCCTCCCTTTGGAATCGCAGCCGATCCGGTTAGCGATGTTAATTGTTAACATTGGTCACTAAATTTTCCATGCCCCATCGCCGGCGCCCCGCGGCGCCGGGCTTGCGGGACCTCCGCGAAGCCTAGCCGCAGAAACGGCCCGCGCCAACATCATGCGGGGCGCGATCCGGACTTGCGGCGGGGCGGCTTTCGCGCAATGCAAGGGGCGGAGGTGCACGATGATCCTGTGTTGCGGCGAAGCCCTGATCGACATGCTCCCGCGCGAAACCGACGCGGGCGCGCCCTGTTTCGCGCCCCATGCCGGCGGCGCGGTCTTCAACACCGCGGTTGCGCTGGGGCGGTTGGGGGCGCCGGCGGGTTTTTTCTCCGGCCTCTCCACGGATTTCTTCGGCGACCAGCTGCGGGGCGTGCTGGCCGAGAGCGGCGTGGACACGGCGCTTGCGGTGGTGCGCGACGCGCCCACGACGCTGGCCTTCGTGCGGCTGGTCGACGGGCAGGCGCGCTATGCCTTCTACGACGAGAACACCGCGGGGCGGCGCCTGTCGCCCGGGGACCTGCCCGCCCTGCCCGACGCGACCGAGGCGCTGTTCTTCGGCGGCATCAGCCTGATCGGAGAGCCCTGCGGCAGCGCCTACGAGACGCTGATGCTGCGCGAGGCCGGCCGGCGCGTCACGATGATCGACCCGAACATCCGCCCGGGCTTCGTTTCCGACGAAACCGCCTATCGCGCGCGCATCGACCGGATGGTCGCGGCGGCCGATATCGTCAAGCTGTCGGACGAGGATCTCGGCTGGCTCGAGGGGGCCGGCGACCCGGCCGACGTGGCGCCGCGCCTGCTGGCGCGCGGGCCGTCGCTCGTCGTGGTGACGCTCGGCGCGGCCGGCGCCCTTGCCGTGACGGCGGATGGGCCGGTCAGCGTCCGGGGTCGCCCGGCGGAGGTCGCCGACACGGTCGGCGCCGGGGATACCTTCAACGCCGGGCTCCTGGCCGGACTGGCGGAGGCCGGTGCGTTCTCCGGCGGCCGGCTCGGCGCCCTGGACCCTGCGACGCTGAGCCATGCGCTGGATCTCGGCGCGGCGGCGGCGGCCGTGACCGTGTCGCGCGCCGGGGCCAACCCGCCCTGGCGCCGCGACCTCGATATCTGAACGCGCCCCGCCGCCGCCACCCGCAAGGCGGGTTTGCAGAGACCGCAATGGTCATGTCAGCGGTCCGTCCCTAGCTTGAAGGCCAAGGGAGGAAACCGGAACTTGCAAAGCAGGAGGTTTCCAGATGGCAACCGTGACCACCAACAGCACCGCCGCCGACCGCGGCCTGCGCGAGCGCATCGACGCGTTCCTCGCCTCCATGGGCCAGGGCTTCAACGCGTATCTCGAGCGCCGGTCGCGCAAGGACGAGATCGCCCGGCTCGAGGCGATGAGCGACGCGGAACTGGCGCGTCTCGGCATCGCGCGCGATCGCATCGTGCACCACGTCTTCCGCGATCTCTTCTACGTCTGAGCCGGAGAGATCGCCGACACGCCCGGCACCGGCCCCGCCAAGGGCGCCGGTGCCGTTTCCTGCGCGGGATCAGATCCGCACGCCGGTCCCGCGGTCGAACAGGTGCAGGTCTTCCGGCCGGAAGCTCAGCACCATCCGGCCCGCGGGCACCGGCTCGTCGGCGCTCTGGGCGACCGTGACCTCGTGGCCGCCGAGATGGGCGTGGATCAGCCGGTGCGCGCCAAGCTCCTCGACCACCGCGACCTCGATGTCGAGGCCGGCACCCCCGGCCACGAGATGCGCGCGCTCGGGCCGGATGCCCAGCGTGACCGGGCCGCGATGGGCGCTGTCATGCGCCACGACCTGGCCGGCCACCTGCAGCCCGTCGTCACCGAGCTGCGCGTCGACCAGGTTCATCGGTGGCGCGCCGATGAAGCTCGCCACGAAGGTCGAGGCCGGGCGCGAATACACCTCGGTCGGCGTGCCGACCTGCTCGATCCGGCCGCCGTTCAGCACCACGATCCGGTCGGCCAGGGTCATGGCCTCGACCTGGTCATGGGTGACGTAGATCGCCGCGCGGCCCAGCCGTCGCTGCAGCTTCTTGATCTCGAGCCGCATCTGGTTGCGCAGCTTCGCGTCGAGGTTCGAGAGCGGCTCGTCGAAGAGGAAGATCGCCGGGTCACGGACGATGGCACGGCCCATCGCCACCCGCTGGCGCTGCCCGCCCGAGAGCTGGCTCGGCCTGCGGTCGAGAAACTCGGCGATCTGCAGCATCCGCGCGGCCTCTTCGACCTTGGCGGCGATCTCGGGCTTGGGTGTGCCCCGGTTGCGCAGCCCGTAAGCCAGGTTGCCGCGCACCGTCATGTGCGGGTAAAGCGCGTAGTTCTGGAACACCATGGCGATGTTTCGGTCGGCGGGCTCCAGCGCGTTGACGACCCGGCCCGAGAGCTCGATCTCGCCCTCCGTGACCTCCTCGAGCCCCGCCACCATGCGCAAGAGCGTGGACTTGCCGCAGCCGGAGGGTCCCACGAAGACCACCAGCTCGCCGTCCCCGACATCCACCGAGACGCCTTTGACCGCCTCGACCCCGTTGGGATAGCGCTTGACAGCGTCGCGGATTCTGAGTGTCGTCATTTTTCCTGCTCCACCAGGCCTTTTATGAACATGCGCTGGAAGACGAGGATCACCACCGCGGGCGGCAGCATCGCCAGCACGGCCATCGCCAGCGCCTCGTTGTAGAAGGGGATGTCTGCCCCGATCATCTGCTGCATCACGTTCTTGATGCCACGGACCAGCGTGAAATACTGCTCTTCGGTCGTCATGATCGTCGGCCAGAGATACTGGTTCCAGCCGACCACGAACATGATGATGAAAATCGCCGCGATCATGGTGCGCGAGAGCGGCACCAGGATCTCGAAGAAGAACCGCACCGGCCCGGCCCCGTCGATCCGGGCGGCCTCGAGCAGCTCGTCAGGCACCGACTTGAAGAACTGGCGGAAAAAGAAGGTGCCCGTCGCCGAGGCGATCAGCGGCACGATCAGCCCGGTATAGCTGTTCAGAAGCCCCAGCTGCTGGGCGACCTCGTAGGAAGGCAGGATCCGCACCTCGAGCGGCAACAGCAGCGTCGAGAAGATCACCCAGAAAAAGAAGGTGCCGAGCGGAAAGCGGTAATAGACGATCGCATAGGCCGCCAGCATCGAGATCACGATCTTGCCCACGGCGAAGCCGATGCCGAGGATCAGCGAGTTCTGCGTCATCAGCAGCCCGGTGATCTCGCCGGTGAAGCCACCCTCGCGGGTCAGAACGGTGGCGTAGGTCTCCGCGAATTCGGCGCCCAGGGTGAACTGCATCCCCTCGCGGTGGATCTCGACGTGGTCGTGCGTCGAGGTGAGGAAGGCCACCACCAGCGGCCCCATCATGAGCAGGACGCCCAGGATCAGCACCAGGTGGTCGGTCAGGCGGACACGGGTCATCTCGGGGCCTCAGCTGTAATGCACGCGCCGCTCGATCAGGCGGAACTGCGCGATGGTGAGCACGAGGACGAGCACCATGAGGATCACCGACTGTGCGGCCGAGCCGCCCAGGTCGTTGCCCCGGAACCCGTCGCGATAGACCTTGTAGACCAGTGTCACGGGGCTGTTGCCGGGCTGGTCCTGCACCATCAGGTCCACGGTGCCGAAGGTCTCGAAGAGCGCGTAGGTCGTGTTCAGGATCATCAGGAAGAAGGTCATCGGCGCCAGCAGCGGGAAGGTCACCGTCCAGAAACGCCGCGTCTCGGACCGGCAGTCGATCGCAGCGGCTTCCTTGACCGAGGACGGGATCGACTGCAGCGCCGAGAGAAAGAAGATGAAGTTGTAGGGGATCTGCTTCCAGGCCGAGACCACGGTGATCGCGACGGCGGTGTCCCAGTAGTCCACCCCGATCTGAAGGTTCCAGCCGACCGCCGCGGCGGCGTCGGTGAGCGGCCCGATATGCTGGTCGAAGAGCATCACGCCGATCAGGCCGGCCACCGGCGGCGCGATGGCATACACCCACATCAGCAGCGTCTTGTAGGTCTGCTGGCCGCGCAGCACCCGGTCGGCCGAGACCGCGAAGAGCAGCCCGAGCCCGAGCGAGACGAAGACGACGGTCAGCGTGAAGGCGGCGGTGAAGACCGCCGAGCGGCGATAGTTGGGATCCGTCAGGACGTTGGAATAATTCTCGAAGCCGACGAAGGTGCCGGTCCCGAAGAACGGATCCTCCAGGTAGAAGGACGATCGGATCGCCTCGGCGGCGGGCCAGAGAAAGAAGATGCCGATGATCGCCATTTGCGGCATCAGCAGGGCATAGGGCATCCAGCGGCTGTTGAACTGCGCCTTCTTCATGACGGGTCCCGGGCAGAATTGAAAACGGGGGCGCCTCCAGGCGCCCCCGCGGGATCAGACCGACGGTCTCAGTTCATCGTCTTGGCAAAGCGGTCGAGCAGCTTGTTGCCCTCGGCCTTGATGACCTCGAAGGCCTCGGCCGCCGACTTCTCGCCGTTGATGACCTGCGCGTATTCACGGTTCATCACGTCGCGGATCTGCACATAGAAGCCCATGCGGTAGCCCTTGGACCACGCGCCGCCCGGCAGCGAGAGCTGCTGGATGCCGACCTCGGCCTGCGGAACCTCGTCGTAGTAGCCGATCTCCTGCGCCTTCTCGTAGGCGGCCTTGGTGATCGGCACGTAGCCGGTCTGCTGGTGCCACATCAGCTGAACGTCGGGCGAGGAGAGATACTTGAAGAACTCGGCCGTCGCGGTGTTCTCCTCCTCGGGGTGACCGGCCATGGCAAAGAGCGCAGCGCCGCCGATGAAGGTGTTGGTCGGGCTCTCCGTCACGCCTTCCCAGTAGGGCAGATACGTGGCCGAGAAGGGGAAGTCGACGGCGTTGCGCAGACCGCCGAAGGAGCCCGACGAGCCGAGCCACATGGCCACTTCACCGTTCTCGAACGGGGTCTGGTTGGCGCCCCAGGCCGCACCGTAGAAGCCGAAGAGCCCGGCCTCGTTCCACGCGGCCAGCTTGTCGAAATGGGCCTCGATCGCGGCGGTCTCGGGCAGGATCTCGGTGCCCGCGACGCCCTCGAAACCGTTGGCGTTGGTCGCGAAGGGGATGTTGTGGCGCGACATGAAGTTCTCGGTGAAGATCCAGGGCAGGTGCGACTGCGCCAGCGGGGTGTAGCCCGCCTCCTTGATCTGCGGCGCGATGGCCTCGAACTCTTCCCAGGTCTTCGGCGGCTCGACGCCCGCGGCCTCGAGCGCCTCGACGTTGTAGTAGAGGATCGGGGTCGAGGAGTTGAACGGCATGCCGATCATCTTGCCGTCGCTGTCGGCGTAGAAGTACCGCACGCCGTCGATGTAGTCGTTCGCGTCGAAGGCGACGCCGGCCTCCTGGATCAGGTCCTCGGCCGGCACCACGGCGCCCTTGGCGCCGATGATCGTGGCCGCGCCCGCGTCGAAGACCTGCACGACGTTCGGCTGCTCGCCGGCGCGGAAAGCCGCGATCGTGGCGGTCAGCGTGTCCTCGTAGCCGCCCTTGTAGACCGGGGTGATCTGGTAGGCGTCCTGGCTCTCGTTGAAGCCCTTGGCGATTTCGTTGACGGTTTCGCCCAGCTGGCCGCCCATGGCGTGCCACCAGGTGATCTCGACCGGCTCGGCATGGGCCGCGAATGCGGTCATGGCGGCGCCGGTGGCAGCAAGGATCGTGTTGCGAAGCATGGCTGTCCTCGATTTGGCTGAAGTGTAGCCTGCGGATAGGCCCGCCAGGTAACAGCCGCGCAACAGCCATGTTGCGCCTTTGTGAAGCTTCGCGCGGCACCGCCCGGGCGCCCGCGGATCTGCAGGGAGGTGCGATATCCGGATAACCGGGCCGGTCTTTCCCGCGCGGCGGGGTATCACTCCCGCGCGCGCAGCACCCGGGCCGGCCGTGCCGCCAGAGGGCGCCAGGCAAAGGCGAGCCCGGCCAGCAGCGTCAGGACCACGCCCCCCGTCACGATCCCGAGCGCCGAGGGCCAGGTCACCGCGAAGTCGGTCTCCATGACGAAGCGCGACACCGCCCAACCGGCCGCGATCCCGGCGGCGATGGCGACGCCGCCCGCCGCCAGCCCGGTCAGCGCCGAGCGCAGCGCGAAGCTCGTCAGGATCCGGGCGCGGCTGGCGCCCAGGGTCTTGAGGACCGCGGCCTCGTAGGTGCGGGCCCGTTCGCCCGCCGCCGCCGCGCCGATCAGCACAACGAGTCCCGTGACCAGCGTCGCCGCCGCGCCGTAGGACGTCGCCGCCGCGACCCCGGCCAGCACCTGCGAGACCCTGTCGATGGCGTCGCGCACGCTGATCGCCGTGATGTTCGGATAGGCGCCGGCCAGATCGCGCAGGATCGCGGCCTCGGCCTCGGGCGCGGCATAGACGGTGGAGATATGGGTATGCGGCGCCGCCGACAGCGCCGAGGGGTTCATCGACATGATGAAGCCGATCCCCGCGGTCGAGAAATCCACGTTGCGGAAACTGGTCACCGTCGCCGTCAGGTCGCGGCCGAGGATATTGACCGTGATCTCGTCGCCCAGGGCGAGGCCCAGCTCCAGCGCCTCTTCCCGTGCAAAGCTGACCTGCGGCGGGCCGCTGTAGTCGGCCGGCCACCAGTCGCCGTCGGTGACCGTGGTCTCGGGGCCAGGCGCGGCGGCATAGGTCACGCCCCGGTCGCCGTTCAGCACCCAGTGATCGCCCGCGACCTCGCGCGCCGGCTGGCCGTTGATCTCGGTGATGATGCCGCGCAGCATCGGCGCCGTATCCACCCGCGAGACCGCGGGGTCGCCCTTCAGCCGGTCGAGGAAGCCCGGAAGCTGGTCGTTCTGGATGTCCACGAAGAAATAGGACGGCGCCACCTCGGGCAGATCGCGCGAGATCGCGGCCCGCAGGTTGCCGTCGATCTGCCCGACGGCCGCCAGCACGGACAGGCCCAGCCCCAGCGACAGGATGACGGAGGCGGCTTCCTGACGGGGGCCGCCGATGGCCCCGACCGCCAGGCGCAGCGCGGGCCGGCCGCGCGCCACCCGCGTGCTGCGCGCGGCAAGCGCCCGAACACCGGCCGCGGCCAGCGCCAGCACCGCCAGCACCGCCAGGATGCCCCCGGCCGTCCAGAGCGCCAGCTCGGCCGCCCCCGAGAACACGACCGCCGCCGCCAGCAGCGCCATCAGCAGCATCGCCATGGCCAGCAGGTAGACCCGCGCCGGCCAGCCCCGTGCCCCGGCACCGATGTCGCGGAACAGCGTCGCCGCGCGGACCTCGTCGGTCCGGGCGAGCGGCCACAGCGCGAAGAGGAACGCGGCCAGGAGCCCGTAGACCGCCGCCTCGGCCAGGGGCGCGGGGTAAAGCGCGAAGGCCGCCGGCACCGGCAGCCGCGCCTCTATCAGCGGTGCCAGCAGCAGGGGCGCCGCCGCGCCGATGACGAGACCCAGCGCGACCCCGGCCAGCGACAGCACCGCGATCTGGATCAGGTAGGTCAGGAAGATCGTGCGCCGGTCCGCCCCCAGCGTCTTGAGCGTGGCGATCACCTCGGTCTTGCCGGCAAGGTAGGCCCGCACCGCCGCCGCCACGCCAACCCCGCCCACGGCCAGGCCCGAGAGTCCGACCAGCACGAGGAAACTGCCGAGCCGGTTGACGAATTCGCGGATGCCGGGCGCCCCGTTGCGGCTGTCCTGCCAGCGTGCCCCGCTGTCGCGAAAGCGCGCCTCGGCCTCGCGTTCCAGCGCCGCGATGTCGGCCCCCGGGGGCAGATCCATGCGGTATTCCGTCTCGAAAAGCGTGCCGGGGCCGATCAGGCCCGAGTCGGCCAGCGCCGCGGTGCGCAGGATGGTGCGCGGGCCCAGCGCGAATCCGCCCCCGGCATCGTCCGGTTCCACCACCAGAACGGCCGACAGCCGGAACGCCTGCTGGCCCAGCCGGAAGCTGTCGCCGGGCGCGAGGCCCAGCCGGTCGGCCAACACGCGTTTCATGACGGCGCCCGGCATGCCCTCCTGCCCGTCCAGCGCCGTGGCGAGCGGCATTTCGGGATCGAGCCGCACCGCGCCCAGCAGCGGGTAGAGATCGTCCACCGCCTTGACCTGGGTCAGCGCGCGCTCGGTCTCGCCCCCACGCTCGACCACCGCCATCGACCGGAAATCCACCACTTCCGACACGCGGTCGGCCACGCCGTTCATCCAGGCCTTTTCCGCGTCCGAGGCGAAGCGGTAGGTGAACTCGAGCTGCGCGTCGCCGCCCAGGAGCCGCGCGCCCTCCTGCGCCAGCCCGGCCTCGATGGCGCTTCGCACCGTGCCCACCGCGGCGATCGCCGCCACGCCGAGCGCAAGGCAGGCCAGCAGAATACGGAAGCCGGAGAGCCCGCCGCGCAGTTCGCGCCGGGCGAAGCGGCTGGCGGTGACAAGGCTCATTCGGCCACCTGCGCGGCGGCCGGGGCGTCGATGCGGCCATCCCTGAGCCGCACCACGCGGTCACAGCGCGCGGCCAGTTCGGGGGCGTGCGTCACCATCACCAGCGTCGCGCCGTGGCGGTCGCGCAGCCCCAGAAGCATGTCGATGATCGCCGCGCCGTTGGCCTCGTCGAGATTGCCCGTGGGTTCGTCGGCCAGCAGGATCGCGGGCCGGGGCGCGGCGGCGCGGGCCAGCGCGACGCGCTGCTGCTCGCCCCCGGACATCTGGGCGGGATAATGGGCCAGACGGTCACCCAGCCCGACGGCGCGCAGTTCGGCCTCGGCGCGGTCGAAGGCGTCGGCATGGCCCGCCAGTTCCAGCGGCGTCGCCACGTTCTCGAGCGCGGTCATGGTCGGAATCAGGTGGAAGGACTGGAAGACCACCCCCATATTGTCCCGGCGAAGGCGGGCGAGCGCGTCCTCGCCCAGCGCGGTCAGGTCGCGGCCCAGGGCCTGGACCTGACCCGCCGTGGCGCGTTCCAGCCCGCCCATGATCATGAGGAGTGACGACTTGCCAGACCCGGACGGCCCCACCAGACCCACTGTCTCGCCGGCGGCCACGTCGAGCGTGATGCCGTGCAGGATGTCCACCGGCCCTGCATTGCCCTGCAGGGACAGCGCCACGTCGCGGAGAGAGAGAACCGGCTCTGCCATGACTGCCTTTCGCTTGTCGCTTGCCCGCATGACATATGGGGCGGCGGCGCGGCTGAGCAAGCTGGCGGCGGCACTCGTGATCCTGCTGGGCCTGGCGCTGCCGGCGGCCGCGGCGGGGCCGGTGACCATCGCCGCGCTCGGCGACAGCCTCGTGCAGGGCTACGGCCTGCCGCCGGAACGGGGGCTCGTGCCGCAATTGCAGGACTGGCTGCGGGAGCGCGGCGAAGCGGCGACGATCCAGAACGCCGGCGTGTCGGGCGACACCACCGCGGGCGGTCTCTCGCGGGTGGACTGGACGCTCTCGGGCGAGATCGACGCGATGATCGTGGCCCTGGGCGGCAACGATCTGTTGCGGGGGATCGATCCCGCCGTCAGCCGCGACAACCTGCAAGGCATCCTGGAGGCCGCCGCCGCGGGGGACGTGCCGGTGCTGCTGGTGGGAATCTCCGCCCCGGGCAACTACGGCCCGGACTACAAGGCGGCCTTCGACGCCATGTATCCCGAACTGGCCGAGGCTTACGGCACGCTCTACCACCCCGGCTTCTTCACCGCCTTCGCGGCCGGCCCGGACGACCCTGCAGCCATGCGCCGCTACATGCAGCCGGACGGCATCCATCCCAACGCCGCGGGCGTCTCGGTCATCGTGGACGAGATCGGCCCCGTGGTGCGCGACCTGATCGACCGCGCCCGGTGACTTGACCGCGCCGGCCCGCGGGCGCAGGGTCCGGCCGGCCGCGCCGTCGGCCCCGTGACACGGCTGGACAGGAGCGCCCGCGTGAGCGTCGAGAAAACCGACTGGACGGTCGTGCTGGCCGCGACCTTCGCCGGCATGACGGCCGCGCTGCAACTCGGCAAGGCGGCGGCCACGCTGCCGCTGATCCGGGCGGAATTCGGCGCCGGCCTGTCGCTGCTGGCGGTCTATGTCTCGCTGATCAGCGTGGTCGTGGCGCTGACCGGTCTGGTCTTCGGCAATTTCACCCGCATGATCGGCGTGCGCCGGGCGGCGCTGCTCGGTCTTTTCTGCGTCGCCGGCGGCTCGGCGCTGGGAGCGGTCGCGCCGGGCGTGCCGTCCCTGCTGGCCAGCCGGGCGGTCGAGGCGCTCGGCTTCGCGCTGGCGGTGACGGCCATGCCGCCCATCATCCAGGCGGCGACGGCGGCGCGGCAGAAATCGCTCGCGCTCGGCATCTGGGCGGCCTGGCTGCCCGCGGGGATGGCGCTGATGATGGCCATCGCCTGGCTCGTGCTCGACCGGGTCGGCTGGCGGGGCGCCTTCTGGATCTGCGCCGGCCTGCCGCTGGTGGCGGCGGCGCTGCTGGCCGCCACGACACCGCCCCCGGCCCGGGGCGCGGCCGTGGCCCGGCTTTCGGGGCTGCGCCGGGTGCTGACCCGCGCCAGCCTGCTGACCACGGGCAATTTCGTGGTCTTCTCGGCCTCGAACCTGATCGTGATGGCCTTCCTGCCGACCCTGCTGGTGGACGAGTTCGCGATGACCCCGGTGAACGCGACCCTGGTGGCCTTTTTCACCGCGCTGTCGCTGGTGCCCTCGAACATCTGGGCGGGCTGGCTGCTCGACCGCGGGGTGCCGGCGCGACGGCTGTTCCTGCTGTCCTTCGCGGCGATGATCCTTTTCGCCTTCCTCCTGCTCGCGCCCATGCTGCCGGACGGGCCGCGCATCGCGGCGGCCTTCGCCTTCGGCTTCGCGGCCGGGGTGCCGCCGGCCGTGGTCTGGGGCTCGATCCCGCGGCTGACCGAAACGCCGGAACAGGCCCCCCTGCTGTCCGGGCTGCTCTACCAGGGGGCCGGCATCGGCCAGGTGATCGGCCCGGTGCTGGCCGGCGTCGCGGTCGAGGACCTGGGCGGCTGGTTCCCGGCCTTCTGGATCATCCTTGCGCTGCTGGCGCTGGGGCTGGGCTTTTCCCGGGGCTTGCCGCGGGCTCAGCCAAGGGTGTCCAGATAGCGCGCCAGCGCCGTGGGGTGATCGGTCTGGAAGACACTGACACCCGCCGCGATCAGGCGTCCCCAGACGGCGTCGGGCGCGTCCAGCGCATGGCTGTCCGACAGCGCGGGGGGCGCCACCAGATCCAGGGTGTTGACCCAGACCGAGAGACCGGCCGCCGCAAGGGCCGCGCGATGCGGGGCCAAGGCCGCCAGGTCATCGAAGAACGCTTCGACCATCGGCGCGCCCGTCGCGACGAGCTGCGCGAGCGGCGCCGCGCCGTCCGGCCCGAAACGCGCCTGCGGCATCACCATGATCCCGTGAGACGCCGCGATCTGCCGCAGCCGCGCGAGGTCGTCGGCGGTGCGGACGGGCATCTTGACCGACACCCGCGCGGACATGCCTTTCTCGGCCGCCAGCGCCGCGGCGGGCTCCAGCAGCGCGCGCCGCTTGACGTCGAGATCGAGATAGACGCCGGCCGCCCGCGCCGCATCGAAGGCCGCGGCGAGCGTCGGAACCCTGTCCGGGCCGGTCGCCGCCGTCCCGGGACCGCCCGCGCCGGCGCGCAGCGGCATGGCGGACAGTTCGGCCATGGTCCGCGACTCGGCCGCGCCCGCGCAGGCCGTGGTTCTGTCCAGCGTGTCGTCATGCATCAGGAAGAGCACGCCGTCGACACTGCAGCGGATGTCGATCTCCACCACGTCGGCGCGGGCCTCCGCGGCCGCGCGGATCGCGCCCAGGCTGTTTTCGGGCGCCGCGTGCCAGGCCCCGCGATGGGCCACGACGACCGGGCGGCGGATCGGGTCGGCGATGAAGGCGCGGTAACTCTGCACGCGATGCTCCTGTGTTCTGCGCCGCCGGCCTAGCGCCGTCGCGTGACAGCGGCATGACGTCTGCACGTATGCCGGTCGCCATGCCGCGCACCGGAAACCCTGTGGTCGAGCCACGATATTATGCAATGCTTATGAACTATATTAATTCGACCCCCTATGGCTTGCCGTATTCGGCGGTGATTTTCAGGGATTTCAAGGACCTGAATTCAATATACTGTTTTATAATGAAAATTTCTTTGCCCTAAGCTGTTGCAGTCTCACCCGAGCTGCACTAGGTCTTCGCTCGAGTTGCAAAACGATCTGCAACCCGGAGCAACTTACTTAGTTTGCCAAAGCAAAAAGGGCAGCAGACTCATCCCCCGCAGAAGACGCAAGACACGTCCGCGACCTGCCGCGATGCGGCCCGCGCGTCCCGTCTGTCCGGCAGGGGAGAGCGCGAAATCCGCCGCTGCCCGCTCCGAACCCCGGAATTCGTGTGCCGCCGCCCCGGACAGGGGCCGGTGACATGCGCGATCGCGGCCCGAGGGGTCGCGGAACACAAAGCAGAAGGAGTATGTGACATGCGTAAGCTGACACTTGGCGTGGCCTTCGGCGCGCTCTTCGCGCCGGTTGCGGCCCAGGCCGACAACCACATGGCCTGCGGTGAGGTCTCCATCACCGAGATGAACTGGGCCTCGGCCTCCGTCGTGACCAATGTCGCGACCTTCATCATGGAACAGGGCTATGGCTGCGACGTCACCATCGTGCCGTCGGACACGGTGCCGGCCGTCACCTCCGTCGCCGAGAACGGCGAACCCGACATCGTGACCGAGCTCTGGCTGAATTCGACCGGCGAGGTCTACGAACAGCTGGAAGACCAGGGCAAGGTCGAACGGCTGGGCAAGGTGCTCGAGCCCGGCGGGGTCGAGGGCTGGTGGATTCCCACCTACCTGGCCGAGGAGCATCCCGAACTGAAGACCATCGACGGCATCATGGCCAATCCCGAGCTCGTCGGCGGTCAGTTCAACAACTGCCCGGACGGCTGGGGCTGCCGCGTCGTGAGCGACAACCTCGTGCGCGCGCTCGATCTCGAAGACTCGGGCATCGAGGTCTTCAACCACGGCTCCGGCGAGACGCTGGCGACGTCGATGGCCTCGGCCTACGAGGACGAGCAGCCCTGGTTCGGCTATTACTGGGGTCCGACCGTGCCGCTCGGCAAATACGAGATGACCAAGGTCGATCTCGGCCCGGTCAAGGAAGACGTCCACACGCGGAACCAGAACCAGGACGCCGAGAACCCGGGCGTCTCGGACTTCCCGGCGGCGCCGGTGCTGACCTCGGTCACCACCGACTTCAAGGGTGACAACCCCGCGGTGGCCGAGTTCCTGTCCAAGATGACCTTCGAGACCGCCACCATGAGCGGCATCCTGGCCTGGATGGACGAGAACAACGCCTCTGCCGAAGAGGCGGCCGTCTACTTCCTGACCAACAACACCGGCACCTGGCGCGGCTGGCTGAACGACTCGGCCGAGGAAAACCTCGCCTCCGTGCTTCAGTAAGCCACTGAGCCGCGAGCTTGGGCGGGCGGCCGGCGTGCCGCCCGCCCTCCCCTTTTTCCATGCAAACCGACAGGCGCGCCCGGACCGGAAGCGCCACAGGAGGGTCAGACATGGCGACCTATGACTTCATTTTCGACGGGCTTGGCCTGCGCGACTGGTGCGCCGGCGACGGCAGCGGCGGCGGCGGGCCGATGTCGATGGCCGACCTCGTCGGCAAGGCCGGCGGCGAGAGCGCCGAGAAGAGCGTTTCCCCCTGGGAAATGCCGTTCCCGTCGCTCGACGCGCTGAACGATGCCTGCGACGCGGTCCCGCAGTCGCGGGAGCTCACGCTTGGCCTCGAAGAGGGGTTCCTGGCGGTCAAGGACGACCTGCAGGTGGTGCTCGACCCGGTCACGCAGCCGCTCAGCTG